>JAYTRM010000285.1:0-6907 GCA_043746165.1 Bdellovibrionales bacterium | reverse complement strand
CCGTCGGGCTAGGAGCCTAGGTGGAGAATGGGGCTACGCCCCCTTCAACCCCCGCTTATATCCCTCGCCGCAAGCGGCGGGGTCCTACGCCGAAAACGACAGAAATCTCAGTAGAAATCATCTGGAACTCGAAAATCCAATTCGCAGTGAAAATTATAGTGCTGAACGCCTGGAAGAATATGCAGGCATTCTTGCGACAGAATTGAAAGTCAGTCATAACCCGCAGCTCAGTGAGCCCCTACTTCCTCGAATGCAGGAAAATGGTGAAAAGTTATTTGCTTGTTATCGCGAATTAGCTTCGGCCATCACTGAAAAGGAGGCCCTTTCGCCTGGGGCCGAGTGGCTCGTTGATAACTTCCACATTATAGAAGAACAATTGCGAGAAATTCGTCTCGATCTTCCGCCCCGGTACTATAAGGAGCTTCCAAAGCTCGATCACGGGGATCTCGAAGGCTATCCACGAATTTATGCTCTGGCAATGGCCTTTGTCGCGCACACGGATAGCCACCTTGAGGCTGACACCTTTCGCCGATTCATTCAGAGTTACCAAAAGACAACCGCTCTAGGAATCGGCGAACTGTGGGCGCTTGCCATCACGTTGCGCTTAGTTTTAGTTGAAAACCTGAGACGATTTGCCGTTCGTCTCGCTTGGGATCGAAACAAGCGGAGCCAGGCTGACGTGTTTGCCGACCAATTGATGGAGGCGCCCGCAGACGACGTGAAGTTTCACACGCTGCTTGCCCAGTTACCCGAAGCTTGTGGGTATTCGATCCCAATTGGCTGCGCTTTCATCGCGCAACTTGCCAAGCGGCTTCGCGACCTGAGCCCCGAGCATTGGCCGGCGTTCGAAGCCCTTGAAAAGCATCTCTCGCATCAGAACTCAACGACTGAACTCGCAGTCCATGTTGACCACCAAACTCAGGCCTCCAATCAAGCCAGCATCGCCAACATCATTACGAGCATGCGGCTTCTCTCAAGCCTGAACTGGCAGGAGTTTTTTGAAAGCGTCAGCCTCGTCGATCGCGTGCTGGAAAATGACCCACAGCTCAGTTATGCCAAGATGACCTTTTCGACGCGGGATCAGTACCGTCATATCGTCGAAAAAATCAGCAAATCGACGGGCAAGAGCGAAATTGAAATTGCCGAGACGGCAGTCGCACTTGCCGCCCAGTCCGCGCTAGTCAACCCCCAAGACCAGCGGCGAGCCCACGTGGGTTTTTACCTCATCGATCAGGGCCAAACTCAAACTCAAAAAGCAATCTCTCCCCGTTCGCGAAAGCTAAATATTCCATCGAAACGCGATGTGTTTTCGAAACTTTACTTTCCTTTGCTGGGCGCGCTCTTTGTCGGACTTATCGCCTTTCCTCTGCACTACGGCTGGTCGCATGGCTTGTTGCCTTCGGACCTCGTGGCGCTTGCCATACTTCTGACTCTTCCGCTCAGCGACCTTGCCGTTGGTCTGATGAATTTTGTGGTGACTAATTTAGTATCACCACGCCAGCTGCCAAAAATGGATTTCTCACTTGGTATTCCTGAGCAGGGTCGCACCGCCGTCGTTATTCCCTGCATGCTAGCGGGAAGCAAAGCCATTCAAGAACTCATTCAGAAGCTGGAGATCCATTACCTTGGTAATGCCGATCCGCAGCTCATCTTTGGTTTGCTAACAGATTATACTGATGCCGCAAGCCAAACTCTCCCGAGAGACAAATTTCTCATTCGGTCGGCGGTCGAAGGAATCGCTGATCTGAATCGGAAATATGCAAAGACCGGAGCCGCTGACGTTTTCTTTCTCCTCAACCGCAAGCGTCTTTGGAACCCAGGTGAGAAGATCTGGATGGGTTGGGAACGAAAACGAGGCAAACTCCACGAATTTAATAAATTTGTGCGTGGAGCAAACGACACGAGCTTTGAAGTCCTGACCGCTTCTCGAGATTTATTCCGCGGAGTTCGTTATGTGATCACGCTTGATGCGGATTCCCAACTTCCGCGGGACGCCGCCAGCAAACTCATCGGAACCATCTTTCACCCGCTCAACCAGCCCATTTTTGACCCAGAAGTCGGCCGCGTGACGGAAGGCTACGGAATCTTACAGCCGCGAATTAGTATCGCACTGGAAAGCTCAGCTAAGTCTCACTTTGCCCGGGCCTTTTCGGGTTACAGCGGAATTGACCCGTACACGACAGCGGTGTCGGATGTTTATCAAGATCTTTTCGCTGAGGGGTCCTATACCGGTAAAGGACTGTACGACATCGATGCATTCGAAGCCGCCCTGAAAGGTCGAGTTCCGGAAAACATGGTCTTGAGCCACGATCTCTATGAAGGCATTTTTGCTCGCGTCGCGCTGGTCAGCGACATTGAGCTTTATGACGATTATCCACAATCCTACAGTACGTTTTTTCGCCGCCAGCATCGATGGATTCGTGGCGACTGGCAGGTCGGCAGATGGATCCTGCCATGGGTGCCCAATGCCAACGGCGAGATGGTAAAAAGCATCATTCCATTTGTCGCGCGGTGGAAACTTTTCGACAACTTAAGGCGCAGCCTCGTCGCGCCATCACTTCTGGCATTGTTTATCCTCGGCTGTACTGTCTTACCTGGTTCTTCTCTTTTTTGGACCGGCACGGGACTCGCGATTATTCTGTTTCCCTCGCTGACTTCCATCTGCGGAAGCTGGCTCAATCGGAGCCGAAGTCGTGAACGCATCGTCATCTCGACTCCGATCGAAGAGTTTCTCAATCCCGTTTGGCAAGCTGCGCTTTACTTCATTTTTCTCGCTCATCAAAGTTACATCGCCCTCGACGCCATCGCGCGCGTCGTCTATCGAGCTCATGTTTCAAAGACCAAGCTTCTTGAGTGGTCGACCGCTTCGAGCGAAGAATCAAAAGTCAAAAAAGCAAGGCTGCCTTTCTGGCAAACAGTTTGGCCGACTGAGCTTGCTCTGCTCGCGATCGCCCTTGGAATTGGAATTTGGGACACGACTTCGCTTCTTTTTTCCGCGCCGCTGTTAGCGTCGTGGATTTGCTACCCAGTGATAGCGAAATTCCTTAACCGAAAAATCAAGCGCACGCAACTTCCGCTAAAAGCCGAGGATAGAAAACTCATGCGATTGCTGGCGCGCCTGACGTGGAATTTCTTTGATACATTTGTGACCGATGCCGATAATTTTCTTCCGCCCGACAACTATCAAACCGACCCTAAACCAGTCGTGGCTCACCGGACATCACCGACCAATATCGGCATCTACTTGCTTTCGCTCATTGCTGCGCGAGACTTTGGTTACGTGACATCAGCAGATTTCATGGCACGCTTAAAACTCACGCTGGCTTCGATGCTCAAGATGGAGAAATTCAACGGTCATTTTCTCAATTGGTATGACACCGTCACAATCGCACCACTCTATCCAAAATACGTATCAACCGTCGACAGCGGAAACTTAGCCGGGTATCTCATCACGACGAAACAAGCATGCCTGGAACTACCAAACGCTCCGGTCATCGATCGCGAACTCTTAGCTGGATTTAGGGATACGCTCGCGGTCGCGCTCGCCGAGCTCAAGTCCAATGCTAAACTCGACCCGGCAATCGACCGCGTCACACAATCTTTAGCGCTTTGCGAAGAGCAGTTGCTCGCAGTGCAAACCCCGACTTTGGCTACCCAATGGGTCTCACGCCTTCATGATCTCGGCGGTAGTCTCGAACACTTGCGCGCCGTTGTTTCGCCAGATGACCACAATTCCGAATCGGGCCAAGGCCGACTCTACTGGATGGATTTATCGATTTCCCACGTGCAGAATGCCATCAAAGATCTACTCACCTTTGCTCCTTGGGCCAGAGTTGGTTTTTCGATTCCCGACTCCGAGCAAGCTCGCCGTGCTATAGATCGACTCGATAAGCTCGGTGCGTTTGCCCACCTTGCAAAGGAATATCAAATTGTTCTAGCCGAACTCGATGGGTTTGAGCCAGAGTGGTTTCTTTCGCCGCTCCGCGACGGACAACGTGCGATCGAGCAGCTCCTACTCGACGCCGACGGCGCGATCCAAACCCTGCAAAAACTATTCACCGAAATGAATTTCACTTTCTTGCTCGACAAAGTGAGAAATATTTTTTCAATCGGCTACAATCCACTTGAGGGAACACACGACAAAGCAGTCTACGATCTCTTAGCCTCTGAATCACGTCTGGCTAGCTTTACCGCAATCGCCAAAGGCGATGTTCCGCAAAAGCACTGGTTCCAGTTAGGACGGCAGCTTGTTCCGACGAACACGGGTCGGTCGCTGGTCTCTTGGACGGCTTCGATGTTTGAGTACATGATGCCGTTACTCGTCATGCGCAGTTACGAGCACACACTTCTCGACGAGACCTACCAAACAGTTTTACTGAGGCAAATGAGTTATGGCGCCGAGCAGGGAGTTCCATGGGGCGTTTCAGAGGCCGGCTACAATGCCCGCGATTTGCAGCTCAACTATCAGTACGGGCCCTTTGGTATTCCCGGCCTCGGTCTCAAACGAGGCTTGACCCAAGATCTAGTCGTTTCGCCATACTCGACGCTTTTAGGAGCGATGGTCCAGCCGACGTCCGTGATTGGTAATCTTAAGCGCCTCATCAAGCTCGGGGCACTCGCCGATTACGGTTTCTATGAGGCCATCGATTACACCGCCGAACGCCTTCCGAAAGATCAAAAATTTGCTTTTATTAAATCATTCATGGCGCATCACCAAGGCATGAGCCTCGTTGCCATCGACAACGTACTCCATCGCAATATCATGCAGAAACGGTTCCATGCCGAACCGTGCGTAAAAGCGACTCGTCTCTTATTGCAAGAGCAAATCCCCCGTGGAGTTCCGGCGCTCGTTCCTAAAGCCGCTCAAGTCGAACTCGAAAGCGACCACCGGCCGACTTTCAAAGTGCAAACCAGGCAGTATTCAGATCCCCACACCAACACGCCACGCGTGCAGCTGCTTTCAAACGGCACCTACACCGTCATGGTGTCTTCGGCCGGCGGCGGCTATTCGAAATGCGGCACACAGGCTGTTTCGCGCTGGTGCGAAGATCCTACACGTGACAACTGGGGCAGTTTTATCTACGTCAAGGATGTCTCTCAGAAAAGAGTTTGGTCGAGCACATTTCAGCCAACGACGCAGTCGGTACCCGACGACTATCACGTGATCTTCGCCGAAGACAAAGTGGAGTTCCGGCGCCGCGACGGCGACATTTCCTCGCTCACCGAAATTCTTGTCGCCCCGGAGGACAACGTAGAAATTCGCTTCCTCACCTTGCTCAACCAGTCAGGCGACACGCGCACTCTTGAAGTGACGAGTTACCTTGAGCCTGTCTTGGCGACGAGAGCTGCAGATACTGATCACATGGCATTTAGCAAACTGTTCATTCAAACCGAGTTTCTTCCGTCGCGAAACACGCTGCTCGCAGAGCGGCGTAAACGTTCGCTGCATGAAGCTGAGTCTTGGGCCCTCCATACGGTTGTTTGCAACCAGACACTTGCTGGTCGCATTCAATACGAAACAGATCGCTCACGCTTTATTGGACGCGGGCATTCAACTCGTAATCCGGTCGCGGTTTTTGAAAGCCGGGATTTAAGCGATACCACGGGCGCGACCCTCGATCCGATCTTCTCGCTACGCGTGAAGGTTGAACTCAGGCCCGGAGAATCCGTCAAACTTAGCTTTACGACAGGCGTTGCCAACGATCGTGCCCAGGCGGTCGATCTTGCCGATCGTTACCACGACATTCACTCCTTTGAGCGCGAAAGCAAAGTAGCCTGGACGAAATCGCGAGTCGATCTTCGCCATCTCAACATTGATCCTGATACAGCCTATCTCTTTCAAAGATTAGCAGAAAAGATTCTCTATTCGGACGCAGGCCTCAGACCTCAAGCACTCGACTTAAAGCTGCACACCAAAGCTCAAAGGTTGCTCTGGCAATACGGCATCAGCGGCGACTTGCCGATCGTAACTATTTCTATAGCTGAATCAAAAGATTTGCCGATGATCCGAAAGCTACTGCGCTGTCACGAGTACCTGAGACTCAAGGGCCTAAGCTTTGACCTTGTCATATTTAATGAAAAAGGCCCGACTTACCTGCAAGGGCTCCAAGACGAAATTCTCCAGCAGATTCTCACCACCGGCTCGCAGGCTTGGCTTAACAAGCCTGGCGGCGTGTTTTTACTGCGAAGCGATTTCACGCCCGCCGATCAACGCTCTTTCTTGCGCGCCGTTGCCCGGGTGTCACTCGTAGCCGATCGTCCCCTGAAAGAGCAAATTGGCAAAACGTTTGCGCAGAAGCCGGAGCTCGAGCAGCCCATGCGACTTCCGCTTGCTCAGCACGAAAGCACAAATATTCAGAATTTAACTGTGCCCGAGCTAAGAAACTTTAACGGCTACGGTGGCTTTTCTCCAGACGGCAAGCGCTACACGATCGTCCTCGACCACGGCCGGTGGACACCGGCACCTTGGATCAATGTCATTGGCAACGGCGCAGGCTTCGGGTTTCAAGTGAGCGAAACAGGTGCGGGTATGACCTGGTCGGTAAATAGTCAAGCCAACCGCCTCACGCCTTGGTCAAATGATCCGGTCAGTGATCCTCCGGGGGAGATCATCTATCTTCGCGACGAAGAGAGCCGCGAATACTGGACTCCAACTCCGCTTCCGATCCGTGAAAAATCTAATTACCTTATTCACCACGGCTTTGGATTTTCCAAATTCGAGCACATCAGTCGGGGAATTCAGTCTGAGCTCACGATGTTCGTACCTGAGCGCGAAAGTATAAAAGTTTCAATTCTTAAACTCAAAAATTTAACCGGCAGAAAACGCAAAATTTCACTGACAAGCTACACGGAGTGGAACTTAAGTACTGGTCGGTACAAATCTGCGCCTCACCTGATCTGCGAGCTG
>JAYTRM010000284.1:0-18392 GCA_043746165.1 Bdellovibrionales bacterium | reverse complement strand
TTCAGGCTCGCCAGGGGAACATCAACGCGGTCTTGCAAGACCGCTGCTCGAAAAAAGCAGCGGCCAAGTAACTTTACTTATTTGGTTGAGGAGTGGTGCGAAGGTAAGGTTTGATGACCTTATAGCCCTTAGGAAAAAGCTTTTTCATCTCAGCTTCGTCCTGAAGAGAAGGGACGATGATCACATCTTGACCGTCCTTCCAATTGACGGGAGTCGCGACCTTGTACTTATCGGTGAGCTGGAGCGAATCGATCGCGCGGAGAATTTCGACAAAATTGCGTCCCATGCTCGACGGGTAAGTTAAGATCAAACGCACTTTTTTATTCGCATCAACAATGAACACCGAACGAACCGTCAGAGTATCATTCGCGTTGGGATGAATCATGTCATAGAGACCCGAAACCTTTCGGTCGGCGTCAGCTAGCAACGGAAAATTCAGCGCGTGCCCTTGAGTCTCGCCGATGTCTGCAGCCCATTTTTTATGATCTGCCAGTGGATCGACACTGAGACCGATCGCTTTGACATTTCGTTTTTCAAACTCACCTTTTAAGCGCGAGACTTCGCCGAGTTCCGTTGTGCATACGGGAGTGAAGTCTTTGGGGTGAGAAAACAAAATTCCCCAGCTCGTGCCGAGCCATTTGTGAAACGAAATCGGGCCTTCAGTTGATTCTTGAGTGAAGTCGGGAGCGATATCGCCAAGTCGCAATGCCATTGTGTACTCCTTCTTGGTAAAATCAGTTTTAATACCACTCGAGTTTGAGAGCATTTGCTGCGAAAAGCAAGGGCGGCTCCTATGACTCGGAGAGTTCAGCCCAACGTGCATAAAGGCGCACAATTTCCTTTTCGAGCCTAGCCATCTCATCGGTAAGTTCAACAAGTTTGGAACTATTGACAAGATTTGTGGGATGCTGCATTTCGCTTTGCACTTCGGTCAATCGCGACTCGGCCTTCAAGATTGCCGGCTCGATTCCTTCGAGTTCGCGTTTTTCCTTAAAACCGAGGCGGTTTTTTGATTTTTCCTTGGACCTTGATACGTTAATTGCCTTGGAAGCCTTTGCATTTTGGCTGATCCAATTTTCCCACTGCAGTGTATCTGCAAAGCGTTCAAGTTGGGGTGTTCCACTGGCATTTTTAGTAAAGGCGAGAATATCGTTGGCGACCTGATCAAGAAAGTAGCGATCATGAGTCACGAGAATGACGGCGCCGGCAAAATCTTGGAGGGATTGTTCAAGTACGCGCAGGGTTGCGAGGTCAAGATCGTTGGTCGGTTCATCGAGAATCAGGAGGTTCACTGAGTGGAGCATAAGCTGCGCCAAGCGCAGCCGGCTCTTTTCTCCACCAGAGAGTTTTTTCACCGGCATGTCCATTTGCTCGGGGCGAAACAGAAAGCGACTCAGATAACTACGAGCGAAAATAAAGTCGCCGCGGTAGTTGACGAAATCTCCACCTCCGCTTCCGACTAAATTTTGCTGCACAGATTTCTCGCCATCAAGTTCGTTGTCGCTCACTTGCGAGAAATAACTAACACTTAAACGCTCAGCCCGCTTAACGCTGCCGGCAGTTGCCGGCTCCTCACCTAGTAAAACTCGGATCAACGTCGATTTACCGCAGCCGTTGGGGCCGAGGAGCCCTAATCGCGTCTTTGGAGTGATCAAAATGTCCGTCGCCGAGAAAATCATATGGGAGCCGAAAGACTTTGTGATTCCGGTGGCTTCGATAAGGCGCTGCGGATGCCGGTCTTCGGCTTGGAAGTCAATCCGTGCGGTGCGATTTTGATTGCGCGAATTCAGGTCTTGCACTTCATCACCGAGTTCGTGCGCCCGGTCAATACGCGCGGTTTGCTTGGTAGTTCGTGCTTTGGCTCCGCGCCTGAGCCACTCCGTTTCACGGCGAAGTGTATTTTGCAAAGTTTCTTCGCGCGCAATCTGACCTTGCATGAGATTTTCTTTGGCTTCGACGTAATCGACGTAGCCACCGCGAACGACGAGCAGTCCGTCAGGATTTTTTCGATCGAGATCAAAAATGCGGTTTGCCACTCGCTCGAGAAACATTCGGTCGTGGGTGACGGTCACCGTCGCAAAACTGGCTTTCTGCAAGAGTTCCTCAAGCCATAAAATACTCTCGATATCGAGATGGTTGGTCGGCTCATCGAGTAAAAGAAGATTTGGTCTGCGTACCAGCTCGCGAGCGAGGGCTACGCGCTTTTGCCACCCGCCCGAAAGCGTATCAACTGGCGTCGATTCGTCTCGGCTATCGGAGTTGAGATTTAACTTCGCCATCCACTCATGGACCGCACTTTGGTCGTCGTGATCGCTCGCACCTTCGAGCAACGCTTCATAGATCGTAGCGCCGGGCTTAAAACTCGGACTTTGCGGAAGGTAGCCTACGCACAGGCCTCGACTGCGAACAATTTCGCCTTCATCGGCATCTATTTCGCCGGCAAGAATTTTGAGGAGAGTCGATTTTCCGGCGCCGTTTGGTCCAATCAAGCCGACTCGATCGCACGTTTCCAATCCAAAACTGAGGCGGCGAAATAGATTTTGCGCCGCGAAGGATTTTTCAACGTTTTGAGCACTGAGCAGTATGGCCACGAGACCCAATACACGCGAGTCCCTTCATATCGTCAACTATTTTGCTCCCAGCGGAACGCTTTGTGCGTGGTGAAAGATGTTTTTGGCATCATACTTGAGTTTCAGGCTCTCGAGCCTGGGCAAATTTTCGGCCCAATACGACTGAGCGTAATTAGGGAGGTCTAGATCGCAGTAATTAACGTACGCCTCACCACTAACAAACGGACGCATTTTCTTGTAAAGGGTTCGAAGCATTTCTATGTTTTGGGCGGTTCGCGTATTGCCTGACCACTGCATAAAGTACTGAAATGAATAAAGCGTCGTACCCCGGTGAACAAATGCCGTGGCGTCACGCTCGATACGGTTAATGGCTCCGCCATAGGTATCAGCAAGGACCCCGATCACTCCGGGCGCTGCAATCAGCCCTTCAAGCAGCGCCCGAATGCCCTCGCCGGTCATCGGCTGAGATACGTAATCGGATTTGGCTTTCATCATGACCGATTGATAACCCGTGTCCGGTCCGTTGAAGTGTGCGGCTGAGCTCAGAAAGGGTACAGTTTTGCTTGAAACGGAATGGGCCTCAAAACTTTGCTTTTGCAGGCGATCGAGCTCTTGATTAAGTGCCGTTTCAGATCCCGTTGACAGACCGGCGAGATGAAGGCTGATCATTCCACTCGAAGCTTTGCCGATGTGGAAAGTGCAGGTGATATCGTCTGCGAGGTCCGTGAGCCAGGCTTGCCAGTTTTGAATGAAAGTAATCGCCTGGTCGACGGTGAGAAGCCAAGAGCGGCCAAAGATCGCAACCTGGTCAACCATGCTGGTCCGGAAATTCAACTGCGATACGATACCGAAGCTACCGTTACCACCACCGCGCAGGGCCCAGAATAAATCTGGATTTTCTTGACGGTTTGCGGTGATGAGTTGTGCTTCGGCGTTCACAATCTGAACGGACTCGAGTGAGTCAGCAGCAAGTCCAAACTTGCGACCGAGCAGTCCAAAGCCGCCGCCTAATGTATGGCCCGACACGCCGACTGGAAAACATGATCCAGCGGGAATTGCTAGCCCATGCGGAGCTAGGGCCTTATAGATTTGCCCCAACGCCAACCCCGAACCTACTGATATCAACTTCTGATCAGATGAGAGATTGATTTCATTCAAACCGCGAACGTCGATGACCATGGATTTACTCTGCGAAAATCCTTCGTAAGAGTGGCCACCGCAGCGAATGGCAAAAGGTATTCCGTTGCTAATTGCCCAAACCAACGAGGTTTGAATCGCCTCTGGGTGGCTCACCATCACGCGCACTTGAGGTGCGAGCTGTTTTCGTTTATTGAAGGAAAGATTGTATTTAGCGTAATGCTCGCTCGTCGGGACCAAGATCGTCGCGTGCGCTGGATTGAGCGCTGATGTGAGCGAAGTGAGCGGCATTGCTGTCTGCGCCTCTGCTCGCTTGGCGTTAAAGGCGCTTACGATAACAGAGCCCAGGAGCAGCTGAGCCGACAGTCCGCCCGAAATTTTCAAAAAGTCGCGGCGTTTGATTGAGTCGTTAATCTTCATTTGGGTTCACCTGGTGAACAAGTGAGTAAGTTTAAAAAGCTTTGAGGTTGATGGAAATTAGGTCTCTTGGTTTGCGGGAGTGGAAAGGCACTCCAGTAGTGACGGTGTCCTTTACGGCCGAGCACCGAGTAAGCATTGCCGATCAGAGACTCAGGTTGACCGTCCCAACCGATGCTTTTGAGCGGAACTCGGATGTCGCCGCGCCAGCCATTCGCCCTCGGGGTTACCAGAGTGCTGATTTCGAGGTGATAGTTTTTGATAAATGGATGGTGAGGGTCGACAATTTTCACTTCGAACGTTTGATCAAAGGGCGAAAGTTCGATCTCGAAATATGGATAACCCTTTGCTGAAGAAGAAATGAAAACTTCGACCACGTCGTACATGTAAGGATATTCTTTGGGCCCTAAAATCGGTTTGGCGTTGATATCATGAGTTTTAACTTCAAAGCTTGCCTCGAAGTATTCACCGCGCAAATCAGGAGCAACGTCGCCGCCGTTTTCTTGACGAATCTGTGCGCTGAAAGCTACGGGCGCGAGATTCGGGGTCTCCGGCCGATCGACCTGGCCTAGGAGGCACGGCGATGCTCTCGCGGGAAGCGCGACAATCAGCTGTGCTGAAAGAAGCACGACAAGTGTCGAAAAGAAAGACAGTTGAACCTGCACAAACCCTCTCAATCATGTGAAGCTCGCAAATGGCGCGAGTCCACACGGGTGAGTGAGCAAAGGGTATACCTGACGGAGAAACGGGTATTGCGTCTGTCGGGTTGTAACGACGGCCCTGGACAATGCTGCCTGCGATCTTGGCAAGACAGAGGCCTAGTCAGAGCATCAGTTTGCACTCCACCGAAATCAGATTTGATAATCAGATTAGTCGTCTGAGCGCGGGGGATACTGATTCATCAGTTGAAAGAAGAACACGTCTTTGCGTCGGAAATCGACGCGTCCGATGATCTCGTTTGCCCGATCAACGGTATCAAAGAAAATCGCGAGGCGATGATCTTCGACTTTTCTCATGCGACTTTTGATCGCATCAACTTCGTCGCTGTTGAAAGGGCTGGTCAACATATCCTTGATCAACAGAGAACGCAGCTTGAGCGACTCTTCTTGTACGAGGTCAAGCTTGGCTTGAGTTTCTTTTTGCAGTTGACCAAGGCGCGCTTTTTGATCTGCGCTCAAGTTTGAGTCCTTCACCATCCCACCGGCTTGGTTTTGCAGATCGGCGCGATTCTTAACGGGTGGTTCGGCTTTGAGCTTTTCATCAAGTTGCTTATCGGACGTCGCACAGCCTGCCGCGAGGATAGTTGCGAATCCTGCTAAAACTACCGACTTGTAAATTTCAAGAATTTTCACTTCGGACTCCTGGGAAAGAGGTCAGATAACCGCAGCATCTTACGGCAATTCAACAAATAGTCAATTAGGCTTGCGGCTTTTCGTAGATCTCTCGGTAGCTCTCAATCGCGTTGTGGATGCGGGGAAAAATTCGTTTCTCACCGATTGCGCCACTGACGTGGTGGCGATCCATGTCGGCGCGAAGATAAGGCTGGACGCGAGCAAAGACCAAGGTGACCCCGCAGGCCTCGAGTGAACGATGGAGTTCGATGAGGACGCGGGCGGCGGTATAGTCAACTTTCGTGATGGCTTCGGCGTCGACGACGATCCATCGTGGAGGAGTGTGTACCTTAGAGATGCGGCGAACTTCTTCAGCAAACAAAGTGCAGTTGGCGTAAAAGAGCGAAGCTCCAAAGCGGTAGATAACCAAACCCGGAACGCTGTTGGCTGAGCAATCGCCGAGGGGAGCTGGCTCCCATAAACCGAGTTTATTTTTAATTAAAATTCCGGTGTGAGGTCTGTAACTGTGTTGAACAATGCGCAAGAGTGAGAGCACGATGGCGAGGATGATCCCCTCTTCAACACCGACTAAAATGACCGCCAAGACGGTGATCACCGCGAGGGCAAATTCTCCCCGACTTTCGCTGCGGATCCGCAGCAGTCCACGGAAATCGAGCAGACGAGTGGCCGTACAGAAAATCAGTGAGCCGAGAACTGCACGCGGAAGATACTGAAGCGGACCACTGAATAGGAGCAAAACAGCGACGACCACGAGAGCGGTCGTGAGCTGCGCCAGCTGGCTTCTCCCTCCAGAAGCTTCAACCATTGCCGTTTGGGTGGGGCTGCCGTTGACCACAAAGGTTCCGGTGAGTGAGGCCGTGGCGTTGGCGGCGGCGAGCCCAATGAGGTCGGCGTTGACGTCGAGGTCTTGATGGTGCCTTGCTGCATAGACCCGCGCGGTCGCCGCACTTTGTGCGAGAATCATAACAAAGCACGAAGCGGAAAGCGGAACGATCGCCTGAATTTCTTCCCAGTTGATTTGCGGGATGCTCAAGTGCGGTAGGCCCGAGGCCACCGTTCCGATGAGAATTAAGCCGTGACTTGCAAAATCAAAGTACCAACTTGCCGTCAGCGACAATACGACCACAATTAGGGCTGCCGGAAACCGCGGAACGAGTCGGCCTGCCGTTAAAATAAAAGTGATCACGATGCAAGAGAGGGAAAAAGGCAGTGATTGAATCGGAATCGGCGAATGCCACAATTCGCTCACTGCGATAAGAACTTTTCGCGAATGAATTTCGATTCCTGTTAAATCTCCAAGAACGGCAACCGCCACTTGAAAGCCAACGCCAGTCAAGAAGCCGATCAACACCGTGTGAGATAGGAAATCAGCCAAGAAACCGAGTTTTAGAATTCTCGAGAGAACCAAAAACCCCGAGGTCAGGAGAGCGACGGCCGAGGCCAGAGTGATGTAGTGAAAACTCGCGGGCTCTGCTAGCGGAGCGAGGCCACCGGCGAGAATGGCTGCCGTAGCCGAGTCTGCGCCGACCACTAAAAACCGCGATGATCCAAAAGCTGCAAACGCGACAAGCGGCAAGAGCAGAGAATAAAACCCCGTCACGATCGGCATACCGGCGATTTTTGCGTAACCCAACGCTTGCGGAATGTTCATCGTCGCCAGTTGAATTCCGGCAACGGCATCACGAATGGCGTCTGCCACGCTATCAGATTTTGCGCTCTTAAATATCCGGAAGTGGCGCATAACTTGCGCGACTCGACTGAGATCGGTTTTCATCCCGCTTAGGTCAACATGGCGAGCTTCCGAAGGCAAGCTCGCTGAGCGACGACTCCATGGGGCTAGCTGCTGTGATTGCGGACGAAGCGCCCGTTTAAGTCGATGACAATGATTTTATCGCCTTGGCGGACGAGGGCTTCGCCATTTTTGAACGGCCAAGCGTACTCATATTCGGGGCTTATGACCATGCTGCCGGTATTTGATAGATATCCGTACTTGCCGTTGAGTTTAACGACGGCTCGGCCTTCTTGAAAGCCGAAAGTTTCTTCGAGAACTGGGGGATAAACTTCTTCGCCAGATGCATTTACGAAGCCGTATTTTCCATCAACCTGGATCATCACAAGTCCGTCTTCACTCGGCCAAGCGACATCAAATGTTTTGCTAGAAACCTGTTGGCCGTTCAAATCGATTATCATGTACTGGCCATCTTTGGCGACGATAGCGTTATTGCCGCGAAAACCAAAAGCGTAATCGTAATCGGCAGGCACCGCCAAGCCTCCGGTCTCGTCTATAAACCCATATTTGTCACCGAAGCGCACGACAGCACGGCCCGATGCGAAGGCCACGGCCTCCTGGAACCTGGGCTCGATTATCACTTTGCCATCGCGATCCTTGTAACCCCAGAGGCTCCCTGCCTGAAAGACTTGCCAAGTTTCGGATCCACCCGCGTCGGCCGCTTTATTGAGTTCAGGAGGAGCTACTTGCGCATTCACCGCCGCAGCGGCTGGAGGATTTGCTGATATTGGGGTCGATAGCGCAACAGGGCTGGCGTCGTCTGAAGCGACCGGAGCAACATTAGCGGAAGTCGTGAGCGAATGATGATTTTTGATCCGATGACGTAAATAAAGAGCCGTGGCGCCGATGATCAGGATAATCACCCAGAAGCGCACAGAACTTTTTGATTCGGATGCCGAATCGTTCACGACCATAGTCCAGAGCCTCCCTGACCAGCGAGCTGAAAACGCACTCTATCATCCCTGTCGGTAGACAGAAACTCCAATCTGCGAGGTGAACGGCAAATGACCATTTTTCAAAAAAGACTAAAAAAAGCCTAGAATCAGGACTAAAATTTGCCGGCAATCAAAAACAGTGGCCGGAGAGCGGAGCAAGTCTAACTTTTTTACCCGCTTCTCCAAAGGTTGGCCGGATAGTCAGCATTAACTCAAACAGGACGGACTCTATGAAAAATGTGAATGCGAAAGTGATGGCGGCGGCGATCGTGGTGGTGCTCGCTCTCAGCCTCGGCGGATATCTCTATTCGAACTCAGGGACTCGGGATAAGGACAGGGCACCGACGCCACCGGCAGCGGGTGAGGCGGCTCAGGCGACACCGAGCGACGCTTCAGCGAAGTATCCAATTTCCAATATCGATGAGCCCCAGGGAAAAATCAAATCGACTTCATCTGAAGGAGAGACGCCCTCGGCTCCGCAGGAAGCTCCACCTCCCAGAGGAGATGCCAGAGGAGATGCGAGCGACTCGCCGTTTCTTGATGAGGTCTCCGCTTTGATTGGGGCCGAGCGCGTCGCCGCCATCATCAATCCTCAGGACTTGATTCGTCACATCGTTATTTCAGTCGAAAATTCGGGAGGAAGGCAACTTCCCCAACAGTTTAGCCCGTTCAAGCCGTTAGAGAGCCAATTCGAAGTGAGCGGAGACGCTGATACTCCCAATCTCAGCCCGTCGAACTTTACCCGCTATAGCGCAGTCATGGACGTTATTAAGTCTAGCAATTTGACGAATTTACTTAAAATTTATCGACGTTATTATCCGCTCTTTCAAGCGGCTTACCACGAAGTCGGCATGAAGGGCTACTTCAACGACCGCGTGGTTCAGGTGATTGATTCCCTCATCGATACACCGAATGTCGAAGGACCTATTAAACTGATTCTCGAAGGAAATCATTACAAGTTCGCTGAATCTCGGCTCGAAGCGCTCACTGGTGCGCAGAAAGTTTTGGTGAGAATAGGGCCCGAAAATGAGGCGTTGATCAAGGATCGCCTTCGGGAAGTTCGCAGAATTTTGACAAGAGCCCGCGGATAATCAGTCAGTTCAGAAGTCGGGACGCCCGACGTGAAAATCGTGACGCCCGACGCGAAAGTCGGGTCACGGGGCCGAGACTGAGTTCAAAGTCTCGACAAAGTGATGTTCGCAGTTCCCCCGCCCCAAAAAAAAGGCCGGCAGAGCTGCCAGCCTTTTCAAAAACTTATAAGCCGAAAATTACTTTAAGTGCTTGCTGATCAATTTTGTCATTTCAAACATGTTGACAGTGCCTTTTCCGAAAACGGCTTTCAGCTTGTCGTCAGCATTGATGTTGCGTTTGTTTTTGGGATCTTGCAGGCCGTTCTTTTTGATGTAGGCCCAGAGTTTTTTCACGACTTCCGTACGAGCCAAAGCCTTGGGGCCGAGGACTGCGGCAAGAGACGAGCTGAGCTCGAGAGGGCGCATAAAGGCCGCGCTCGGCTTACGCTTACCAGCAGCTTTTTTTGTCGCTGCTTTTTTTGGGGCCGCCGCTTTTGTCGTTGCCTTTTTCGTAGCTTTCTTTTTGGCCTTAGCCATTTTGACTCCTTAAAGTGAGGTTGAAACGTAGTTGTGCTCTCTCACGATACCTTTAAAGAAACGTTTGTCCAAAGGAAAATACGTCACGGAGCGTGATTGTCGGAAACTTTGTGAAGGCTAACGTTGTCTCCATCACCACTTTTTAGCTCGGCAAAACCGAGCGCGGAGAGGATTGTCAGGCCACCGAGGACAAGAAATCCCCCGTGCATCCCGTGAATCATTTCCTCAGGCGAGGCATGAAAACGGTCTGCAATAAAGACCGCCGTTACGAGGGAAGAAGTGGCCACACCGAAGCTCATCGACAGCTGCTGGACCGTGCTCAGAATCGTGTTGGCCATGCTGGTGTTGTGATCATCGACGTCGGCATAGCCGAGCGTGTTCATGCTGGTGTATTGCAGAGAGGAAAAGAAGCCAAACGCCGCGGCTTGCATAACGATTAGCCAGATGGGGGTTTCGGGTCCGACGGTCGCAAAAACCATGATGCATAAGCCAATCGCCATGGTGTTGAGAAGGAGAAGTTTGCGATACCCGAAGAGAGTGATGATCTGAGGCATCCAGTAGCGAAAGCAAATTGCAGAAAGAGGCTGAGGCATGATCAGTAGTCCCGACTCGATCGGCGAGTGACCAAGCCCCACTTGATAGAGGAGCGGGAGGAGAAATGGCATGCCACCGGCGCCCAGGCGGGTGAAGAAGTTTCCAAAAACCGAGGCGCGCAGAGTTCGAATGCGCAGGAGATTAAGACGGAGTACGGGGTAGGGAATCATTCGGGCATGGACCCCGTAACCCACCAAGAGAAGTGCGGATAGCCCCATAAGGCCCAGGATCTCGATTTGCGCTAGAGTGTGTTCGCCAAAGACTTCGAGTACGTACGAGAAAAGTGCTATGCCCGAACCGAACAAAATGAGGCCGACGATATCGAGTTTGACGGATTGGTCTTCCTTGTAATCCGGCAAGTAGCGATGGACGTAGTAGAGACCGACGAGGCCAATCGGTATATTGACGAAGAAAATCATTCGCCAGTGCGAAAAGCCGACGATCAGCCCTCCGAGGAGCGGGCCGACCATCGGCCCGATCAGGGCTGGGATCGCAACAAAGCTCATGGCGCGCACCAACTCCGACTTTGCAAACGACCGAACCAGAGTCAGGCGCCCGACGGGAACCATCATGGCTCCGCCGCATCCCTGGAGGATCCGGCAGCAGACGAGAAGGCTAATACTCGTCGACAATCCGCAAAGTAAGGAGCCAAAGGTGAACATTGCGATTGCGGAGGCAAAGACTTTACGGGTGCCAAACCGGTCGGCGACCCAGCTGCTGATCGGAATGAAAACTGCGAGGCTCAGAGTGTAACTCGAAAGCACGGATTTCATGCTCAGAGGCACGACGCCGAGCGATTTGGCCATGACTGGGACAGCGGTGTTAAGAATCGTCGCGTCGAGCGACTCCATGAAAAAAGCGATGGCGACGAGCCATGGCAAGAGAATTTTCAATCGTGGGCTAATCTGAGGGGTCGACAACGGCATGGCTTTTATTAGACTATGCCGGTTTCATCGATACAAGTCGATACAAACGTTGCCGCGGCAAGGGATGGTGGGGCTATGAGCGATCAATCAGGAAACTGCATTTTTTGTAGCATCGTCGCCGGGCGGATTCCTGCCAGCTTCGTTTACCGGGACGCGCTGGTGAGTGCATTTCTCGATTTGCATCCAATTAACAGCGGACATCTTTTAGTGATTCCGAATCGCCACTCCGAACTCGTGACAGAAATGACTGACGCAGAAGCAGGCGCTGTTTTCATCACGGCCCGCAAGATTGTCCAAGCGTTAAAGTCTTCGGAAATTAAGTGCGAGGCGGCCAATCTAGTTTTGTCGGATGGAAAAACCGCGGGTCAGGAAGTCGCTCATAGTCACCTACATGTTATCCCGCGATTTATCGGTGACGGGCAGAGACTTGGCTTTAAGCACAGCGAGGCCCAGTCACGCGAGCAACTGGATCGAGCGGCCAAAGAGATCTCGGCAAAGCTCAGGGGTGTTCCCTAAATCTTTCCTTGATGTTCTTCGAGACGATTGATCACGTAGGTGGTCACGTCGCGCATCGAGAGTATTCCCAGCACTTGGCCCAGGGGATCAACGACCGGAAGGTGGCGGCAGTTACGCGCGATAAAGCGCAGGTAACAGTCGAACACCGTATCGTTGGGAGTTACGACCTCCACGTTGGGCGTCATAAGTTCGGAAACTTTGACGGGTTGGGGAAATTTTCTTCCGCACACCCATTTGCGCACGACATCTCGTTCAGACAGAACGCCGACTAATTTCTGATCTTTAATGACGACGACGAGACCGACTTTATGGTCCTTAAGTTTCAGGGCGGCGGCTAAGACCAAGTCGTCTGGATGGACGCTGACGACTTCGTTCGGTTTTCGTCCGTGCTCTCTGCCGCCCGCGAGAAGAAAATCAATCGTGAGTTTTTTCATCATTCCTTTTCCCTCTGCTTTTGCTTAATCAAAATGTATTGGGTCCGTAGCCATTTTCGCATCTCGTTCATTGTCTTAGGCGTGTGTCCGACAAAAGAAAAGCGAGCCAAGAACCCGCCCTTCGGATTTAGATCTAATTGATCGCAGCAACCTAGGAGCCTCTGGCCTTTTTCCTTTGAGAATTCTACTGTAAAGTTTCTGGCATAAAATTCGACTATTTCCTTGGGGCGGAAGCTCGTGTCGGTTTGCAGCGTAAGCTCAAATTCGCTCATACTGACGATGCTAGCCGTTTTGAAAATCTGAATCTCTGCTTGCGCAACCAGAGTGAACATTTTGTCTTCTGAGGTTACTTTGCCTTCAGTAAGTCGACCGACGTTGTGTTTAAGGAGCAAAGCGTCGACGGGCTTAACGAAATAGTCGACGACTCCGCCGTGGACGGTTTTTTTGATGTAGTCAATGTCTTCGTTGTAGCCCATGGCCGCGACCGGAACCTCTTGATTTGCAGGAAGCGTAATTTGCTTGCGAAAACCGACCGTCCAGCCGGACGGAATATTTCCGAGTTGCGAACGGTCAACGAGGAGCAGATGAACTTTTTTCTGCTCCTCGGTGAGAATTTGGCTCGTGAGACCGGCGATATCAGCTTCCTTCGCAGCAATTGCCCTCGTGAGCTTGCTGATGAGATCCTCGGTTTTTGCGATCGCCGAACGGTTGCTCGCGAGCTCGTTAAGCAAGTTCTGAAGTAAGGGCTTTTGAGCGCTGACATTTGCCGAAGCGATTTGGGCTTGCTGGACGACTTCATTGAGCTTGGCTTTTTCTAGCGCGGCGCTGGTGCGCGCCAGCATCGCCTTACCTTCAGCGAGCGTCTTTTCCATCAGCTGTTTTTTGAGCTCGATTGTTTGATTGCCGTTGAGGACCTCGAGGAGTTCAGTCAGGGAATCACAAACAACGAGATCGATTTTGTCGTTTGAGGCAAGAATTGTCCTCAATCGCTGATTATGGATTTGATCGACATCGAGGACAGCGATTTTCATTTCTGTTTATCCTGATCCGAAAGTCGTTTCGACGCTTTGCTTAACCATTTCGGGCGAAATATCTTGACCCAAGTATAGTTCAATTGAACAAAAAGGTATGAAAAATTTCAGCCGTTATCTCAACGTTATTTTAATGTGTGCCGTCATCGCGGCTGCCCTTCTCACCTTGATCGGCCCGGCGGTCATTCGCGTCCTATTTACGCCTCCCGTCAGTTTCGGCACCAACTGTGAGCCGGCGGCAAGTTGGTCGATGAGTAAACTGATTTGGACTCAAGTGATTGGCTTCATTCTCGGAGCCCTTGCGGGCTTTGTCTTTATGGTGTCGCGACCAAAATCGAGCACAGATAATTTAAAGGTGGAGTCCAAAGGTGACTAAAGCTTCAAGTTGGGTCGAGTTGTTATTTGTCGAAAGGGACGAGTTGTCTCCAGTTGTATAAATAACATTGGTGTATCGACCCTCAAGCTCGGCAGAAAAGCGATCCGTGATGTAAAAACGTCGCGCGATCGAAGCAAACCAACCGTTATCGCCAAAGCTTCCGTTCCAAGACACGTTGGCATCTGTTGCTTGGTTGAAGGCCAATCCGGCCCGCAGAATCCAAGATTTCCAGCTCATCCCAAGACTGGGCTCGAGCATGTTGAGAACGACGTAGTCAAGGCCCGGCCCCGTATCGTTAAATACGGCTTGGCGGTAGCTCATACCGACGAGTGCGCCCCAGTCACCGTGATGAAAGTGAGCCTCAAGGCGAAGGCCGTAGCTCGGACCATTTAAAATCGGATTTCCACCGGCACCCAGTTGAAAAGTGTCGTTGCTGTAGCCGCCGAGGATCGCGATCGAAAATGGATGTTTTTTGTACAGGACGTCATCTGCAAAAACCGCGGGATCAAAAGTCTTAGGAAGCGAGTCGTCGATCCTGGTTTCACCATTTGCTGGACCAGTGCGAATCGGCATGATCGGGTGTTCGCTGGACGCCGCTTTTGCTGGTGCTGACTGCGGCGGCGGGTTAGGTTCGGGCTTGGTCTCTGTCACCTCCGGGATTGGCGCACTAAGAGGAGCTGCCTCGGGGGTGGCGCCGACAATCGGAGCCGCCGGCTGAGGCGACGAAGCGGCGCAAACATTTGCGTCTCCTAAAAGGATGACCTGGCTGGGTTTGCCTTTACCCTTTGCGGGAACCATCTGGGCGTGAACTTGATGAACCGAATGATCCGGGCAGACCAACTCTAAAACTTGTGACCGCTTGCGAATCTGACCATCGGTAATTTCGTAATCTCGGATATTGGGCACGGTCGAGGAGAAAATTTGGATGGTGGTCCAGGGCTCAAGCTTATCCGGATTCTTTTTGACCTCGGGGTTAGCGTTGATCGTTCGCTCGACCATTCCATTTTTGCCCCAGAGATTGGCAAAGCCCATCGAACGCAAAATTTCGGTCAGATACTCTCCGGGAAGCACTTGATAAAGGAATGAACCAGCCTGATGGCCTTGCTGCGCCGGAGTTTTCGGTTCAACCGTAGGCTCAGCTTGAGCCGCCACCGTGGCAATTGTGAGCACTAACAGCGCAAAGAACGCTCTTGCCTTCAAAGCTTGCAAAATCATCACACCACTCCGTAGCTGAAATCTGGACCAGTCATTAAGCCATCACTGATAGTAACCCACAATGATGAGCTCCTGAAGAAAAATTTTATATAAATCAATAAAGTTTATTAAAAAAATCAATCTTGCTTGCGTAGAGCATGGTCCCTCGACGTGATCGCTTTGCCTAACACTCAGAGTACTCCCCTCATTCCAGCCTATCGGATGGCTAGGAGCGAAAATGTCTCGCGTAGGCACCGGCTACGCACAGGCTACGCACCAGCTACACACAGGCTACACAGAAAATGCATCCGCCTTTAGTCGCTGATCGCGCTTGCTTTCATTGACGGTTTTGAAAAGAGAAGTAAGATGGTGGCAGTCACTATTCAACTCACGAGTGAAACATCAATGAGAGCTTCGCGCAGTTTTCCATCCAGAAGATTGAAATGCCCTACGTCGCAACCCGCGCTTTGGTACTCGGTTGTTTCGCAGCCTTGGCAAAAGAGATTTGTGATTAACGCCGTATCAATCGCGCTCCTCATGGGAGCTTTCACATTCAATTCTGTTTCAAAAGCGCAAGTGCTGATGGATCGCGAGCCTGCAGCCAATTCGTCGCTCACGCTGCAGAACGCTCTCGACGAAGGTCTCAATCGCTCGCCCGACGTCCAGCGTGCCCGAGCGGCGGCCGAAGAAAGTCATTGGCAACGTCTCGCGGCTCTCGGCGGCGGGTTTCTGCCGAAGCTTGAGGTCGACGCTCATCATTACTTCAATCAGCAATTTACCTCGGCGACAATTAGTTTCGGTGCATCACCCTTGGCTTTTCCAGGTTTTTTTCCACAAGATATGGCGACGTTGCAGTTGCAGGTTCCGATTTTCGACGGCCTGGCCAGCACTCGTGGACTCGAGGCAGCTTCGCTTCTCGAGCAAGCCGTCAATAAAGATCGTTCGCAGGTTGAATTTAGGCTTCGCCAAGATATTCGTTTGGCATTCTATAAATCGATTGCTGCGAGCCAATTGCAAGCCGTGGCTGAACAAAACGTAAAGACTCTCGAGGATCATCTCAATCAAGTGAACTTGCAAAAACGCGGCGGTATCGCGACAAAATATGACATGCTACGCGTCGAGGTTCTGCTCAATGAAGCTAAAGCAGACGCAATCGATGCAATCGACAATTTCGTTTTGGCTCGCAAGAAGTTGACAGAGCTCATGGGGCTTGAAAATGACGATCGCACTCTCGATGGAGCATTGCCGATTCCCGACGACGAGCGAGTGAAAAATCTCGAAATTGGCGACAGCTTAAACAACCGCTCAGACATTCGTGCGGCTTCGTTACGTGCAGAGTCGGCAGAGAAGAAACAATCGGCGACCGCTGTTTGGCTCGTCCCGCAAATATGGATTGGCGGAGACTACACTTATTACCAACAGCAGTCCATCGACTCACAGGTACGCAATACGGGAGTCTACGGCACTGCCTGGGATCTCGGTATCTATCTAAAGTGGAATTTGTTTGACGGCGGGGTTTCTTACGCTATTAGCCAAGAAGCTGCTGCGAGGAGGGTGCAAGCCGAACGCGCGGCGCAGTCGGCGAAATTGCAGGTTCCGTATGATTTTGCATATTGGAAACGACGCTATATCAGCAACACCGACCATTATCTTTCTAAGAAATTTGATATCACTCGATCTGACGAAAGCGTGAGGCTTGCAAAAGAAGAAGAACGTGCCGGTTCACGAACGAGCACGGAACGGCTCGATGCCGAACTCGATCTTTTCCGGTCGCGCGCCGGAGTCGTGAGCGCTCAGCTCAACGCGATTGAAGCGCAGATCAATCTTGAAGTGTCAATGGGAAGGGAAATCTGAACATGAGCGAAGCTGTTGCACCGATGAGTCAATCCACAAGCGGAATCTCTCGCAAACAAATTATGATCGGGCTCATCGGGCTCGTCGCACTGGGTGTTGCCAGTTATCTGATTTATCAGAACTTCACCTTCGTCTCCACCGACAACGCGATGGTGCAGGGTAAAACAACTCTACTTTCGGCGCGGGTCGGCGGGCTCATTGTCAAAGCAGATGTCGAAGAAAATCAAAAGGTTAAGGCGGGCCAATTGCTCGCGGAAATCAAATCTGATGACTATAAAAATGCACTCGAGCAAGCCGAGTTCGATCAGCGCTCGCTCGACGCACAAATGAAGGGTGCCGAAACCACTTACCGTCGTTCACTCGCGCTCCTCAAACAAGGCGCTGCAACCCAAGAGCGTCTCGATTCTGCGACCGCGCAGTACCAATCGCTACAAAGTAAATTGAAATCAGCCGAAGCGATGGTCGCGCAAGCCAAGCTCAATCTCGAATACACGCGCATCGTAGCACCTGCTGACGGCAAAGTCGGTCGAAAGTCTTTCGAAATCGGAACACTTGCGGCTGCCGGCCAACCGCTGATCGGTTTTGTCGAAGGCCAAGACCGCTGGGTCGTCGCCAATATTAAAGAAACCGACATGGACGACATCGCGGTGGGCAAAAAGGCGCTCATCACTGTCGACGCCATAGGCGGGCGCGAATTTCAAGGTGTGGTTGAAAGTATCAGCCCGACCACTGGAGCCACGTTTAGCCTTCTGCCACCCGACAATTCTACTGGTAACTTTACCAAAGTGGTTCAACGCGTGCCGGTTCGAATCAAGCTTCTCAATTTGACCGAAGCGGAAATTGATCGTTTGCAGACGGGATTATCAGCCGTCGTTAAAGTTCGCATTCATTGAGCCATTCGTTGACTCAGTTATTGGCTTGTCGTTGGCCAGCAGTTGAACGGGGGAGCCGTCGATGTCCGCGCGCCTAATATTAATCGTACTGACAGCCGGCATAGCTTCGCTGCTCGAGATCATTGACTCATCGATCGTGAATGTGGCGATTCCCACCATGATGGGTAACCTGGGCGCGACTCTCGACGAAATCAGTTGGGTTACGACCGGTTACATGATCGCGAACTCAATTGTTCTTCCAATTGCCGCCTGGCTCGGCACAAGGCTTGGGCGAAAAAGATATTTCACCGGCGCGATTTTAATGTTCACCCTATCTTCATTTGCCTGCGGAATGGCGCCGAACCTCGGCTTCCTCATTTTGTTTCGAGTCCTTCAAGGTCTTGCAGGAGGCGCTTTGCTGCCGACTTCGCAGACTTTGATTCAAGAATCGTTTCCCCCCGAAAAAGCAGGCCTCGCGATGGCGGTTTTCGGGCTTAGCGTGATGGTTGGACCTGCACTCGGGCCAACGCTCGGTGGCTACTTGACCGATAATTTCGGCTG
Source organism: Bdellovibrionales bacterium (assembly GCA_043746165.1). Lineage (GTDB taxonomy): Bacteria > Bdellovibrionota > Bdellovibrionia > Bdellovibrionales > JAMPXM01 > JAYTRM01. Next base: position 227 of record JAYTRM010000284.1, on the reverse strand, counting down.
GCGCTCAATCTTTAACATCAACGTGCCGCTTGGGCTTCTTGCGGCAACACTCGCCTGGGTGAACGTCGAAGATGCAGTTTGGGGAAAAAATAAAGCCAGCGCAGGAATCGATTGGCTCGGTTTGATTTTTCTCTGCGTTGGCGTGGGTTGTTTTCAATACATTCTGGAGCGCGGGGAGTCTGAGGGCTGGTGGGATTCAAACACCATTCGAACCTGTGCCGTTTTTG
>JAYTRM010000283.1:0-10885 GCA_043746165.1 Bdellovibrionales bacterium | reverse complement strand
GCGACGATCGGCGTAGCCCATGAAATTGCGATGGAGCGTTTGCCCAGCATCCGCGAGTGCCAGAGAATCTGTCGGCAGAGCAAAATGATCCATGCCGATCTCGACGTAGCCCGAGGCCAGTAGGATCGAACGCGCAGTCTCGTAAAGCAGGCGTTTTTCTTCACCTACCGGAAGATCGGTGTCCTTAAACAAGCGCTGGGCAGGTTTGATCCAGGGTACCAAAGCAAAACTGTACAGCGCGATCCGATCTGGCCTGAGTGCTACCGTGATCTCGGTCATTTCGCGGACGGAAGCAGCTGTTTGCTTTGGCAGACCGTAGATCAGATCAAAGTTCACCGACTCATATCCAAGTTCCCGCGCTTCGCGAGTGATTTTCTCTGTCATTTCGCGAGGCTGAATCCGGTTTACCAAGCGCTGCACTTCTGGATTGAAATCCTGCACGCCGAGACTAACCCGATTAAAACCGATTTTACGTAAGACCTCGAGTTGTTCACGTTTGGTTCTTCGCGGATCAATTTCGATCGAGCCTTCGAACTTCTTCGGGTCAAGCACGACATCCTCAAGCATGGGACCGACTAGCTTCGTTAAACTTTCGGCAGAAAGAAACGTCGGTGTTCCGCCCCCAAGATGGAGATGCATGAGCGGCCGCTCACGCATCTGTGGCACCTCACTCAAATAGCGTTTCCATTCTCGGTGAATCAAATCGACGTAGGGCGCTTCGCGGCCGTGGTCTTTCGTGATCGACGTGTTGCAGCCGCAAAATGTGCACAGCGTTTCACAGTAAGGCACGTGAATGTAAACCGACCAACTCATCGCCGGCCTGGCAAATGTCGAGCGAAGCTCATCCAACCATTGCGGCTCAGTTGGATTATCGGCCCAGTAAGGCACGGTCGGATAACTGGTGTAGCGTGGGGCCGGAACATCGTATTTTCTAAAAAATCCTTGCGAGTTCATGCCATCACCTCACGGATAAGTTGAATCAAGCATCGAACATTCACTTCCGGCGTACCAGGAAGAACTCCGTGCCCGAGTCCGCTCACCCAGCCCGCGCGCTTTTCTGGCGAAAGCTTACGTAGGGGCTCAAGGTAGCGAAGTGCCGAAGCCTTCATTTCATCGGGCGCCTGGAAAAGTAGGGACTGGTCGAAATTGCCTTGCACAAAGCCTAAGGTGTGCTGGCTCAGAACTTCAGTGAGTTCCCAGCGATGATCAAAGCCAAGCCCGCAGAGCAGATCCTGATTGAAAAATGCATGTCTCAAGTGCGCCGGCTGAACGCCCTTTGCATAGTAACCAAGTTTGCGCGGAAATTCGCGCGCCAGAGATTCGATCATCGGCACGACAGCTTCGCGGTAAAGTGCTGGCGAAAGCTCTCCGGCTGCCGTATCAAACAGCATGACCACCTCGGCGCCACCGGCAAACTGCAGGCGAATGTTTTCTTTGAGCAGAGGCAAAAGAATGCGGCAAAATGGCTCAAAGAGCCTGAGATTGGTTTTACTGAGTTCGAGTCCACCTTTGTGCCCGCTCTCAACAGCATAGGCAAAAAGTGTCCAGGGCCCGCCAACAAATCCGATCAGGCTTCTGTCGGGCGGAAGTCTCGCTCTCGTCTTCTCCATCGCAGATTTTTGAAATTGAAGTCCGGGTAAAGCTTCAGAAACGGGCTTAAGGTTTTTCAAAGTTTCTGGGGTGAGCTTCCAGCCGAGCTCTGGAGCCGGCTCATACTTAAGCCCCATACCCATCGCTTCGAGCGGAAAAAGCAAGTCGCTAAATAATATCGCCACATCAAAATCGAAGTCCTGAATAGGCCCCATCGCAACTTCGGCTGCGAGGTCTGGATCCTTGCACATCTCCATAAATGAGTGCTGTGCGCGAAGTGCTTGGTAATGCCGATGGTAACGGCCAGCCTGCCGCATAAACCAAATCGGTGGAATATCCTGAGGAATCCGCTTTAAAGCATTTTTAAATCGCACGTTCATAGCTATTACGCCCCTTCACTCTCTGTCCACTGATAGCCAACGCCCCTGACAGAGCGAATTCGCCAAACGGATTGATGGCCTAAGATTGCCCGTAGCCGCACGATTGAGTTGTCGACCGTGCGGTGACTCGGAAATCGATCCTCGCCCCAGACTCGGTTAAGAATATCGTCGCGACTGACCACTCGAGGTGCTGAATCAATGAGAAACTTTAAAAGCTGAAAATCCCGCGCAGCGATAAATTCTTTTTCACCATTACGAAATATAACGGCCTGTGCCGTGAGATCAAGCGCGCGATCAGCGAGGTCGATCACACTTCCCTTTTGATTTACGGTTTCGCTCACCGACGGGTGGGTCTCGAGGACGTGGCGTACGCGAATCAAGAGTTCTTTGAGATGAAACGGCTTGGGAATGTATTCTTCAGCACCCAACTCGTAGCCTTGAAGTCTATGCTCTGCTGAATTCATTGCCGTCATGAAAATAAATGGCGTGGGATGCCGCCGGCGTACTTCGCGGGCCAGGTCAAATCCTGAGCCATCTGGTAAATTGACATCGAGGATGGCGAGATCGAAGTCGCGCATGCGTGCCACTTCGGAGGCGCCCGCAAAGGTTTCGCACCACTCGACACGGTAGCCTTCTTTTTCGAGCCGCTCGCGCAGAGTCGCGCCGAGTGACCCGTCGTCTTCTACCAGCAGCAGACTTCTCACCTTGCCTCCGGTAAAACCAGCTCGACTGAAAACCCTTCGCTTACCGCAATGAAGTGCAGTCCGCCCGATAACCGCCTGGTCAATTTTTTGGCTAGGTAGAGGCCGAGTCCTGAACCACTGCTCGAGCCGTGTCGTTCGAAGATTTTGCCGAGGTTTTTCAGATCACCACTAAAGCCGCGGCCATTATCTAAAAAGCGAACCACCCCGTGAGAGCCGGTTCGCTCGATCTTGATCATCAATTTTGTCGCGCGCCCGTGAGCTACGGAATTTTGCATAAGATTTTTGCACACGCTTTCAAGTGCGCGGTGATCGGCCAAGATCGTCGCGTCACCATCTATTTCGATTTCGAGGTCCGGCCAATTGTGAACCAATTGCATTAAAAATTCGTTCAGACGAATCGGTTCGATCAAAAATTTTGCGCCATCGTTCGGGCTGGCAAGCAGCAGCGAATTTTCGAGCTGCATTTCAAGTCTGACGGTATCTTTGACGAGCCGACGCATGAGTCGCTCGTGGCCGGTTTCGCGCATGTCTTCTTCGAGGCTTTCGGTTTGTAAACGCAAAGAAGCGAGCGAAGTCTTAAGATCATGGGTGAAAGCAGCAAAGAATTCCTTCATGCGCAAGTTGCGTTTGGTTTCGACACGGACGTGGTACAAAAGTGCGAGGCCGCCCCCGAGTAAGAGTAAAATCAGCGTCATACCTTCGCTCAAGAGCATGCGGTGCTGCCTGGCGATTTCACGGGCAACCCCGAGAGGGGCGGCTCCGGCTAGCTTGGAGATCTGGTCGATCTGACTCAGACCAAAGATCATCCACCAGACCGCGAGTGCGATCGAAAACGTCAGCCAAAGAATCGCCGCGAAAAGTTTTAGCCTGGCCATCGGAAACGGAGTTTTGACTGAAACCTGCGGCGAAGCCCCAGGCTTTGCTTGAGATTTCGGCGTTTGTTTCGCAGGTGGTTTTGTGGTGCCGAGCGCTGCGCCGGAAGAGTTCGATGCGTCAGCCATCCCGACCACTCACTGAACTCACAATAATCTGCGCCGCTTCCCGCAAAATAGTTTCACTGTGAGCGAGTCCGATAAAACCGACCTCGTAACCCGAAGGGGCAAGGTAAACCCCAGCGTTTGCACAGTTGTGAAAGATTTTTTTAAAGCCCGCGGCGTGCTCTTTCGGAATTTGCGCAAGCCTTCGTATCACGGGAACCTCGGCGCGCTGGTGCAGCCAAAACACCGAAGCCGCGCGTGCCACTTCGAGATTCACGGATGCAGCCGCAAAACCCCGCCGCAACTCACTAGCAAAAACCTCCGCCCGCGCTTCAAGTTTGGCGTAAACACCATCGCGTTCGACTTTCTTAAGAGTTGCAAGACCGGCGCGCATCCCGACCGGATTTGCGCTCAGGGTGCCTGCTTGGTAAACCGGCCCCATGGGCGCAACCAAATCCATGAGAGCTGATTTTCCGCCGTAAGCGCCGACAGGAAAACCGCCACCGATCACTTTTCCGTAAGTCACAAGATCGGGATGAATGCCTGTGAGCTCAGCCATACCGCCGAGGGCAACACGGAAACCCGAAATCACTTCGTCAAAAATCAAGAGAACGCCGGCCGCCTCGGTGAGCTGACGCAATTTTTTTAAAAAATCGACCCTCTGCAAAAGCAAACCGTAGTTGGCCGGCAGCGGCTCAACGATAACAGCGGCGATTTCGTGTTTGTGAGTTTGAAAAATCTGTTCAAAGGCGTCGTCATCATCGAGCGGAGCGATCAGTGTTTCGCGTGCAAACGCAGCCGATACCCCCGCACTGTCGCTTGCAGTTTCGCCGGCAAGGCCCGAGCCTGCTTTCACAAGAAGTGAATCTACGTGTCCGTGATAGCAGCCATCAAATTTGAGTATTTTATTTCGTCCTGTCGCCGCCCTGGCGACGCGCAGGGCACTCATCACCGCTTCCGTTCCTGAGCTCACAAAACGAACTTTACTTAGCCACGGCAGGCGGCTTGTCAGCCACTCTGCAAGCTCAAGCGAGTATGGCTCGCAGGCGCCAAAACTCCAGGCGAGCTCGACGGTTTCGCGAACCACCTCGGCGACCTCTGGATCGCGGTGGCCTAGTATCAGCGGACCAAAGCTTTGGCAGAAGTCGATGTAGCGCTTACCCTCAACCGAAGTGATATAGGCGCCTTCGGCTGATTTAAAGAAAATCGGTGTGCCACCCACGCTGCGAAAAGCCCGCACTGGTGAATGAACTCCGCCAGGCGCTACTTTGAGAGATCGATTGAAAAATTCTTGTGATGTCGTCATGGCGTTGAGATTACTCGCTTCGCGGTAAGACGGCACGGCGCCATGCGCCCAAATTCAAGTGGATTTGTAGCGATCCTTGCGCGCCCAATTGCTTGCGAATATGGGCGTAGGTCTTGCCTGGTCCGCAAGCGTGATGGCGATCCGCAATCTCTGGAAAAACTTCCAAGGCACGATCAAATTGACTTCCGCTCATCCAGTAAAAGTGACTCTTATTGCGAAGGTCCGGCCCTTCTGTCTTAGGGACAAGCTGATAAGTCGCAACTGCCAAGCCGCTTTGCGACGCTCCCTGATGGGCGAGCCTTTTCCATTTTAGCTCGCCCAGAACGAGATCAGGAACAAGATCAGAAACAAGATCAGCAACCAAACCAGGAGCTGAGCCAGATACCAGAGCCGCCAGCCTGGTGTCTTCGTCTTCGCCGAGCCCCTCAGCGCTTCCACAAACCCAGATTCCTCTTTCGGAAAGTTTGCGCCAGGTTTTAAGACCGGCGGCCCAAACGATCGCGTTCTCCTCAGCACGAAAACTTTCAGGCCAGGCGGAATCTCTCGAGACCCAGAGAAAGTGCTCGCTCTCGGCAGATGCCCAAGACTCTCTCTCGAGCGGATGACGGGTGAAAAATCCGTCAGTTGATTCGAATTCAGGATAAATCTCGGAGGCAATCGAGGCTTGCGGCTGTGAACCTTTTGCCGAGAGCTCGACACGATCAAGATTTTCACCGGTATCGGTCAGCCCGCGCAAAAAGGTGAGCCTTCCGTAAGGACGATCGAGGACATTGACGCCGATTTTCTGGTGGCACCCACCACCGTAGGATGCAAGAATCTCGCGCTCACGCGTCACTGTCGCAAACGTTTCTGCGCAGTTGATTTTTTGCAAGATCTCGCGCAACTCAGCTCGGTCACGACGGATCTCAATCGCGAGAGCCCCTTGCGCAGCCGCCGTCGGATTAGCAAAAAGCGGTAGAACCATAAACTTCGTTTGGCTCAAGGCATGGCGAATCACCTCTTGCACATCATGAAACTCATCGCCTTCTGCCTCGAGCAGCCGGTCGATTGCGGCTTTGGCCACGATCAGTCCGTCGACATTTTGATTGAGAAGTTTTTTGAGGCGCGTGGGGATGTTGCCTCGGACGGGCTCAAAATCGACTCGGTTCAAGCCAAGAGGCAGATGTTCTTTAAGAAATTCTCCGAGATTGTGTACGCGGCGCGGACTCGATGTCAAAATGCGAACGGCTTTCGAGCTTTTCGCAGCCTCCACGCGATCACGACGAAACAGCAAGAGATCGCGAACATCTGCGCGTCTTAACGTCGCCACGATTTCGGTAAGACCGCGCTCGTGGGTCGGCAGGTCCTTCCAAGAGTGCACGACCATATCGCAAGCGCCACTTTCGAGATCGAGCAGAAAATCTTCGGTGAAAACGCCTTTTTCGGGCATCTTCCAAAGTGCATCTTGCTGGTTGAGGTCACCAAGGGAGGCGCGAAAGGCGTAGTCGACCGTAAGACCAGGATTGGCTTTCTTTAGGGCTTCACCCACTTGGTAAGCTTGCAGCCTGGCGAGATCGCTGTGTCGGGCGGCAATTTTAATACTGTCTTGCTCGCGCAACTGTCGCTGACTGCTCTCACGCATCTGATGATGGACCTGGCCCCGACTGCTGTGCTCACGCACAGACGTCTTCCCACCCAAACGGACGGTATTCAACGTGGGCTTGGCGAACGTCGAGAGCACAGACGACCGCGGCGAGAGCCTGCGCTTTCTTCAATTGTACATGCGCCAGGTTATTTGAAATTGCCGAGAAGAGCTCTTCGAGTTTCATCACCTGCACCATCGCTTGAACGTTGGCATCGCATTCAAAAGTCGCCGAGTCGGCCCGCAGGTCGATCACCCGACGCAGACTTGGCATGGAACGAATCCAGGAATTTAAAAACTCGTGGCTCACTGGCGCGGCCACGATCAGCACCGAAGCCGAATTTTCAACCGATCCCGAATCGATCTTTCTATATGTCAGTATTTTTTGTTCGCCGAGAGTCTGCCGAGCTTTTTCGGTATCGCGGGCAAAAATCGAAATGGCGCAGTCGTTTTTTGCAATCCAAGGAAGGATCTCGGCGACGAACTGTCCCGCACCTAAAATTTGAATGCTCGCAACACCTTTAAGCTCGCGGCGCAAAATACTTCCGTAAGATTGGCTGCCAAGATCTTTCAGGTGCGCCTGACGAATCGTTTTGGCATCCTCAAAGAGAGCTTTGAACAAGCGCTTAAGTAATGAACCATACGGTGTCGCGGGAATGGTAAACTGCGTAACTTTATTTTTGAACTGCCCATAGACTTCGGTTTCGCCGATCAGCGGAGAATGGAGGCCGCAGATAACCTCGAGTAAAAATCGGTAAGCCTCGTCCCCTAATAAAATCTCGTCATCTTCAAAGAACGTGTTCGCTTCGCGCAAGGATTCAAAAGAGGCGCGCTCCACCAATGCGATCTGTCTGAGGCAGGTCTGCCATGTAAACCATTCATGTGACGGCGACGTTTTTTGGTCGGCAGCACTGCGTGCAACAGCTGTCGCAAGACCCGGTACAACGCCGGTCGCAAGTCCCAAGGTCGACTCGAGAGTAGCGTGGGCTTTACCGCCAGGACGATGAATGAGAATTAAGTCGCTGAACATGTTCTTAAGTTATCGGATCGACAGGTGAAATGTGTCACAGTTTTGTCACCACTTTGACTTCCCTGGTGCAACATGTTAAACTTTTGCACAGACCCAACACGTGGACGCTTAAAATCGACGAGGACATCCAGATGACAGCAAAACGGCCCAACTCGCGAGCAACAGTTCGACGTCTCAAGATGAAGCATTTAAAAAACGCCCTGCATAATCTTGGACTGATACGAATTTTAAATCAGTTTAGCTTGCGAGCGATGTTCATGGCCTCGGCAGCTATTCTCATCTGGCCCCTGCTCACTTGTTGCTCCAATAATTCACAAACGAGTATCACTCCGGCGCCGGGCTCTGGCGGCGGCCCCGACCCCGCACTCACCCAGTCGCTGCCGGCCCTCGATCAAAAGGATATGAAGGCGACCGCACTCAATGAACTGATGCGCGCGCAATCGACCTCGCGTTACCTGATCAATAAGCCAGGGTCAGCCCCGAGTGCAGAGGGTTGCGTTTCTTACTCAAAAGAAAACGTGCCGGGAAGTTATCTCAGCGCCAATTACAAATGTGGATGGACTGAACAGGCTCGTGACAATCCCAACCAGAAGGTCTCGTGGACGCAGTCTGGCACCTCGACCTACTCAGGCGATACAGGTGATTCGACGGAATCTGCCAATCTCACGCTGACCGCTCGGCGCGTTCCGAAAGTAAACCCGAAGGCGGCAGCAAAATCGGTGCTTGCCACGATCAGCTACTCTCGCACGGTCACCATCCACCCTTTAGATTCCAACGGACGCGGACTCAACGCATCGTCCACCAACGCCGGCGACGCTAGCTTGGGACCGACGACTTCGCCGGCAAATCCGTCACCCGCAACTGCGCCCGACGGAACGACGACAAGCGAACTTTCAGCTCTTGATGTAGCCGCTAGCGCACCCGGATCTGTGACCACTGCTCCTCCCGCAGTGCCGCCTCCCCCTCCCAGACCAACGCCGCCGGGTCACTGGCATCCGACCCCGACCGCGCCGGTTCAGCTCGCCAGCGGATCTTGGAGTACGACGATCGACGGCTACTGGGGTCAACCCAACGACAAATCCCCGATGCAGCTTTCTCTTAAGACAGGCTCACGGATCAAGTTTAACTACCTTCCGCCGAGCTCAAGACCCGACGCGTCTCCTACCGTGATGACGCTTCACTCTCTGACGGAAATTACCTTCTCGAGCGCTTCGGCTTGCGCGCGACCCATCGGCAAATTTAGCTACACCATCACTCAAGCCGATGGCACGTCATCAGCAACTCAAAATTTTACTGCCGATGCGACTGGCTTTTCAGAAGATTCAAATCCGGCGGATAAATACCTTTGGCCGACTGACTCATGCCTTGAGTTTCAACAGTAAAACAGTCCACTCGCTACCGCTGATCGGGTGCCACAGACCCGATCCTCTCCTGATGCCAGTTTGAGGCATTACCGACCTCGTTAAAGTTTAAATTTTGCTCGGCTAAATCCTTTATTTCTAGAATGGGCCTACCGATGAGCCTTGACGAAGAACTAGGGCGTTGTCCAGAAGCGATTTGTTCTGATACGGAATCTCTTGTGGTCCGTGGTGTACCACACTCTAGTTCAGCAATGTGAGGTCCCCAGTGTCCAAAGATTCACGAGCGAATGATAATCGCCACCACAAGATTCTCAGAAATAGTCCTCTGGATGCCACTCTCCGCAAAAAGACGGCGTTCATTCGAAATCGTTCCGAAGATACAAACCGGCCCTCTGACTCTGACCTTAAATTACAACACTCATTTGCCAAGCTCTTTAAAATCATCAGCCATTTTGCTCCAGAAGGAGACGTGCTGATTGGTGCGGTGTCAACTCTTGCCTCCACCTGCCGGGTTGAAAATGCCTCTGGCGTTTTCGCCAAGATGCAAAGCCACAGCCTCAACGTGGCAAGTGGTCCTCTCGCCGATGTTCTGCTGAGCCGCGACGACCTTCAATTTACAAGGGGAGACGTTCTTGCCAAGGCTGACGTCGGCCTCGGGGGCCTTGCTCTCGGCCAGCCGGGTCACGCGTTGATTCTTCATGTGCGACTTTCTGGAGAGAAATCAGCAATCGTTATTTATTATCAGCCTCATGACCTCGGGCCGATCGAACGAGATCGCGCGACGGCGCTACAAGAACTTCTGGCGATCGCGGCACAAGCTGCGGCGTCTGAGGATCTGAGCGTTGACTCAGAAGCAAACGCATTACTCCTCGAATCAATCCGCAATGACAACCGCGAAAGCCATCTGTTTCACCGGCGCCTATCAGATTCTCTCAGTCAATGTTACTGGGTTACCGACATCGACTCAGGCGTGGCATCCCACCTGAGCGAGAACTTTGAAAGAGTTTGGGGCGCGCCTCCCAAAATTCTTTCGGAAGGTCTTGCCGGATTTATGTCGTCGGTCATGCCCAGCGATCGCGATCGCGTCTTAACGGAGTTTCATCTTAAGCTGGGTCAGGAGTTTGAAACTGAACTTCGTGCGATTTCAATTGACGGTGAAATCCGCTGGCTGCGCCTCAGAGTATTTCCCTTCTCACTTGAAGGCAGGGCGCCTGGCGGCACACTCACCCAGAAAGCTCGCGATCGCCGAATCATTCTTATCGCCGATGACATCACCGAGAAGAAGTCTGAAGAAGAACGTGTTCGCGCCCGTGAAGCTGAGCTTGTAAGCAAGGCGCGAATGCTGGCTGTCAGTGAGCTCGCCAAAGGCGTTGCCCACGAAATTAATAATCCCTTGACCATCATCATAGGCAAGGCGGGCGAGATCAAGCGGCTACTCGACTTGCCAAGAGCCGAGCCGAAAATGCTTTTGGATTCGATTGAAAAAATTCGAAAGACTTCGATGCGGATTCACGACATTGTAAAAAGTCTCAATTCGCTCACGCATGACAGCCAAAACATCACCTACACGTATGTGCCGTTAGGCAAAATTCTCTCAGAGGTGCGCGATATGTGCGCTGAGAAATGTGCTTCTCAAGGTGTGAAAATTGAAATCGATCCGCAGTTAGACAGCGTCAACGCCGAAATAAATCCGGGGATGATCTCGCAAATTTTTCTCAACCTGGTCGAAAACTCACTCTTTGCAGTTCATAGCGAAAAAGAAAAATGGATTAGAATAGACTGCTTTGAAAATGATGATTCAGTCTTTGTTGGCGTAACCGGTATGTTTCAGGTGATTTGCAGTTTTCCTGCTTGGGATAGCGCTTTTTCGGCGTAGAGAACGACCTAACTTTCAAAATTCACATAGTCAAGATTTT
>JAYTRM010000282.1:0-3475 GCA_043746165.1 Bdellovibrionales bacterium | reverse complement strand
GAAATGCTGAGCCAAGCCCAGCAATTGAACAAGCCGTGGCTAAAAAACGTCAAGGCGATCGTTTCACTTGGCGGGGTCGTTTTTGGTTCGGCCCTGGCAGACGACGTGGTCTTAAATAGCAAAAATCCGATGAACCAAGAAATTCGCCAGATCAAAGTTTTGAGTCAGTCCTTAACCGAACTTCCGTCAGCCGATGAGCCTCCGTACGGACCGAACAATCTCAAATGGCTCGGTTATAACTCGCTCGCATGGTGGAAGTTTATCGAAACGGCCCTTCAGGCCGACGCCGCGAGCAAGGCGGCGGTGGCTCAAGGAGGCCTTATCCCCGAAATCGCGCAATCGCTCGCCCACGATGTCTCGGGACTGGCGGCGTGGTTGAAAAAAGTAGCGCAGGATCACGCGATTGCCGATCCGTCTTTCCTCATCCACATGATGGTGAACGAATCGACGAAGTTCGGACTCGTTTCGGGAAATATCGATCAGAATTTGCAGAGCTTGTCGGATGCTCTTAAGAGCCTTATCGTTGGCAATACCGCGCCGATGGCACAGATTTTTCACGATCATTGGCCGAGTGCTGATTCGGACGTTCACCCGAATCCTTATACGGCTGCATACAACAGCAATGTTCGTCGATTTCAAAAATTAGCGGCGGCGGCCATCACAGGAGTGGACGAGCTCAGCACCGACTCGCGACTTAATTGGTGGCGCACGCACCAAATTCCGTTGGGTCTAAAATATTACTCGCTTTCTGCAACCATGGCCGAGCCGGGCAGCTTGCTTTCGCTCAATCGCGACGCATTTAATCCCGACTCTCCCGATGATGCTTCGCTGACGCAAAACTGGAAAGACTTGAGCGCTGTCCAAGTCGCGCCCGAATACGCCGGCGCCAAGATTAACGACAGTCAAATGGCAATGTACAAGACCATCTTTTGGCCAGAAATGATCGCGTCGCTCAACCCAGCGAATGCGGGCATGCAGTCGACTCCACTTGGGATTCTCGGCACACATCACTGGGGCTTAGCTCTACCGATCGTCATTCAAGTTAAAAGATTGAGTCAAAATGCGAGCGTGGGCGTAATGACCAAAAACCCGTTCCCGCGTGCGGCGCTCATGAAAGCGATGGCCTTCGTCATCGCCGATCAAGACTCGCAAAATTCAGGAGCAAAACCATGATTTCAGTTACAAATAAATCCCTGGCTTTGCTCGCCTTCGTGGTGGCGCTCGGTCCTGGAGCGTTCGCGACAACTGCTCAATCATCTTCGCTCGAGACCACAGGGCTCGCCATTAAGAGTTCAGTCTCACTTGAACATTTACTTGAAATTCAACCCTCAGCAGCGGAGAAAGTTGCCGGCGATCTTGGTCATCTCCGTGATCAGGCTGGGGAGTCGATTCTGTCAATTTTAGGACCAGTCATTCTTCATTCATCGCAGCAAGGAAATTCTGAACCTGGAACTGTAGCTGTTTCTTTTTTCAAAGCGGCCGACGACTTGGCGCAAACTGCAAAGGCACTTGGCATTGGTAGGCCCGGCACCGCGGCAACATTTAATTTTGTCGTTTATCCGACCGGTTTTGCAGGCGACGTTGCTATGAATCCGAATGACACGGATGACATCGCGTTTTCGAAAAATGTGGTCAAAAATATCGAGAGCTATAAAAATTTGAAGTTTGGTCCCGTGACCGACGGCAAGGAACCTATTCAACCGCTGGCGGCCGTCGTTTCGTTTCATCTTAATGGCGAACAGGGTGAAGTTCGACTGCAACTGATCAATTTGCTCAATCCACAAAAGATTGAAGGAGAAAATCCGATCTCCATACCTCACGTAAAAAAATCGAGGGACGCTACGGTTATGTTCCTGGAAATCGCACAGCCTCTGGCGGTGACTCTTCCTACCGCGAAAATGACTTTTGGCAAAATCGGTTCGATTGCGCGAGAGGGATGGATTCAGCGCTTTGAAATTTCTCAAAACGACTGGCTCTGCTCAAGATCAAATTCAGTGCCCGTACTTTGGAAAAAACAAGGCTTTTGGCTGCCGCTTCCGCTTTATCAAGTTCGTCTAGATTTCAATCGGACCGAGAAAATCGTCGATGCCGATGTCAGACTCGGAATCTTTGGAATTTGCACAACCGTGTTTGGAATTGTTCCTTCCCAATTCTTAGCTGAGGCCAACCAGAAAATTGATGAAGCAACGACGATGGTCAGTCAGCTCCTCGGCGCCACGCCCGAGCAACTCGAAGCTCGTATTGTCGCCGACCGCAAAGCCTCGGGTCTGCCGACATCGCCTGGCGGCGACGCCGATTCGGTCTAATAGGTACCCAAGATCTAATTGAGATCCAACGAAGGTCCATTTCAGACCGAATGATTCCGCCGTCCGAGCGCAAATTGTCCCTCCTGACCAGGAGGGTTACGGCATTCCCCATATACAAGGATCCGCTTTTCGTGCTAGATCCCTCTCCGCGTTACCGAGCGGCGCTTGGGCGTTGGCACAGAAGATGCTTTGCCCACATGTGAACTCGAAGAAGTCGACCGGCTAAAAACACTGCAGCACGTTCTATTACCAGCTTCAGTCTTTGGTCAGTTGCTTCAATGGCACAACGATGTACGTCAGCTCACGACAAAAGAGGCAGCATTGAAAACTTTCAAAACGACACTCTTCTTTGTTATTTTAGTTCTGTTCTCCGGATCAATCAACATCGCGACGGGTTCTAATGCCTTGGCCGCGATCCCACAGATCGACCGACAGGTTAATCCGGCAGCGCCTAAGACGGCTGGAGCAGCTCCCACGGTTTCGGGTATTGCCTCGGAGTCAGATTGTGTCAAGGTTTGCACTTCGATTCGCAATCGACTTCATGCAAATTCAAAGCAGGTCAACGCTGAATATAAGCTCTGGCAAGAGCGCTTGGCGGTTACGGCCGATGTGATCAGATTTCCGCAAGGCTTTTCGGCGGCAGAGGAGTTGCTGCGCTTCATGTCCACTTACTACGTGACCAAGGCTCCTGACAATCAGATGCAACCGACCTTTCTGGCTTACGAAATGGGCAAATGTTTTCCAGAGGCATACATCGACGTCGATCGCGCGCGCCTGAGCGGGCTTGTTGATACGATTTGGGTTGCACAGAATATGAAAATTGCAGGGGCACTTTCGAATTGCAAATGAGTGCTTGTGAAGAACAGTTTGTCGGGACGGGGTTCTCCGTTCTCGGTTCCCAGTTGTAGTTGGGAACTGGTCATTTTTAACTTCCAAATTTGTAGTTTGCTCTGCAACCGAGAACGGAGAACCGGGAACTCTGTCCTGGCAAACTGTTCCCGTTCAATGGGAACCCTGTCCTGTAAAACGGGTCTGCCCACCCCGCTACTCCCGCGAAATTTCCTGAGCCCTTGCCACCAGGCCTTCAATGACCGAGTGAAAAAAATTGCCGCCGACAATTTTGCTCGGGTCAAAGCGTTTTCTAAGGCCACCTTGAATTGAGCGAAGCT
>JAYTRM010000281.1:0-7385 GCA_043746165.1 Bdellovibrionales bacterium | reverse complement strand
ATTTTAGGTACTAAACTTGGGAATTTGTAAAAATTCACCAACGCCGTAAAAGCTTTTTACACTAACCAGCGACTGCAATGGCACCTGAGACCGGGGGCTGGATGGCATATTATCGGGTGCAGGAGTTCCGAGAACTACTCGGTGACCTGGACGGTTGGATCCGCAGTCGACTTCGATCCATGCAGCTCAAGAAATGGAAAAGCCCACGCAAGCTCCAGCGAATGTTAATACTCGCTGGCTTTTGGCCCGAAAAGGCGCGAAAGGTTTGGGTGCGAATGAACGCATGGCAGTCGGTCACGAGACCGGAGGTCAGGTTCGCAATGAGCAACAAATGGTTCCGACGCCTCGGTCTTGTGTTCCTCGAAGATCATCTACCGCGCAGTCTAGAATTAAAACCCAATCGCTGATCGAAGAGCGGCTTACCTGGTCGGTCCGAGCCGTTCTGAAGGGAGGGGGTGACTTAAACGTCACCTCCTACCAGATCCGGCAACCTCTCCCAATGTCATCGCCGCCGGGGGGAGCGACCTGAGCTATCAACTCTCCTCAGGGTTCAGCGAAGCAGCTTCCGTTTTGTCGAGCGGTTACAGCAGCGAGTTCGCGAGACCCTCCTTTCAAAATGGCTACAACGTCTCGAGCTACCGGAGTGTTCCCGACATCGTCATGAACAGCTCGAACTTCTCATATTACATGAGTCATGCACCCGCTTGTCATAGCAACTGTAGCGGCAACACGAGCAGCGGATGGATGACGTTTGGTGGCACTAGCGCGTCGGCCCCCATCGCTGCGGCTCTCGCCGCTGTGGCGAATCAAGCAAGAGTGATCCCGATCGCCGGTCCGCAGACGCTCTACAGTCTGGCTTTTTCGGGCACTCCAGGTCGGCTCAATGGCGCCGATTTCATCGACATCACGTCGGGCTGCAATGGCTATCTGAACGGAGTTTTAAACTGCGCGGTTCCGGGATTTGACAATGTGAGCGGACTGGGACGACCGCAACTTTCCGGACTGGTCGCCCAACCCAACGCACAGGCGGGCTCCTGCCAAATCACCCAGGGTTACTGCGCAAATTATCCAACTTTGGTCGGCACATTCGAAGATTTCTGGGGCGATACTTACGCCGGTGCGGCCGTCAGTTCATCTGCTTGCACTCAGAGGGCCATGGCCTATTACCAATGGTGTGGAGGCACCTCTGGCGGCCCAGCAGGCCATTTAACGACCGCCACTTTTTGGCAAAATAATAGCGTTGTTCAGACTCAAACAGTGGGAACGCCGTAAACAACTTGTCGAAAAGTAGTCGACAAGTTGTAGACAACTTGTCGACAAGTCGTCGCACCTAAGGCGTCAATTGATGGCGGTTGTTGTTGCCTCACAGCACCGCCATTTGAGCTAGTGAGCCTTAACAACGGGGCTAGTTGGCTGGCTTTATCACCGGGTTGACATATTGAGAACGGCAACACTGATTAAGCGCGCTCGCCGCAAGTGATTTCTGACTCCGCGTAATGCCAAGACGAAAACGGTCAGCTCGCGTCCCTTACTTATTCGTAAATGATTTCGGCGTCCCAGGGTTTTAGTTTTCCGTCGCGATCGCGCTTGAGTGGGGTGCGTCCGATGTAGTGAACGATTCGTTTTGTGGACTTATCAAAAGTCAGGTGAATGGGGTCAACCAATAATCTGATAAAGAAATTTGCCGGCCGCATTTCGACTTTCAATAGCTGATCAGTCTCGCCCTCTTTTTTCAGCTCAAATGCGATGGATCTCATGATCTCGAAAATTCCAAATTCAACTTTGATGGTTGAACCCGATGTTAACTGATCCCACCTTTGGCCTAAATAAAACTCGACAGCTGGCCCGGTAACAAAATTATCCTCTTTCGCTCGAGTTTTTTCTTCAATTAATTCTCCGCGCTTTTCGTTGTCGTAGCGAAAAGTTCGATAAACGACATTGTCAGCACCAACTTCAAGCTCGCAAAGCTCATGTGATTGGGAATTGCTCACGGTTTGACTGACGACCGCATTGGCCTTAAGGTGCGCCGTTTCCTTAATGATTACCGCGCCTGCGCTATCTTTAATTTCAGAGTCCCAACTGCGATCTCCAGCGCCTGACGTCTCGACGGTGATACGCTGAGTGAACAGTGGGGCATCTGAAGTTTTTCCGACCTCATAGTATCTGACAGTTCTATTTTCGACAGTTTGGGCGTCGAGTGGAATTGAGAAAGCCGTCAGCCCAATTAAGAACCAGTTTTTCATAGATAGCCCGGTCTACTTTGCTTAAAACTCTGCTGGTCTCGGCAAGATAATTGTCTCGTAAGTGGCAATTGCTGTCGAGCGAATACTGGTATAGTTTTCGTAGGTCTCGTAGATTGTGCCACCATTATTCAAGATCAAGTCAAGAATCGAGATTGAGAATCGAGATTGAGAACGAGATCGGCAATTTCAAGAGGCTGCGTCCGGTGCGTGATGATGATCGCCGTTTTGCCCTTCAGGAGTTTTTGGATTTTGGGTAACAGATCCAGCTCGAGAGCCGGATCAAGCGCCGAAGTCGGTTCATCCATGAGTACAATGCGACGGTCTGAAATCAAGGCCCTTGCAAGGGCAAGGCGCTGCCTCTGCCCTGTGGAAAAGTTTGTGGTTCCGGAGCGAATCTCTGTTTCGTAGCCTTGAGGCAAGTTTGCAATGAACCCGTCGATGCCGAGAGTTCGGCAAATGTCGCGCAAACGACGATCGTGAAAGCTGCGCAATTCGCCATCGTCGAGATCACAACCGTAAAGTAAATTGTCGCGAATCGTGCCCGAGAGCAATGTTGATTCTTGATCGACATAGGCGACGGTTCCGCGCAAATCGAGTGCGCTCAAGTTTCTCAATGAGCGTCCTTCGATTCGCACCTCTCCGCTCGCCGGTAGGTGAAAGCCCATGGCCATTTTAAGTAAAGTTGATTTTCCGATGCCGCTCGGGCCGGTAATGACCGCAATACTTCCGAACGGCACGTGAGCCTCGAAATCTGTGAAAACCGGTTGGCCTTCAGTATATGAAAAGCTCACCCGATCAAATTCAATTGCGTGAGTTTTTGCTGTGCCGACTGAAGCTTCGGAAAAGTTCAGCGCTTCGTGCGGAAGCGAGAAAACTTCTTGAATCCGTTGCCAGCCGACCCGGCCTTTTTGGTAGACGAGCAGGAATCCGCTCATCCGGCCGATCGGCGCGTACAGAAACGCAAGGTACTGCATAAAGAGCACCAGGCCACCAAGCGAAAGTCGATGGGTGGCGACGCTCCACCCCCCATAACCGAGTATCGATGCTGTCATCAGGGCGGTCAGAAGTTCGACAAAGAAAATCAATCGCGCTTCGCCCTGCGCTTTTGCAATATCAGCTTCGCTACATCTCTCATTGAGTTCCGCCAGACGTTTGATTTCCTGTTCTTCGCGAGCCCAGGCTTTCACGAAGAGCTGGTTGCGGATGATTTCACCGGTAAAGGTATTGCGAAACTGCGAAAGCGTGCGGGCGAGTGTATTGCGCGCATCGGTCAACTGCGGATACCGGCGGTAAATGACAAACAGCAAGCTAAAAAAAAGCATCGCCAGGCAGGCGAAGGTTGGATCAACAGCGAACAAGATTGCAAAAGTGACCACGATTGTTAAGAGCTCCCCGGCAAGAGCCGCGAAGACTTCGACGATGCAGTCGCGGACCTGTTCGATGTCTTCGTTGACTCGCGCACGAAGATCATCGATCGCAAAATGCGAAAGGTGGGTGAGATCCGACTTGAGCAATTGGGTGAAAACCTCAAGTCTTAAATGATCGGCGGCGTGATTTACGAGCCGCGTGAGCAGGACGTGCCGCCGGTGGTTATAAAACCCCCGTAAAACAATGAGACCAAAGTTGGCGATTGTGAGAACTGCTATGAGCAGGGTCGTCGACCCTAAAGGCGAAAAAGAAACAAAACTTAAACCACAAAGGCTGCCCTTGGCCAAGACTTCGTCGATGATGAATTTAAAAGGCCACGGCGTTAGCACATTAGCGATCAGAGCGATTGCGAGAACCGAAAAAACTCTCAGCGCGAGGCCAGACTCGCGACGGCTCGCTCGCCAGATTTCATGTTTCAGGGAGTGCTGCATGTGACCTCGAGCGCAAAATCATCAGTCGCATCCGTTGCCACGCGCCAACCGTGTCCAATGAGACCCGCCGGGCGAAGTGGCGCATGGCCGTTCTTTCGGAGTTCAATTTTAAACTTTCCCTGAGTTACCGAAAACCGGTGATTTTCGCTTTCAACTTTGGCGGTAGCTATTCCATTTCTCAGAAGCGAGAGGTAATCTGGGCTTACCGAAAAAGAAATTTCTTTGCACATTAACGCTTGCCGCTCTTGCGGCAGTTTGTAGCTCATGCAAAGCGTACTGGGCGCGTTGCTGAAGGAAATTGATTTGCGAGTCCCAAACCAAGGACTTTGGGGCTCGACGTTGATCATCGTGATCTCGAGTAAGGGGCCATCCACAGCCGAGGTCGAACTGATTTCGTAACGATCGTTTTCGCCAACTTCATCACAAAAAGCCCCGGGGTGATTGGCCGGAATTCTCATAAACTGATTGAGTTCACATTGAAAGTTCCAATCATCGCTTGGATTGCCGATCATCAGGGCTCCTCCGTGATCGGTTCGGTAAAATAAGGCAACAAGTCTCATGCCATTTCGCGGACTGAAGACGGCAAAGAGCGCGTTGTTCTTAAGAACAATCTCCTCTTCGCCATCTTGGTCAAGGTCGACGAATTCAATTTGCGACGACGCATCGGCATTTCCAAACCAAATGGCGGCCTTGGACATCACCAACGAATGCCGGGAGTGACTGGCAAGAGCTTTCGCCCATGGAGCCAGAGTCGGGCCCCGGGCCCCACCGTCGTGCCACAGGGTTTCATAGTGAGAGGCAAGCAAATGCTTCCACGCTAGCTCCGAAATTCGCGACTCGGCCTCGAAGGGCATAGATGACAATTCAAGCTGGGTCCTTTGCAGGTAGCCTTGAGCTTCTCGTGCTTCTGGGCTTCGGGTAAAACCGCTGCCATTTCGCTCGCCGCCAAGTTCAGCCTCGAATTCATAAAAACTGCCGGGCTCAATAGATGTGATCTCGGCCACAGCGCTGTTGAGTTTCGAGGCAATTTCGGGAAGCTCAAAATCAAACGTCCCGCAGTTTTTAGCCCATGACAAGAAATCGCCGTAGCGCCTGAAGGCCGTTGAATCCCACCCCGCGACACCGGCCGTGCGCTCGAAATCATCGGCAAAAAGAAGTTTTCGTCCACGCGCGATTTGAACCAGATCTAAAAACCGCTCGCGGTCCCCCTCTTTGAATGGAATCCAGTAGCGGAGTGATTCCGAAATCGGCGCGATTTGCAGCCCAGCGAGCGATTGAGCACCGAGCCTGTTAAGCCACGATTCTTGCTGAAATTGAGAGAGCTGAGCGAAGCGTTCGGAAAGCATTTGCTGTCGGTTGGTCCATGGTCCGAGCCGATCGACTTGCTGGCGAGAGAGCGCAGGTGGCTCTGACTCGATAGGAAATAACAGCCGACTATCGAGAAAGACACCTCGATAGCCGCCGTTTGCGAGCTGTCGGTTTTGAATGACTGCCGAAATTTTGGAAGTATCCCAAACTCGCTCGGGAACCCAGAACCAGCCGAGTTTTTCGCTATTGCCAAAATGAAGCTCAAAAATCTGCAAGAACTCGCTGATTTGTCGGCCATTGATCTCGTCACTCGAGAGCGGAATAATATTCTCCGAATATGTCCCGCCGATGAGTTCAACTAAACCCTGATCGCGCAACCGGCGTACCAAGGAAAAAAACCATGGACAACCCCACGCGATCGCTTCGATCAAGGTGCCGCTGAGATGGAGGCCGCAGGGAATTCCGCTCTGCTCATGCATCTGGAGAATTCCTGCATAGCCCTGCACAGTTTGCGAAAGGCCCTCGCGGCTCTGGTAACCTTCTGTGAGCAGAAACTGATTGGCGTGGTGAACAAACGAGAGTGTTGTCCGCGCGTGACAGCCAGAAGGCGCACCTGGCATCAAAATCTAACCGCCTCGGAGTAAACATTTGAGATGAGTTTCGCGGTTCGTTTCCAAGTGTGAGCGGCCATGTCGGCGCGTGATTGTTTCGCGACCGACTTGCGAACTTCAGGATTTTTCAAAAGCAGACTGACCATTTGGCCAAATCTTTGCGGATCACTGGGATCTGCGCGAAAAGCATGGGGAAGAATTTCTGAAACACCAGACGAAATTGAAAGAACGGTCGCCAGGCCGTATTCGGTAGCCTCGGTTGCCACAAGTCCAAAAGGTTCGGAAAGCGAAGGCATCATGAGAACACTAGCCTTCTTGTAAGCCTCGCTTACGGCTGGTCCTTGAAGCAGGCCCACCAATTCAAATTTCTCCGCGAGGCCCGCGAGTTGGATCTGCCGTTTCAGATGGCCGGCCAAGTCGCCTTCCCCCGCGATGACAAAGCGTGCCTGGGGACAAAGTTTAAGAACCTCTTGTGCAATCGCGCAAAGATTCTGCACGCCTTTTTGCGCCGTGAGACGTCCGACAAAGAGCACCTGCGGCTCGCTCTGGCCTTCATCGAAATTTATGCTATCGCCGTGGCCAAAAGTGTTCGAGCCATTATGGACGACGCGGGCCACTTCGGGATTGAGGCCGTAGCGCTGTTGCAGACAGCGCACGGTGTAAGAACTGACGGAGACGACGATGCTTGCGTTTTCAACCGCAGATTGCTCGATATCCATGATGAGCTGGTTTGGAGCATGGGGGTTGCGATCCGACTCGAGACTGTGAAAGTGAGCTACAAAAGGAATGCCGAGCTTGCCCGCAAGAATTTGCGCTGCCGGAAAGGTCAACCAGTCATGCGCGTGAATAGCGTCGTAGCCTGGATCAGCGAAATTTTCGACAACAAGATTGGCATAAGATTCGACGGTGGCAAAGAGATTGCCCGCGTAAGGATTCATAGCCTCGTTGCTTGCGCGATCGACCAAAGCAGCTTGATCTGGCAAATACGAGCTGTAGGGCATAAGCGGCACTTCAAGCATCGCAGTCCGCGCTGCCGGGTGTTTTTGGGCGCCTACAAACTGTTGCAGCTTAATCTTGCCTTCACGCGGGAAATTTGGAAAATCTTCAATGCCGAAAATTCGTAGGCCCTCGCGTGAGGTCGATGAGGCGCATTTGGGAAAGACGAAGTCGACCTCGTGACCGATTTCAATCAGCTCGTCGACAATCTTTTCGCAGGCTCGACCTAATCCGCCAGTGACGAAAGGGGCAAACTCCCAGCCTAACATCAAAATTTTCACCGCGCCCCCTCTTCGTGACGGCCGCCTCTGTTTCGACTTCGGGGGTGATCACGAGGGACGCCCAGATTTGTCTGTCACAATGAGGTG
>JAYTRM010000280.1:0-5622 GCA_043746165.1 Bdellovibrionales bacterium | reverse complement strand
TTCCCGATCAATAATGCGACGGAATTTAATTAAATCGGCGGAGCGACCAGTTGGTTAAAAATAATCCATTCCCTCTTGAAACACTAGTTCGGGTGACCGGACTTTCCCTGCTGCTGTTTTTCTTGGGAAGTGATTTTGTTTTCGCTTCCTCGATCAAAACGGGCCACCTCAATCACTTCGTGATTTCACAATCAAAACACCTCTCGCGACTCGATGGCAATACGGCACTCCAGCTGTCTCTGGTCTTTCAATTGAATCATCAAGATCAACTCGAAGCCATGATTCGCCGAATGCAAACACCGGGAGATCCGCTCTACGGTCAGTATATGACACCCGATCAATTTCGCCTGCAATTTGCACCAACATCTCAGCAACTGGCTCAGGCCGTGGGCGCGTTGAAAGCCCTTGGGCTCAGCGCGAAAGTCCACGAAAATGGGACTCTCATCAATATCAACAATTCAGCTTTAGAAGTTGAGAGGGCATTCAATGTTGAGTTCCATCAATTTCAAATGGCCGATGGGCGCATCGCCTATTCGACGACCATGGAACCAACCTTGCCCGATGAATTGATGCCATTGGTTCATGGAATTTCAGGACTCGATAGTTTTGCTCATCCGCATCCCAGCGGTCACTTCACATCAAATGCGGCTGCGGCGACTGACCTCACGCCGACTCAGATTCAGCATGCCTACGGAATCGATTCCATCCTCGCAACGGGAGTGACCGGCACGGGCCTTAAGATTGGTCTCGTCGAATTCGACAGTTACTTTCCGACCGACGTGGCCGCTTATGCCACTCACTTTAATATTGCCAATCCTGCGACAGTGACAAAAGTGAACGTCGATGGCTTTAGTGGTACGCCCACCGCTTTCTCAGGCAGCGGGACACCGCCTGGATCTTTTGAAGCGACTCTCGATGTGGAGATGATGGTTGCGGTCTTGCCAACAGGCTCGCAAATTTATATGTACGAAGCCGCCAATTCAGCACAGGCTTACATCGACGTCGTGGCGAAAATCGCAAGCGATAATATCGTGAAAGTCGTTTCGACCTCATGGGGAGCCTACGAAAGTTTTTACTCAACAGCGACTACGTCGGCCGTCAATAATAGTTTTATGCAAATGGCGGCCCAGGGCCAAACGGTGGTCGATGCAACCGGCGACTTCGGCGCTTATTACCAAAAGACCACGCTTTCGTCGAACTTTCCAGGAACTTCTCCCTACGTCCTCGCAGTTGGCGGCACTCGTCTGACTAACGATGCATCGGGAAATTACCTTTCTGAAACAAGTTGGAACACGGCTGCAAACGGTGCCACTCCCGCACTCGGCGGGGGCGGCGGAATCAGTACCCTCTACACGATTCCTTCATGGCAGAGCTCGTTGGGTATCGCCTCAAACAAAGGTTCAGTCACCATGCGTATGATTCCCGATGTGTCGCTCGTGTCGGCCGACACTTCACCTTACTATGGCTTTTATGCAGGAGCCTCTGGCGACGCCTACGGCACCAGCTTCGCCACTCCGATCTGGGCCGTCGTGCTCGCTCTGGTTGACCAGCAACGAGCGAAAAATGGTACGGCGACGCTCGGACTCGTAAACCCAGCGATCTACCAACTCGCGAGGAGCTCACTTTATGCGACGCTCTTTCACGACATCTCTGATAATTCGACGAATATGTTTTATCCGGCAACTAGCGGATACGACCTGAGCACCGGCTGGGGCAGCATGATCGGCCTCAATTTGTTTAACTCTTTGGTCAATCCGGTTCTGCCTCCCTTTCCACCCACCGCACTCACGGTCACTTCGGTGAGTCCATGAAGATTAAGAAAACTCTCAGCGCTTCAGCGTTGCTTAGAACTGGCGCCCTTCTCGTGCTACTCACCGCTGGCTTTATTTCATTTCAAAACTGCGCCGCTGGCTTTCAACCGCAAGCGAATGTAGCTACGAACGCAAGCACTGGTGGCGGAAGCGGCGATACCACTAACGGAGGCTCCGGAACTCAGATCGGTACCACATCTCCAACTCCGACAGCCACTCCAGGGCCAAAAGTGAGCCTCAGCTGGGTCGCACCGACGACCGGGCAGCAGACCGGCTACACGATTCAACTTTCAACCGACGGCGTTAAGTTCACAACCATCATGCAAGCCGCGGGAACACAAACATCTGCCACTGTCACCGTGCCCACTGCCGGCACTACTTATTACTTCCGCATTCAGGCCACGAACTCTGGCGGAGGCTCGGCCTTTACGCCCATCGTGACGGCGATTGTTCCAGTCCGGTAGCTAGTCTTAGCTTGAATGGCTTCACGATCAGTTCGAGGACCTCACGGCGATCCGTCGGCCAAGAAATGCCGTTGATTGGGCACTGTGTGCGTTCGACGCTTTGCGGTCATCGTCAATAATTAATCTCGCAAGGTAATTTCTTTCGTTTTCAGTTCTCCTATGAAACGCTGTGGAGCGAAAGTTCATGGAGGACAATCGAATGATTAACAAATTGAAGTTTCTTTTTCCTGCAGGTTTGGCGCTGGCTCTGGCGGTCGCACTGCTCGGCTTCGCCAATCGCACGAGTTCCAGCCGTTTCATGGTTAAAGTCAGCGAAAAAGAGTTTCGCGCTCGCCTAAACGAACTTCGGCAAAGTGATATCGATGTCGCCGGAGTCGATGTTCGCAGCAAACAAGTTTACTTGCTTGTCGACAATCAGGGCAAAAAGCGGCTGCAGGATCTCGGCTTTAAACTCGATTTGAAGATAAAAGAACTCGCCACACGCGGGCCAGACGCCAAGTATAAAACGCCCGAGCAAGTCGCGCAAATTCTCGCAGGTTACGCTAAGAATTATCCGGATTTGGCAGCCCTAGCTCCGGTTGGTAAATCGCTCGAAGGCCGCGACATCGTCGCACTCAAAATCACTCAGCACGCACACGACAAGTCGGCCGGAAAACCCACTGTACTTTTCAACGGAATGCACCATGCGCGCGAAGTGATGAGCTCGGAAGTTCCGCTCGACATCGCCTCTTACCTTTTGGAGAACTACGGAAAAGATCCGAAAGTCACACACTGGGTCGATGCCAACGAAATTTACGTTTTGCCGATGCTCAACGTCGATGGAAACAATAAGGTTTGGAACGAAGACAGTTATTGGAGAAAAAATGCACGTGGCGGCTACGGTGTGGACATAAATCGAAACTATCCGTACGCGTGGAACACCTGCAATGGCTCGAGCGGCTCACAAGACGCGCAAGATTTTCGAGGGCCTTCTGCCGCTTCAGAGCCCGAAACAAACGCTCTCATGAACTTCGTCACTGAAATTCATCCGGTATTTGATATTTCGTTTCATTCGTTCAGCGAGCTCGTGATCTACCCGTACGGATGCGGCAGTCACTCCGAAACAAGCGCTGTGGTCGACCCAATTGGCGCCAAGATTGCCGAGCTGATTCCGTCAGACGATGGCTCGGGCCACTACACCGCAGGTATCGCGCCCGATTTACTCTACAGCGTCGATGGGTCGGATATCGACTGGATGTATCATGAGCAGCACGTGATTCCTTATGTGATCGAACTCAACGCGGGCGAACAAGGATTTCAACCCGATTACGATGCCTGGCGCGAAAAAACCGTCAGCAAAATTCGCCCGGCCTGGCAGTACTTGCTCGATCGTCTCGACGGTTCGCTTGTCAAAGGCAATATTCAAGAAAGCGGCCCCGTCACGATTCACATTGAAAGCTTGGGTCAAACAACTCCATTTGTTACCGATTACCAAGTTCATGTTGATGGAAGCTTTGCGATCGTCGTTAATCCTGGCGACTATCAACTCACCTTTCTGAAAGATGGCAAAAAGATTCGTGAAACACACATTCATGTCGACCAGCAGCCGATCCAAATTTAAATGAATTTAGCGAAGCTCATTCAAGTGATTCTCTTTACCAGTAACTTACTAACAACCGAGGTCCTGATGAAACATCTTTTGCTCGCCTTGCTCTTTTCGATTCCTGCTTTTGCCACGACCGGTGAAATCAGTGGTATGGTCACTCTCGCAAAAGGTGTGACACTCAAGCCGGGCGGAGTACTTTTTATCTTTGCTAAAAAAGCGGGAACCCCGATGCCGGTAGCAGTTCTGCGCGTTCCGAGCCCCACGTTTCCCGTGCACTATTCTCTGAGTGAAAAAAACGTGATGTCACCGGGAACCCCCTTTAGTGGACCACTTTTGGTGAGCGGTCGGTACTCTCCGTCAGGAGATGCGATGGATAAATCTGGCCCCGAAGGCAGTAGTGCTACCGCCGTTGAAATCGGCAAGAGCGATATCAACCTTGAACTCAAAGCAAAATAAGTTCTGGATGTGCTTGAGAAACTGACAGATTCGCCATATACGAAAGCCACTTTGGACCTTAAGTCAAAAAAAAGAGGTGAGCGGTGATTCAGTTGATTCTGGCCATCTGTTTGTTTTTCGGCGCCGGCAGCGCGGCCCGCGCAGGCGCAATCGACCGCCTCGATAATTTAGATTCATCGCAACGTACCTCCCCGCTCTCGCAGATTGAGTGGCTCTACAACATTGGAACGGTCAAAACGACCGCCGGTCGGCGCTTCTCGATTTTGATCGTGACGACGGAGTGCCCCGAATTTGACGGTTTCATACCTGGAACCCTGCTTCCTATCGTGAATGGATTGGCGGCTCCGCAGATTACCGTGCAGGTCCTAGACCTTGATCGGAAAAAGCAGTACGCGTTTTCCACTACCACCGATAACTTCGATCCGAGCACGTTTTCCGCCATTGCAGAAGCAGGAAAGGTTTCTGTCATCCGACGCAATGATGGATCTGCCGTTCGTGATCTGCGCACCGATAGTGTTGTCACCGACATGCTGGCTTCCGGGACGACGCCGGATCACCACACATTTTCGCTTCGCCTCAGCGCCGTGTCCACCAAATCTCGTGCCGCCTTCGGGACCAACGGCTGGGTGGATAACGGTACGCTTGGAAAAGCACTTTACTTGAGCCGGACCGCACGAATTCTCGATCCCCGAACTGCAGCATCATTACAAATCGACGGCGAAACCTTCATACTCGCGAGCGGCGCCTTCTGGGAAGATCATCAGGTCGTCAACTTCACGACTTCCTCAATCGGCACGAACATTCGCTGGAACTGGTTTGCGGCGGAGTTTGATGATCAGTCAGACATGATGATGTACCAACTTGAAAATGGCTCTACCGGTGAAGTGATACGTAACTTTGCAGCCCACGTGCTCGCAGATGGCTCCGTCGAAGAGGTAAGTGACCTTTCGATTGAAGCGGTCTCAACCGTGCACTCTGACGGTCATTCGGTGCCATCTGCTTGGCGAATCACCTCGCCCTCGCTGGGGCTCGATCTTTCTGCAAGACACGATGTCACGGCGCCGTGGCTCAAAATGCAGATGGGATTGGTCAAAGGCGAGATGCTCGAGGGCCCGGCCTCCACTCAGGGCCGCGCGAGCTTCGGTGCAGCTGATTTTTTGTGGGCAGAATATTTTGATTCTGGATTTTTTGGCCTGGGCCTTTAGCCTTCAGCAATTCCCGCCGAAAAACAGTTTTCGCTACCAGCAAGGGTTTTGCGGGAACGGTCGAAAATCTTTTTCGTAGACTTTTGACGTGATTTTGGTTG
>JAYTRM010000279.1:0-1661 GCA_043746165.1 Bdellovibrionales bacterium | reverse complement strand
CATTCGCACATCAGAAAAAGTAATGACTGTTCACCAAAACGATTCCTTGTGGGGTGTACGAACCGAATCTGATCATGAGTTCAGCGCAGCACGGCTCGTGCTGACTTGCCCCTTGCCACAGGCTTTAGAGATTCTGCGAACTTCGGGGCTCGCTTGTGATTCGAAACTGTCGGCTATTTCTTATGCAAAAGCTTTGGTTGGCCTGTTTGAAAATGTCAGCACAACTGTCTTCACACTACCCAATGGTTGCAGCGAGCGTCCAAACGCCGAGATCCATTCGATTGTCGATCAAAGGTCAAAGGGGTTGACCTCATCGCCGGCCTGGGCGGTGACGATGACGCCAGAGTTCAGCGAGCGCTTTTTTGAAGACTCCGATCAAGTCGCTCTCAATCGAATCACAAGTGTCTTAGGGGCCCTCGATACGGGAATCCAATTCAGTGCAGGTCAGTTAAAAAAATGGCGTTACAGTCATCCGCTCGCAACAGCAAATAGCCTCCATCATGAAGTTCAGCAGGGGTTGTACTTGATCGGCGACGCCTTCGGGCGACCAAGTGTCACCGGCGCTGCTCAAAGTGCGATGAGCTATCTTCGCACGGTCATTTCGTCGGGCTAGCGCGCAAGCGCCGCAGGTCCTTTGAGCGTGGTTCAGCTGGTTACACGTCTGCAGAACCAAGAGCGAAGAGCGAATGCGGTGCTCACGATCGGATTTTTAAGCTGCCGAGGCCTGGGTTTCCGAATGTGTTGAATAGTACTCAAACGCTGATTTCAGGGGAACTTGGACGGTGATTTCAGTGCCGATTCCTAGTGTTGAGTGGACTACGACCTTACCCCCAAGGGTAATCGCCGCCGATTTAAGCGCGTCAAGGCCGATTCCTCGGCCGGAGAGCTCGGTAGCAACGTCTTTGCTCGAAAAATCGGGGCTAAAAATTTCTTGAATGACTTCCTCATCGGTTTTTCCTTCGGCGCGACCGTGTAAGCCCTTAGAAGCCAATTTGCTACGAATCATATTGGGGTCAATACCGCGCCCATCATCAGCGACGGTGATGAGCAGATTTTTACAATCTTTTCCGCTTTCGGTCGTGGTCTCAACCTTGAAGCTAACTTCAATTTGACCACCTGCCGCCTTACCGGCCGCGACTCGATCGCTGGGCTTTTCAAGTCCGTGATCAACAATATTTCTAAAAACATGGATGAAAGTTGAAAAGAAATCTCCGTAACTTTCAGGGAAAACTGGAATGTCGCCGTTTTTAATGCGCAGGTGCTCGATTTTCTTTGTCTGCTTTTCAGCCAAGTTTTTAACAAGCGAAGCGTAATGATCAAAGTAGCTTTGCACGGGCACTTCCGAAATACTGAGTATCGACTCAAGTAATTTCGAAGGTGCCTCAGAAAACTCGCGAGATCGTACCAGGTTCTCAAATTTTGGCAGCGAAAGCTCGAGTATTCGTTGACTGCGAAATTCGGGGCCTAAAATATCGGCGTTTGCCTGGATAAACGCCTGCATTTTCTCGTTGAGTTCTTTTAAGTGTTGGCTAACTAACCTTGGATCCATGGCGGCCTGGGGGCCTAGGTTCTTCAATTCATCTTCTTGGCGATGAATGAGACTCGAAACATCAGTGATAAAAAAGAAACTCGCTGAACCCTTCATCGTGTGTAAAAATCGT
>JAYTRM010000278.1:0-21501 GCA_043746165.1 Bdellovibrionales bacterium | reverse complement strand
GACTTATTTGCAGGAAGAAGAAACGCCGCGGGTGAATTCGCAGCCAGGTTATCGCGCGTACGTCAAAATTTCTGAGGGTTGTCTCAAGCGTTGTGCCTTTTGCGCAATCCCTAAAATCCGTGGAAATCTGCAGTCGCGTAAGATCACTTCAATCGTCAATGAGGCAAGACTTCTTGCCGCCGGTGGGGTACGCGAGATCAACGTCATTTCGCACGATTTCACTGATTTCGGATTTGATTTGCGACGCAAAAACCCAGAGGCTCTCGAAAACCCTGTCGCTCTTTTGACGGCACTCTCTGAAGTTCCGGGACTCGACTGGGTGCGGGTTTTATACCTCTATCCGGACGGCATCAGCGACGAACTTATCGAGCTCATTCGCTCGCGCGAAAATCTCGTTAAATATTTTGATATGCCCCTGCAGCACATTAGTAACCGTGTCTTGAAGGTGATGAATCGTCATATGACCCGCGAAGAGATCGTCGAGCGCTTGAGCCGCATCCGCGAGCGGATTCCCGAGGCCGTCATCCGCACCCAGTTTATTGTGGGATTTCCAGGTGAAACGGAAGAAGACTTCCAGGAGCTCATGGAGTTTATTCGCGAGCAACGATTTGATCGCGTCGGATGCTTTCAGTATTCGCCTGAAGACAACACTGCCGGCGGTAAGATGGCTGGCCAGATCGATGAAGAGACTAAACAACGTCGTCATGATCAGCTCATGGAAATGCAGATGGAAATCAGTCGAGACAAACACCGTGAGTTTATCGGTAAAACGATACCGGTTTTAGTTGAGGGCCTAAGTGAAGAAACAGAGCTTCTTCTTCAAGGCAGGATGTCGCAGCAGGCTCCGGAAATTGACGGCGTCGTGCTCATCAACGATGGAACCGCTGAGATTGGCGAAATCGTTAACGTGCGGATTACCGACAGTATGGATTACGATCTCATCGGCGAAATCGTCTAGGAAGCCTGCGTTATCGTACGTTGCTTTTAACTTTTAAAGCGAACAGCGTGCCAAACCTCCTCCCGGGGGTGCCGCACTTTTTGACAATCGGGAATTCTTTTCCAAAACACGTCAAAAGGGGGATCGCGAGAGCCAAGAAATTTGCGTTCTAGGGCGCTCGCTGGTAACTACATACTGTTGAAGTCTAACTCCGCTTTTCTACTCAAACTCATAGGCCGCTTCTGAATGGCCTCATGAAGGAGAAATTGAATGAATAAATCAGTTTTGTATTCTGGCCTGCTCGCAGCAGCCCTGTTTTCGTCGGTCGCCCATGCGGCTGATTCGGCTGACCAAGTTGCCCAGGCTGAGTTCGCCAACCGTGCCTACTCGGCTGCCGGGATCGTATCTGCCACTAACGCCGCACTTGACTATGATAAAGCGGCGCAAGCGGCAGCCACACCGTTACTCAAAGCCCAATATTTAATCAAGGAATCAGCCAGCTACTATTTCGTAGGTGATGCAACTTCAGATACAGCCGGTAAGATCACCGCTTTCCTAAAAGGTGAAGGCATTGCTGACCAAGCTGCAAAAATCCTCGGCAACAACATAGACGTGCCGTCGGTTCAAACCCCAGCTTTAAACGCGTTGAAGGCTTCGCTCAAGCCTGAAGAGCTCGGCCTCCTCGGCGATGCACTTTACTACCGCGCGATCAACCTAGGTCAGTGGGGCCAAGCCAACGGGGTGATTTCGAGCCTTTCGAAGTGGGGCGAACTTCGCCACAACTTGGAGATCATCGACACTCTCGGTTTGACGGCGATTCATGATTACGGCTCGTCTCGCGTTCTCGGTCGTGCCTACACGAAACTCCCCAGCCTTGCTGGTGGTGATTACAAAAAAGCGCTCAAACTCTTGAGCAACGCTGTTTCGAAGACTCTGGTTCCTGGCCAGATTTACAGCCGCGACGGTTACAATAATATCTACTACGCTGACGTTCTTCATGAACTCGGAAATGATGATAAAGCTCGTGCGATTTTGACAGCTTTCGTCAAGGGTGATCCGAATACGATCAACCCAGCTACGGTTCCAGAACTGACTGAAGCTCAAAAAGAAGCAAAAGACGACATGGCCGGCTGGTAAGGCCGAAGCCGCCGGCAAGTTCGGCAAGTTCCAAAAGCCGCGCCGGGGGGTGCGGCTTTTTTTGATCGCTGATTTTGTGTAGAAATTTCTTAGTATTTTTTACTTAGGGTAAGTTTAGGCACTCGGGGGAGTGATGACCAATTTGGGGAAGATGGCCGGCCAGCGTCGCCGTCAGCGGCAAGCTGCAAACGGAATTGTTTTACTCTTTGCAACGGTTTTTGTCACTCGCGCGCAGGCAACAGGTCTTTTCGCGCCCATTGGCCTCGATTCGGCGACCGTTATGCCCAAGGGCGTACGGACCTTTCGTCTTGCGGGATTCACCACAGAGGTCGACAATAAATTCGACGGCTACGGATCGATTGTTCCTCTGGCTGACAGCTTCAATCGCCCGGTAACTTGGGCACAGCTCATCAACTCGCGCCCGTCAGCGACCGAGCGCGGCCTACTCAAAGGTGGCCTTGAAGCCGAGGGCGTCAGTATGGGTGACGTCGCAGGTAGCTCGCAGGGTATTGTCAACGCCCGTATCAACTCGCTAGTCCCGGTTTTTGCCTGGGGGATTTCCGAAAACATTACGCTCGGGGTTGGCCTGCCCATAGTTTATGCCAGCACCCATGTCGACACGGGGTGGTCGGTCGCGCCCGCGGCTCAGGAAAAAATTAATGACCTGATGACCAAGGGCTACAAGGGCAAACTACTTTCATTTAAATCGATGTTGCAAAATGTCGTGACGACACAAATTGCCAATGACGGGTATCAGCCACTGCAGGATGAGAGCCACACCGACATCGGCGACCTCAATATCGGCATGAAGATCAAGGTATACTCAAGCGAGCTCGTAAATGTTGCGATCGCTCCGAAACTCGTCGCCCCGACGGGCCCTACGCCCGACGTCAACAAAGTCGTCGATGTCAGACCCGGAGACGGACGCTGGAACGCCGGTGTTGCGGCGATCGCCGATTTCAACCTGACGCATCGGCTAACGCTCTCGACCTCGGCAAGTTACCTTTACCAATTTGTGAGTGACCAAGCGGTGCGCGTTCCGCGTGAAGCCGATCTTGTTCTCTCTCCCGATATTGACCCTGATGTCCAGGTCAAGCGCGGTGATATTATGGGCGCTTCGCTCGGCACGCACTATCACTTCAACGATCACTTAGAAGCCGGTGTGGGCTACAGCTTCCAGTACAAAAATCCTGACAGTTACGAAGGCGGGATGTACACGCCTGATCGCTACGGATTTTTGCAGCAAGATACTTATCAAGTTATGCAATCAACAATCGTTTCATTTACTGCTTCGACAGTAGCACTCTACCGGGCGGGTATTATACCGGTGCCGATGGATGTGACCATCGCGTGGTCTCATGTTCTATCGGGATCCGATGTGAGCTTAAACGACATGGCGATTTTTGAACTTGGCGCTTATTTTTGAGGATGGAATCATGAAACTCAGAACCTCGCTTGCAATCCTACTCCTAGCATCTAGTGTGGCCTGCCATCCCAATGGCGGTGTTGTGATCGGCAACCCTCCTGTGATTGAAGACAAAGTTGAGAGTTACAGCGTTACGCAGGGGCAACTCTTTCCTGATTTCTTCTCGGCTGTCCTGTGGCCAGCGCAGTGGACAGAGAGCGATTACGAAAAATATGTCAAGATCATCAATCTCGACAGCGAGAAGTTGCTCGACCTTATGGTCACCAACGAACGTAAACCCGGTGGTCAAATAAACGTTCTTTGGCGGCAGTTTCGACTGGATCTTCATTGCATTGAGAATTTCCACGATGACAATTCGTCAGGTGATCCTACGACCTACAGTGAAACCGATGCAGTGAGTTTTGTAGCTTTGCCGCCGAATGATCCACAGACCGCGAATCTCGCCAAATGCCAAGATAACGTCACCGCACGCACCCAACTTCACGCGCAGGTCGATGCCTTCACAGCCGCGGAGTCGGATGCTAAAAATCCCGGACCGATTGGCAAGCTCAATGATGAAATGAACTCGATCCTTGGAACCGACAACACTTTGACCGTCGATACAACTAAATCGCGAATTGATTTTTCAGCGAATTCACAAGGCGTAATAACCGCCAAGATCATGCTCGGTAGTTTTCAAATGAGTGACAAGAAATTCTCGAATGAAACGGACCGGCCGGATAAAGAATCAGATCCCTACCATAAGATCTATGATGTCAGCGTGAGTGCGGCAGTCGACACTTTGAAATTTACGATCCTTGATATAAAAACTCAGACTCAATTTGAAAAAGCTCAAGCTGATGAGGATCTGCTGGAGAAGGCTAATCCGAAGTTGCCCCACAAGGACCTTCTGATGCATCTTGATTCGAGCGATCCAACGAAATGGCATTGTGAAAAATATCCGACGGCTATCAGCTATGTATTCAATATGTCGCGCGTGAAACCGCTTTATAGCCTCAACGAGTACAGCGATTCAGACAATTCAATGACACAAACTGAAGAAGCCGAATTCAAAGGTGATTTGACCATGATGGTCGGCTGCGATGCGAAGAGAACAGGTTCTTCTCAAATCGTTGGAAAATTCTCTTCGCCCTCTGTTCTTTTGCCGCAGCCAACCGCCACTCCGGATCCGTCGGCGACGCCCCCCGCGCCCGTCGCCTCGCCAAAACCGGCGCAAAGCTCGACTTAAAAATCATTGAGTGAAGTAGAAAATATCTTTGTAGTTACGGCCGATTTCTTCAGAATCCATGCCGTAGCCGACCATATAACGATCGTCGATTGTTTGTCCGATGTAATCAGGTTTAATCGGCAATTCACGTCGTGCAGGCTTATCGAGAAGTGTTACGATTTTGAGCGAAGCAGGTTGCGCTAGTAGCAGGCGATTTTTCAAAAAGCTCAGCGTTCTTCCGGTATCAATAATCTCTTCGACGATCAGCACGTGCTTGCCATAAATGTTGACGCTGATATCTTTTTGCAGGCGAATTGCGCCCTTTTTTTCGACAGCGCTGGCTTGCACGAAGTCGACTTGTTGTGAAAGTGGAATGGCGCGTATGAGATCTGCCAGGAACATGCAAGAACCTTTGAGCGGGCAGATGTGGATGATTTCTTTGCCGTGGTAATCAATTTCAATTTCTTTGGCCAGCCGACGAACGAGCTGTTGAATGTCATCATGGGTGAGATAGGCGATCATGCTGTCTTTAAGGCGGGCTGTTGGCTGAGCCATGTTGTCTTCGTCCCTTTACAGTGAAGGTTGGTGGAGGCCGGAGCCCGTTTCTTGAGCCATTTGTAGATATTTGAGTGCCACCGGATGATCGGGATCGCGCAGCAGGATGTTCTCCCACTGTTCAATCGCTTCGATCGTGTTGCGCGAATTAAAGTACATGAGGCCGAGTTTCAGGCGTGCCGGAATAAACTGAGGATAGTCTTGTACTAAAAGTCTAAGTTCCTGAGTGGCGCGGGTTTCGTCACTTTTTTTGATCATGCACTCGATCATCTTCATTTTCAGCTCAGCTTTGCGAGTCGAGAGTTCGATGGCGCGAACATATTGCTCCAGTGCTTCGTCGTAACGACGATACTGAAAATACAATTCACCCAGTTCATCATGTTTCGTCGCCAAACGCTCTTGCGTGTAGGGATCAGCCTGAGTGGACTTCTTGGCCAAGGCGTTTTGCGCGTCGATGAAGACTTTCTTGCCCTCATCGTAGCGGCCAATATCGTTGAGAATGATCGAGAGGCCGACGCTGGCATCGGTGAAGGTGGGATCAATCTCAAGTGCGCGCTTAAATGTCTTGATCGCTTTGTTGAATTTTCCTTGGTCGTAAAAGATCGTCGCCATCATGTGGAAGACTTCGGGATTTCGCGCGTCAGACATTAGAAGCTGCTGAAGCAAAGACTCAGCGACTCGATAATTGCCTTCACGAAAATGCTCACGGGCGGTCTCGAGAAGTTCTTTAATGTCACTTCTTCCGAGCTTAGTGGAGCTCATGCTGGATCCGCCTTGCCTCATCCGTGTTGGGATAAAGCGACAAGAGGTTTTTGAGATGTTGATCCGCGCGTTCTTTTTCACCCGAGAAGTAAGCGCTCTTAGCTGCGCCGTAGAGGGCCTCGGCATCAAGCCCAATCATCGGATAGGTTTTGATGACGGTTTCGTAGCGCTTGAGAGCGCTGTCGTATTGCTGATGCTTGAGATAAAATGTGGCGATGTAGAGCTCCTTCAGCGCCTGCATCTTCAAGCATTCTTGTTTTTTCTCTCTAGACTCGGCGGCGTATTGCGAACTTGGGTAGTTGCTGAGGACATCATCGAACGCAAGAATCGCTTTATCGGTCATCGCCAAGTCGCGGTCGATGGTGCTGGGAAGCTGCTTGTAAAAACTCATCGCCAGCCGATAAGTGACATAGTCAATCTGCGGATGTTTGGGATGGAACTCTTTGAATAGCTGATAAGCACTGCCGGCTTCGATGTAAGTTTCGCGTTTATAGTTGACGTCGGCAATCTTAAGCTCTGCCTGAATCGCGAGTTTCGAATAGGGAAACTTATTTTTCACGTCTGTAAATTTGGCGATGGCTTCTTCGTAACGCTCGTCTTTTTCAAAATCTTCGCCAAGTTTAAATGCGCCTTCAGGCGTATTGGCGTCGTGCTTTTCTACGCTCGAACAAGCGATCAAATTGGGCAGACCGGCACCGGCCATTAAAAGCACTGCGAGCAAAGCCGAAAAAGGGCGTAAGTTCCCGAGCGGACGGAAGAATTTCATGATCGCATTGTAGTTATTGGGGTGAGCCATAGTCAACCGATGAGACACTGGCTGCGGGATAAAAGGGTAATTTTAGGGGAACAATGGGTCAGTTGGCCGGGTCGGTTCAGTTTGGAGCTTGTTTAATGTCCAGAATCTTTAAACATTCCAGGCCTTTCCAAGTCACTGCCGAAGCCATACAGACTTCGCGATCGACATTGCTACCGCAACCGATACCGCTATCCCCTGAATTCGAGGATGTGGTCGTAAAAAGCTTGAACTGTCAGCTTGCTCGCGCTGGCGACGGGGATCGAGATCACCATCCCGAGGATTCCCATTAACTTCGAACCGATAATGATCACGATGATGACTGTTACCGGGTGCAGATTAACGATCTTGGCGACCAATAACGGAATCACGAAAATGATGTCAACGAGTTGCGCGGCAAAGTAAATCGAAGTCAGAATCAAGAGATTGAGCCCGGTTGAATCAGTGATGGCGGCGTCGGGCGAAATCAGCACAATTAAGATGGCTGGAACGGCGCCGATCAACGGCCCTAGATAAGGGATCAAGTTGGTAATTCCGGCAAACAGGCCGAGCAGACTCGCGTACGGAAAACCTGAGATTTGCAGACCGAGCCAGACGACGATTCCGACTATTGCGGCTTCAAGGAAACGGGCTCGGATAAATGCGCCCATTTGCTCGTTGAGTTGGTGGCTTAAGTTCAAAGCCATTTCAAAGAGATTGTTGGGAACCAGTGTTAGTAATTGTTTCGAGACTCCTCGCCCATCGGCGAGCATAAAATAACTGAAGATCGGCGCTAGCAGAAGTACAGTGAGAGAAC
Source organism: Bdellovibrionales bacterium (assembly GCA_043746165.1). GTDB lineage: Bacteria > Bdellovibrionota > Bdellovibrionia > Bdellovibrionales > JAMPXM01 > JAYTRM01. The sequence goes on along the minus strand of JAYTRM010000278.1, from coordinate 13,888 downwards.
CGGAAAGCGCGCTCGGTAAAGCACTCGAGAGATGCGCGGTTTGCGCCATTAACCATGAACTCACAGTCTCATTGATGTCGACATGATACATATTGGCAAACGCGCTAAAGCGATGGCTCGTCGAGGCCACCAGATTGCCAAGATCGACCTGGTAGCTGGGCAGCTTCGCTTCGAGCGAAAGCGCCTGCTGCGCTAAACGCGGCAAGATTTCGTAGAAGCCGAAGGCGACTAAAGCGCCGGTCGCGGCAAAAGGAATTAAAATCGCAAGGTTTCTGTTTAAGCCCCGACGCTCGAGCAGGTTAACAAACGGGCCGAGCAGATAATTGGCAAAGAAAGCGAAAACAAAAGAAGCCAGGAGATTGTCGACCGTAAACAAAACAAAGAGAGGAATGAAAACCATGCTCAGGAACGCGAAGAGTTTGATGATACGCTCGCGCCGCAGTCTGGACTCGAGTTCCTGAAGCTGTCGATTTTTCATTTAAGGTCTTCCCTCGTCGACCGACGTTGTGGGCGGCGGCGTGCGAAGTTCGCGTATCGAGCCGCGCAGGTCAGAGACTTTTTCCGTGGTTTCTTTGAGTCGACGACCGAGAACTTCAGCTAGACGAAAAAGAATTTTAATACCGACAATAGGACTGCGCTTAACGATTTCCATCAAGTCGGGTTTAAAGAATCCAATCAAAACAGTTTCATCTCGGCAGATGGCTGAAGCAGTGCGCCGTCCATTCTCTTCTACCAAAGAGAGTTCGCCAAAAAAATCGTTGGCGAGAAGTTGCGTGATAAAAATCTCCGCAGACGTCTCCTTGACCGGATCGGCGTCGTCGATAAAAATCTCGACCCTTCCCGACATGATCATGTACATGCCGACGCCGACTTCACCCTGGCGAAAAACATGCTCGCCCGCATGATAGCTGCGAACGTGGACAATCTGTTCAACAAAGCGCAGCTCTTTTGAGGTTAAATCCTTAAAGAGAATGTTTGAGGCCAGGCGCGAGCGGACCTCCTCGTCTTTTTTCGATTTGCGAAAAAGGTTATCCCAGAGATAATTCACAGCGCCGCCTTATCTTTGTTTGCATCTTTTTTTGGGTCTTTGCTCAGGTCCTTGCCCGGGTCTTGACTCGGGTCTTGGTCTGTATCGAAGACCGCCGACCTGGGAATCCAGCCGGTTGAACCGCCTGGATATTCGACTTGGATCCATTGCGCATGGCTTTGTCTGACGATGACCTCGAGCCCTTCATAAAGGTCAAAGAGCGGCGTGCCGTTTTCGTCGGGTGCCGATTTTGCGGACACCGACTTGGGTAAAACAGTTCCGCGTACTTCGTTTGAATCAACGATTTTAGCAATTGAAAGCACTAAGCTTACGACGAAAAACACCGCACCTAAAATCGCTGACAAGGGAAGACCGGGCAGTGGCTTGTCGTCAAGAAGGCTGCGTCTGCGTTTGCCAACATATCGCAGAGTCGCAAAGCCCGAGAGCAGGAGGAGGAGTGCACAAAGGCCGAGATACTCCGCCAAACTTTGGTTGACGAGGAGTGCCGAACGCCAGGTCTCCCATAAAACCACGTCGTGAGAAATTTCGGGATGTTCGAGTTGAGGAGTGATGAAAGCAATGGCGCGCGCCGCCGCGGCAAAGTGGGGGTCTTCTCGTTGCGCTTTGCGCCATAACGCAAGGGCGAGTCCACGCTTCCCCGACTTTTGTTCAGTTAATCCCAAATTGTAGAGCACGGCGACACGGCTGGGATCAGCTTTCAGCAGCATTTGAAAAATGGCTCGAGCTTGATTCAAATCACCTTTTTGAAAGGCGGCCAACCCAGTATCAAAACTTGCCGGAACCGAAGCGGCGGCGGCATCATGATGTGGTGCTTCGACTTGTTGCGAAGTGGGCGACGGTGACACAGCAGGTGTCGCCGCAGGTGTTGCCGCTGATATCGCTGCCGATATCGCCGCCGGCGTCACGGCTTGCGGTGACGGCGAATCCGAAGCCGGTGCGGCGACGTCATCAGCCCGGCTTGGCTGTGAACAAAGCGTCGAGAGAGTAAAAAGCAAAGGAAAAAACCAAGCAATCGGCATAGAATCGAATCTTAGTGCAAGTGTCGGAATCTGCAAGTCGATTCCATCAGTCGATTCTATCAATAGACAGAAAGCGAGATGTTCATGGGTAGCCCTGCAAGTTCGAGATCCGAGAAACCGGTCGATCATTCAGCAGCCACTGTCGAAAAATTGGCAGGTCAAGCCATTGCCTCTTCGCCGAAAGTTCAAGCATTGATTAAGGAATTGATCGACGAAGTGATGAAACTCGAGAAACCGATCACCGGTATCTGCGAGCCTCAAACTAACTTCGTCGAAAGTGGCAAGCGCGCCTGCGACGAAGCGGGAAAATACCGCGGTCGACCATTGATGTATCCATTCGTCGGCACAGGCGCGGGACATGGCCCCTACGTCGAAGTTTCAGATGGAAGCGTTAAACTCGATTTAATTAATGGTATCGGCGTGCATCTCTTTGGCCATGCTCATCCCCGTATTCGTGCCGCCGCCGTTCGCGGAGCGCTGTCAGATGTCGTGATGCAGGGAAACCTCGAGCCCAACCATGAATACTCTCTGCTCGGTCGGCGCATGGCTGAACTCGCGGGACGCAAAAGTCGCCTCAAGTATTGCTGGCTCACCACTTGCGGTACTATGGCCAATGAGAATGCGCTCAAAATCGCGCGCCAGAAAAAGACGCCGGCCCGCCTCGTGATGGCAATGGAAAACGCCTTTGCTGGGCGTTCAACAATGATGGCTGAATTGACCGACAACGCGGCTTATCGCCAGGGTCTTCCGCGCTACAACGAAATGCTGCGAATTCCCTGGTACGAAGCTAAAAATCCGGCTAAGAGCACCGAGGCTGCTTTGCGCAAAATGAAAGAGCACGTGGCCGCCAACGAAGGCAACATTAGCTGCTTCACTTTTGAGCCAATGCTCGGTGAAGGTGGTTACCGCAATGCACCTCGCGAGTACTTTTTGCCAATGCTCGATTTTTGCAAAGAAAAAGGCATTCCGGTTTGGCTCGATGAAGTGCAGACGTTCATGCGCACGGGTGAGCTCTTCGCTTTTGAAACCCTCGATCTCGGTCAGTACGTCGACATCTGCACGGTGGCGAAAACTCTGCAAACCGGCGCTATTCTCTACACTGAAGAATTCAATCCGCAGCCGGGGCTCGTTGCCGGAACCTTTTCGGGTAGTTCCTCGTCTCTTTCGGTCGGCCTTGAGTCACTCAAGATGATGACGGAAGATGGATACCTGGGAGCAAGCGGCAAAATCATGAAGATCCACCGTGAATTTGTGGGCATGCTCAACCGACTCAACGAGACGACCTGCAAAGGTTTGCTGCAAGACGCCGGCGGTATGGGCCTCATGGTTGCCGTGACTCCGCTCGACGGAAGCAAAGACAAAGTGACCAAGCTTCTTTATGGCTTGTTTAAAAACGGTATGATCGCGTTTTCGTGCGGACATGATCCGTATCGTTTGAGATTTCTCATTCCGGCTGTGGTCGAATCGAAAGACATTGAGCTCGCAGGAAAGATTATCGAGAAATCTATGCTCGAAATGATTTGAGTTAAAAGCGTGGAATTTATCGAGGCCGCTCGAAAATTTATTGAACTCGACTCGACGGCCGAAAGCGGGACGCTCGAGGTCGCCGAATTTGCAGCGGAGCTCGCCCGTTCTGCAGGCCTGTTTGTCGAATTACAAAAAGAGACGTTCAACGGGCGCGATCAGGCCAACTTAATCGCGCGCCCGACAGAAGCGCTTCCGTCTGATGAACTTTTGCTGCAAACGCACCTCGATACCGGTGACCCTGGAAGTTACGGATTTTGGAATAAAACCGGCGCCAATCCTTTCAACGCCAGTATTTACCTCGACACGATCTATGGACTTGGCGCCGCAAGCTGCAAGCTTGATTTTCTGTGCAAGCTGACCGCGATTTCGGAAGTGATGACTGAGCATAAAGACAAATCCTGGCGTTTACCCTTTGTGCTCGTGGGTACCTACGGCGAAGAAACGGGCATGCCCGGCGCGATCAAACTGATTAGAAAAAAGAAAATCTCCGCTCGTCAGGCGCTAGTCGGAGAGCCAACTCAGCTAAATTTAATTACTGCCGGCAAGGGATTTGCGGGCGTCGAAATCGAAATCCCCTTTTCAGACGACGAAAAAGACTTTCGTGATCGCCACAACACCAGCGACGGGACGACCTCGCAAAGCCGCGTTTTTGTCGGTAAAGCGGCCCACTCTTCGGTTCCTCAAATGGGCGAAAGCGCGATTGCCAAGATGCTCGATTACTTGGCGAAGCTTCCGTCTGGCCTCGCGATCATGGAGATCGAGGGCGGAATTAGCTACAATACGGTTCCGGCCCACGCTGTCCTCGAAATCGACATGGTCGGCGAGCTTCGTGAATCGATCGCTTCGAAAGTCGCAAAAATTGCGGCGGCCATTCTTGAAGTGGAACAGCAATTTAAGTCTTTTCCCGATCCTGGATTTGATCCCCCTGAGCCGTCGCTCAATATTGGCATGATTCGAACTTACGAAGACTTCATTAAAATCAGCGGCTGCTGTCGCTTGCCTCCGACCGTTAGCGATGAAACTTACGGCCAGTGGATGGAGATTTTGCGAACGACTTGCGAGAGCGTCGGTGCGGTTTTTCGAGTTACGGATTATAAACAACCGTTTCGGACCTCGCCGCATCCTCCCTTGGTCAAAGTTTGTCAGGCAGAGTTAGCGACTCTCGGGCGAAGCGTCGAACTCGGAACGCAATCGGTCGCCAATGAAGCCAATGTTTTCAGTCGTTTTGGCATTTCCTGCATAGCATTCGGTCCGGGGCGGGGTGTCGGCAATTCCCATGCACCGAATGAGCATGTGAGAATAGACGAATTGCACGAGGCCACGCGGTTCTATCGAGGCATTTTAGAGAAAATGTGTCGATGACCCGGCGATCTTAAGAGGTAAGAGATGAGTTTCGCTTTGAGAAGCGCCAGACTGAGTGATTTACGTGGCTTGCACAGTCTAGCCAGTCAATTTTCTTTATTGAACTTGCCAGCCGATCGCAAAGTCTTGGGCGAAAAAATCGAACGCAGCGTTGCCTCATTCGCAGGAAAACTTCCGAAGGCTGAAGCCGAATATCTTTTTGTTGTCGACGACCTGGAACATGAAACGGTCGTTGGCAGTTCCTTAATTCTGGCCAAACATGGAAACGAAGAAGTACCCCATTATTTTTTTCGACTCGTTAAGAAAAACCGGTTCAGCGAAGACCTTGGCATTGGTTTTATCCATCAGGTGCTGCAACTGAAGGAAGACACTGACGGTCCGAGCGAAATTGGCGGGCTGCTCATCGATCGCAGCTACCGACGTCGGCCCGAAAAGCTCGGAAAACAAATCAGTCTCGTTCGCTTTCTTTACATGGGCATGGCGCGAAACGAATTTGAATCCCGCGTGCTCTGCGAACTTACCCCGCCCCTCGGTGAAGGGGGACGCAGTGAATTTTGGGAGTCGCTTGGCCGCAGGTTCACCGGTCTTCCTTACCAAGAAGCCGATTTGATCAGTCAAAAAAACAAGGAATTTATTTCGAGTCTTTTTCCAGAAGAAGACATTTACCTCTGCCTTCTCGACTCCAAAGCCCGACTGGTCATGGGACGGGTCGGAGATGAGACGCGCCCTGCGCAGCACTTGCTTGAGTCGATCGGCTTTCACTATCTCCACGAAGTCGACCCATTTGATGGCGGTCCCCATTACGGCGCGAACGTCGAGGATATTTCGATCGTGAAGAACGGCTCGTTTGTGACAGTGCGTACAGATGAGAAAGGTCATTTTACCGATCATGGACTCATCGGTATCAAGCGCGACGGGGAGTTTTTTGCGGCATTCACGGCTTTTGACCGACGTGATGATTCGATCGTGGTGCCGGTCACGAAGGTACGGTCTGCTTTGAAAGCGTTAGAGCTCGAGCCCGGCGAGAAGGTTTTTTTCTCGCCGATCTGATATTTCGTTCGATTTGTCGGTTTGATTTAATGAAGGAGTCTCTTATGAGTGCACAGAAAACTACGCCGATCCGATATCTCGGGGACTACATAGACGGAAAATTCGTGGTGCCAGATCGTGCCGATGGTGAATTCAAAGATTTATCACCTTCGGATTTGAAGGATGAAATTATGGTCTTCGAATACCGCTACGACCATGTTGCTCAGGCAACTGCAGCGGCTAAAAAGGCTTTCTTGCCATGGGCGCGCCTGCCGAAGGAAAAGCGTTTCGAATACCTTCGTCGCCTCAAAGAAGGCTACATTACCCACACGACCGAACTTCAAGAAGCGATATCGCGCGAAACTGGTAAACCGAGTTGGGAAGCGCTGACCGAAGTCAAAGCTATGATCAACAAAATCGATATTACCATCGACGTATCGATGAAGTTGGTGGCCGACGAAGTGGTCGAAAATGCTTTGCCGAACGTTAACGGTTACGTTCGCCACCGTCCTCGCGGCGTCATGGCTGTGCTCGGGCCTTTTAACTTTCCCGGCCACCTGCCAAACGGCCACATTGTTCCCGCACTCGCCACGGGCAATACCATTGTCTTTAAACCTTCGGAGATGACTCCGGCGGTCGGGCAAATCATGGCACAGATTTTTGATAAAGCAGAATTTCCGCAGGGTGTTTTCAACTTAGTTCAAGGTATTGCCGAGACCGGCAAACGCCTCGTAGTTTCGGAAGATGTTGATGGAATTTTATTTACCGGTGCTTATGAAACAGGTTTAAAGATCAAGACAGCGACCCTCGAACATCATTGGAAGCTGCTCGCGCTCGAGATGGGCGGCAAGAACGCCACAATCGTTTGGGACGACGCTGACATGAATAAGGCGATTTACGAATCGACAATCGGCGCGTTCTGGACGGCCGGGCAGCGTTGCTCGGGCACAAGCCGCATTATCCTTCATAAAAAAATCGCCGATCAGTTCATGGAGAAATTCTACGATACCGCAAAAAAGCTTTCGATTGGCCACTGGCGCGACAACCCGTTCATGGGCCCGCTGATCAATGCCGACGCAGTTGAAAAGTACCTGCGCTTTCAAGAAATTGCGAGCCGCGAAGGTGCCGAGCGCATCATGCGCGGTAAAGCTCTCGATGTCGAAGGCTACACGGGCTACTACGTCACACCGAGCATCTGCATGGTCGACCAGTTTAGGCCAGAGTCGATCTATCAAAAGTCGGAGATCTTCGGCCCAAATGTGGCGGTCTACAAAGTCGACAACTTCGATGAAGCTTTGAAGATCAACGACTCGACTGGCTTTGGCCTGGTCACTTCGGTGTTTACAAAAAAGCGCGAACTTTATGAAGAAACGCGTCTGCGCGCTCGGGTCGGCATCGTCAACTGGAACCGAACCACGAACGGCGCGAGTTCCAAACTACCGTTCGGCGGTGTCGGCAAATCGGGCAATGACCGCGCGACTGCGCATTATGCCGTTCAATACTGCACGGTGCCGGTCGCGAGCCTCGAGGACATGACCCCTTTCGACGAGAAAAATAAAATGCCGGGCCTTAATTACGAACCGCTTAAAGGGTAGAGGCTCGGCCTAGGCTGCATGGGCCCCGCCTCGCGGGGTCGAACAACTGAGAGGTTTTCAAGGATGAAAACGACCACTCGCATTTTAATGATTTTACTACTGGGCGCGCTGATCGTGACCGGTGCCGCCGCGTTTGAAGTCTGGCACTTTGCCAACACGCCATTTCAACCAGCGAGTGATAATAGCGCCACCGTGGACGCCACCAAGGACATAATCTTTGACGTCAATCCGGGCGAGTCGTTCAAAGTGGTGGCCCGCCACCTCGCCGAGCAAGGCCTGATTTCCAAACAGTGGCAAGTCCATGAAATTTTAATGTACTTCGCGAAATTCAGCGGAGCTGCGGCCAAGGTGCGCGTCGGAGAATACTCACTTAGCCCACAACAAACGCCGCGGCAGATTCTTGCGGTTCTCGCTTCTGGCCACAGCATCGAACACATGATCACGATTCCCGAGGGATCTAATCGATATGAGATCGCTGAGATTCTCGAGACCAGCAAATTTTGTAAGAGAGCTGATTTTATTAAGCTCACTTCCGATCCTGCCTTGGTTAAAGAGTTGATCGGTAAAGATCACTTAAGTCTCGAGGGCTATTTATTTCCAGACACTTACAGCGTCACAAAATTCACGAGTGTTAAATCTTTAATTAAACTCATGGTGCAGCACTTTGACGACAATTACGGCAAGGTCGCGCAGGTCGTCGGCTGGAGCAAAGGCAAGCTTACCGACTCGGAGCTCGTGACGCTTGCGAGCATCATCGAAAAAGAAACAGGCGCGCCGGAAGAACGGCCTGTGATTTCTTCTGTGTTCTATAACCGCATGCGCATTCACATGCCGCTCCAAACTGACCCCACGATTATTTATGGCCTTTGGGAAGTAAACGGAAGCTGGAATCACAACATAAGCCGCGTCGATTTGCAGACCCCGGGAAAATGGAATTCATACCTCAACCAGGGACTACCGCCCGGACCAATTTCGAATCCAGGCTTTGAAGCTTTAAAGGCCGCTGGCATGCCAGCGCAGAGCGATTTTCTTTATTTTGTTAGCCGCAATGATGGCACGCACATGTTTTCGAAAGACTATGGCCAACACCTCAAAGCGGTCGAGACTTACCAGCTGAATAAAAAAGCGCGCGAAGGAAAATCTTGGCGCGATTTGCAAAATCGTGACGCCGTACCCGAGGTCGTTGTTGCGGCCCCAGATGTGGATAAGAAAGTGAGCGTCAAAGCGACGCCTAAGAAAAAATAGTTCGCGGTGGCAGCATCGCCAACATACGCAAAGGCTCTGGACTATTCGTTCGATTGATGGACACTCCGCTGAGAGGCTGTTACAAAGGCACAATGAAACAGTTAATATTAACTCAGTTTTTCTTGGGGCTTTTCATGACAACCGCCTCGGCACAAAGTGAACGTCAAATTTCTTTTAGGTCGTCTTTGGACGGAACTGAACTTCATGGAACATTGACGGTACCGAAAGAGCAAAAAGGCGCCGTCCTCATGGTCGTCGGCTCCGGAAAAGCTGATCGTGATGAGACCGTGCCGGGTAAACTCACGTTTACTGGTAAAACCGAAAAACTTTTTTCTCAGTTGAGTGAAGCTGTCACTGATGGGGGATATGCGACATTACGTTATGATAAGAGAGGGGTACTCGATGCGAATGGAAAAGTTGATCTCGCAGTCTGGAAGACGGCTGATCGCGAACACTTAATCTCTGATGCCATTGACGCTGCAAAATTCCTATCCCGAGAGCTAAAAACTCCAGTGGAACAGCTCGTTATTCTCGGTCATTCTGAGGGAACCATCGTTGCCGTCGAGTGTACGCTTGCATTGGGTGGAAAAGTGAAGTCACTCCTGTTGTTCGGAGCTCAAGCCCGGCCCATGCGTGACATGCTTCACTTCCAAATTGTTGATGCCAATCTCTCACCTAAATCAACAAAGCAAGAGCGTGAAGCCCTAGAAAAAGAATTCGATGGGGCACTTAATTTCATTGCCAATTCAAAAGCAGACTTCGCACCGGATGGAAAACCAATAAACTGGTATCGTCAATTTCTCGCGGCACCTGCCAACAAGGACCGTGCCCCTCGCGTGAATGCCAAATTCGCGTTCTTTCAGGGAGAAGCCGACGTCCAGACACCGCGCGGAGAAGTTGACTAGTTCATTAAGGCCGGAGTTCAAAACGCCAAAGTGTTCTCCTATCCTGGCCTGGGTCATGGGTTCTCCCCAGAAAAAGATCGAAAGCCAACATTGGGGCCGATCGATCAAAAGGTAATTAAGGATCTACGAGACTTCATAGGCAACCTTTAGAAAATGAATTAAATCACTCGTTTTGAACTTACCGACAGCGTGTCAAGGCTCACTCAGCCCAGCGACTCTCGACAGGCCAGGAGTGCAGCTTGTGACCGATGTATGAAGTTTTTAAGACATTCCTCCCTAGCCCTGGCGTTCGGGCGATCTGCTCTGGTAAATGGTCACAGATTTTCGGATCAACCGAGATTAGGAGGGGTATGGAAATCGCGTTTGAACCGCTAGGGGATCCAAACACCCTTTCACCGGCAAAAGACGGTGGTGTTGCAAAGAATCGGGTCTATTCGGAAATTCGAGATTTTATCAGCCAGAAAAATTATCCGTGTATTGCCGCGCTGAAGGCGCTTCAGCGCAAAGAGATTCGCCTAGGTGTTTACCATGACTTCGGAGCCGGCGAATCTTGGATGCCACTTCGAGATGATCTTTTTGGATTTTTACAGGAACAAAAAAAATCGGCTTCTGAATACCTCACCTTCTGGGCCGTTTTTGAAGGAGAAGCTGAATTCTCCGAAAATGAATTTGAAGAGGCCCTGTGGCGCGAGCTTTCATCATTGACCTCCACTGAGGATAAGAATTCGGATTGGGGTGCAAATAATTCTGACCCGGAGAAGTCGGAGTTCACATTCTGTCTTTTCGGCGAAGCTTTTTTCGTTGTTGGCTTGCATTCCGGAAGTTCTCGCCCGGGTCGACGCTTTTCCCGTCCATCTCTGGTTTTCAATATTTTTCAACAGTTTGAAGCCATCGAGCAAAAAGGCCTGTATGAGTCGATGGTCCGCACGAATCGTGAGCGCGACTTGAAATTTTCAGGCACAGTTAATCCCATAGTAAAAAAATATGGCGATAAATGGGAAGCGATCCAGTTCTCTGGAAAAGACAATCCCGAGCAGTGGGAATGTCCTTTTCATTTCAAGCAAAAGAGTGAGAAGTGAATTTTACGCGTATAACCGCGCAATCAGGAGTCAGCTTTCGTCTCAGCCAAGGACAAATTCTTGAAGTCCAAGATCCCTTTGGTGAGCAGGTTTCTGATCTTTTCTGCATCGACTCGGAAAACCACGAGGATATTTTATCTTCAGGCCGCTCAATCGATTACAATGACACGATTCAATTGACCACGGGACACACGCTTTTCGGTCACTCGGGTCTTCCGATGCTCAAGATCATTGCAGATACCTGCGGAGTTCACGACTTCATGGTGACACCATGCTCATTGCAAATGTTTAAAATGCTGGATCCGACTTGTCGTGAGCACCCGAGTTGCGAAGCAAATCTACTGAACTCTTTCGCAGCATTTGGAATTCATCGCCAATTTATTCCGAGCACTTTCAATATTTTCATGAACGTGCCTGTCCAGCCGAGCGGCGCGATTCGGGTGATGCCGCCTAGGTCAAAAGCCGGTGATCGAATTGCATTTTCATGTGAACGCGACTTGATTGTCAGTCTCACGGCCTGCTCTGATGAGGGAACGAACCGTGGCCTCTGTAAACCCATAGATTATCGTATCGTGAAGAATTAGCGCAAGCTGCGCGAGAATTCGCGTGAATCCTGGTCGTAGTGATAAATGTTGAGATGACCCACCATATTTTGATCAAAACTCGGAGCTAGAATTTCCAAACGTCCGTCGCCGTCGATATCATCGATCGCGAGATTGGTTGCATTGCCGTTGAAGTTAAAAAAGCCATCTTTTTGATCGGGAAGCTGAATGCGGCCGATGAGCTTTTGACCGCCATCATTTCTCGGCTCGTAGATCTCGAGAAAAAGTGAATCGCGCGTGCGAATTTTTGCGACTGTGAGCTCTGTTCCATTTTTCAGGAGATCACCACGGGCGGTGGAGACGATCATCCTGTAATCGTGAGTGATCGATCCACGCATAGCCGACCGGACCGCCGGGTGAAGTGCTGCGACGAGCATCGCGGCAAAGAGGACGATAAGGATTCCTCGGCCAAAGTTAAATGCAGCTAAGAGGTTTATCGGTTTGATGGGCAATCTCATTGCTGTTGTTGTCATGTAGGCTCCCTTGGTTTCGATAACTTAACTAGTATCCAAAAGGAGTGCCAAATTATGGCTCTCTTGTTTTGTAAAAATCCTCGTGAATTCAGATGGTTAAGTAATTGTATGTCTGTCCAAAAGATCGCCACCCGTCGGCCCGAGCCCGCAACCCAGAGCACTCCTATCGAGTAACTCCCGTTAACTCCAAAGGATTTGCAGCTCTGTTGAAAAAGTAGGGGCTACGCTTTGCTGTCAAGACTCTCGACATACCGAGAGGGGTACTCTGGGGGGGGTAACCTGGCAACTCAGTTGGCCCCGCGCGGTTGTTAAACTCATTCTGTTTCATTTTGAGACTGCCGCTGTCGACGACTGCTCTCAGCTCAATAAATAAAGCGACATCGGAACCGTGCCGGTTTATTCTTGGGGGCATGTGCGCTGGGGCGCTAAGCCACAGCAAGCCAGTGTGAATACGACCAGAATGGAAGTAAGGCACACCAGGGTAATCTGACAATCAGAGCCCTGTATCGAGTCTTGCAAGCTGGAAGGAAGCGGGTACCTCCGCCGAACGACCAGAGTGAAGCGTAGACAGAAAGATCATAGGCCGCAACGAAAGTGCAGGTATTGAGCCTCGTCAACTTAAGAATGTGGGTGCCGAGACTGTATGGCCCGAGCAGCAATGCTAGCGCGAAGGCAACATCCGAAGGTTAAGGCCCGAGGAACCCACCGGGGTCCGAGTCCGCAGCATGTGATCAAGGTTTGTTGGGGAACCCAGGAGACCCAGAGGGGACTGAAAGGAAACAAAGTGCGTGCACAAGAAATAAAATTCAAGGCAACACGATGTCCTCTTATGGGAGTCAGATCGTTTCATTGTAGCGAAGAAGTGGTGCAATGACCACGGAGCGAAGGGAACGACAGAATTTGAACCGTGCACACTCTTCCCCACCCAGTCGCAGAACTGGAAAAGGGGGGTCAGCAGCTCGCAATCTGGAGTTGAATAGTTGGGCACGGATAGGTTTATCGGCGAAGAAGCCTGAAATTGTTTTCAACAATCTCTTCAGCCACATCAATGTGGAAAATCTTCGTCAGGCATTTCAGGCTTTGGATGGAACCAAGGCTGTCGGAATCGACGGTATAAGTAAGACCGAATATGCAACGGATCTCGATCGAAACCTGGAGGACTTGGTAACAAGACTTCACATTGGTACGTATCGACCGCAAGCCAAACGGGAGGTTCTGATCCCCAAGGCCAACGGTAAAACAAGGCCAATTGCAATCAGCTGCTTCGAAGACAAACTTGTAGAATGGGCCCTAGGGAAAATTCTAGAATCCGTCTACGAGTCGATCTTCATCCGAAACTCCTTTGGTTTTCGGCCAAGGAAGTCACAGCACGACGCGATCAAGGCCAGTCACAACATCCTTAAGGATGATAAGCGACCCTTTGTCGTCGAAATCGATCTGGCTAACTTCTTCAACACAGTTCCGCATCGGAAGCTGATGAAGATCTTGCGCCGGAGGATTAGCGATCGTCGACTGCTCGGATTAATTGCGCGATTCCTGAAGGTCGACATCCTCGACCAAACGGGAATCACGAAGCAATCAGAAGTGGGGACCCCGCAAGGGTCCGTCATGTCTCCCATCCTATCGAATATCTTCCTTCACTACGCCCTGGATACGTGGTTCCTCGAGAACTACGCCTCGCAGTCGGCGGTGATCGTAAGATTTGCAGACGATGCGATCTTAATGTTCAGCAAAGAGCAACAGGCAAACGATTTCCTGGTGGCTCTTAGACTCAGGCTTGCAGAATACAAACTGAGTGTGAATGAAGACAAAACCGCCATCATCAACTTTGCCAAGGGGAAGGAGAATATCTTCAACTTCCTGGGCTTCACCTTCTTCTGGAATAAGAATAAGGGGTGGCGCAAAATCTCACTGGTTATAAAAACGCAGCGAGACCGATTGGCAAGAAAAACCAAAGAATACACCGACTGGGTCAAGCTGAACCGAGGCCGGATGAAACGTAAA
>JAYTRM010000277.1:0-8252 GCA_043746165.1 Bdellovibrionales bacterium | reverse complement strand
CAACCAAAATCACGTCAAAAGTCTACGAAAAAGATTTTCGACCGTTCCCGCAAAACCCTTGCTGGTAGCGAAAACTGTTTTTCGGCGGGAATTGCTGATGATTGGTCCGCAATCGACCTCGGGTAAGCGCGGATCTCCGGTTTTTAGCAGCTTAACCGCATCTTCAAATCCGGTGCGAAATTCTGACCACACACCTTCGTGCACGAACACTCGCTGGGTGCTAACGCAGACCTGGCCCGCGTGGTAATATCCGCCCTTTACAAGACTCGGAATTGCAAGACTCAGATCCGCACTCGCGTCGACAATCGCGGGCGCCGAGCCACCGTGCTCGAGTGAAAATCGCACGCCGGGGGCGAGTAAGGTGCGCAGATGCCAACCGACTTTGGCGCTGCCGATGAAGCTGAAAAAAGCAATCTGAGGCGACCTCACGATGGCCTCAGAAACCGCGTTGTCCGCGATGAGAGCCAGGCACATGTCTTCTGGCAATCCGGCATCGTAAAGAGCTTCCACAAAGTGCAGGCACGAGAGCGGTGTCTCGAGCGCAGGCTTAATCAGCACCGGGCAACCCGCAGCGATCGCGGGCGCGACTTGGTGGGCAATCAAATTCAGCGGATGATTAAAGGCGGAAACCGAGAACACGACGCCGATCGGATCGGGAATTGTAAACGCCAAGTGACCACTCGCCGCTTTCGTCCGCCGCATCGGCATTTCGGTTCCGTGCCACCGGCTGGCTTCTTCTGCTGCAAGCTCGATCGATACCACCGCACGATCGACTTCCACCAGCGCGTCTTTGCGTGGCTTACCGCCTTCAAAGGAGATCAGGTCGGCATAGGCCTCACGCTTGGCTGCAATCGAACGCGCCGCTTTTTTTAGGATTTCAATGCGCTCAAAGACTCGCGGCATTTTTCGCGAATCAAAACATTGTTTGAGTCTCGCCAGGCACATAAAAGCCTCAGCCTCATCCATCATCGCGACTTCGGCGATCGGCTTTAAATCCCAGGGCGACGCAACCGTAAGAGTCCTGTCGGTAAGTGCCCCGAGCGGCGTGTATTTGTCTCGAATCAACTGCTGAGATTCGTTCATAGCGCCCCCTGCGGGCCACAGCAAACCCTAAGCGCCGCCCGCAAGTCAACACTCGAACTCAACGCTTTCAATCGCAACATGGTGAGCGGCAGTTGGCTTAGGCTCTCTTTGAAGAGAGGCTATTTTTCGGCACTATTGCCCAAGGCTTGTCCAAGGCTTGCCCAAGGCTTAGGCAGCTGGGCCGGATTTTGTCACATCTGATTGTTTCAGAGATGCCAAGGGCCTCCTCATTGGCCCGTAAACCAAAGGCCTGCGGCATTACTCTTGCTATGTCATAATACCTAATAATACCTAAGTCCCGCGAGTTAAATTCAGTTCGGACACCAGCACCAACCAGGGAGAATTCCCGTGCGAAAACAAATCCAAATGTTCAACCCGACTTCGCTCATGCTCGCACCGATTTTGCTGGCGGCGCTCACCGCTTGTCAAAACTCCAGGGGCGGTGGTTCTGCAGCTCCAGTTGACACCAACGCCGTCACCGGCAGCTGGCAGGTCGACGGCGTCATGAAAAACGGCACCAAGAGCGAAACCGATCAGGGTGGAACTCCTAACGATGAAGGTTACAAAGTCAAAGCCAACACTCTGCAATTTAAAATCACGCCAAAACACTTCACAACAATTCACAGCGACGGCTTCACGTCTGATGTTCTTGCGGATGCTGACTACACAGTCATAGCTAATCAATTGGTTCTAAAGGCGCCATCGCTTCGCACTGATGTTAAGGCCTTTGCAATACTTTCGATTGATTCTTCTAGCATGACGGTTCAGCCAGCAAGCCAGGACAGCGACATAAAAACTGTTTATCACCTTAAACGTATCGATGAGTCGCAACTTGCGACCCTTGCCCTCAGCCCCATCCAGCAAAATCTCGAATACTCGATTTCGGGGGCAGCTCCTGGAGATTTGGGTTCGGCAAGCTTTAAAAATATTCCCGCAAGCTCGCTAGATAATCAGGGTCATATTTTAGCTTGCCAGTATCAAAAAGCCTCGAGCCCTGCTTTCAATATCAGTTTAGCTGTTGCAAAAAAAGCAGACGATGGATCTTATACCTACAGCAGCAAAGACGAAAATCTCATGCTCGCCGGGAATCTGGCTTTCGACTTTACGAAGGCTTCCGAATCTATCGATATTAAGATCGGCGGAGCCCAAAAGGCTTCGCTCGTAGATGGAATGCACGTCTCGACCGACGCACAGGGAGCCGTGAAATCGAGTGCGCTCACGATGCCCGATGCAAACGACACTCAAGCCGCCTGCCAGCTTCATGTCGACCGCGCAGATCGTGACATCAAATTCACGTTGAGCTGCCCAAAAATCTCTTTAGGTTCAGCTACCGGAAAGCTCGACGTCAGCGGCAACTGTCTCTTGATGTTTTCAGATTTCAGCAAAGCTATTAAGGGAAAAAACAAATAAACTCAGCACCTTCGCCGGGTCGACTTTGAAGTCTGACGCTGCCGCCGTGCTTGAGCATAATGTGCTTGACGATTGCCAGGCCGAGGCCCGTTCCACCTTGCTCTCGCGACCTTCCGGAGTCGACACGGTAGAAACGTTCGAAAATTCGTGCCTGGTGCTCCAAGGGAATTCCGGGTCCGTTATCGCGAATCCGGAAGATCGTTCCCGGCGCGCCAAGCCCACCACCGGATACAGCCATTTCCCAGATTACGTCGATGCGACTTCCCTCAGGCACATACTTAATGGCGTTGTGAACAAGATTAACGACCACCTGCTCGAGTCTTTGCGGCTCGGCATTGACCGTGGTCGCGTTCATTTGCACGCGAATTTCCTGGCGCTTCACCGCCCGTTTGTTTTCAATTTGCTTGAGCGCGGCCTCGGTCACTTCAGCCGTCGAGACCGGCGTCTTTTTTAGTTCGGCACCAGACTCAAGAGCCGAGAGATCAAGCAGATCGTTGACCAGAAAAATCAACCGATCAACGTTCCTGGAGATGATATCGATGAACTGGCCAGCGCCGTCGGTGCGACCGGCTTTTAAATCCTCGCGAAGCGTATCGACGTAACCTTTGATGCTGGTCAGTGGCGTACGCAGCTCATGAGACGCGTTGCCGACAAATTCGATGCGAATCTGCTCCGACTGTTTGAGCTCGGTGACGTCGTGAAAAACTCCGATCGCACCGGCAACCCCCTCGGGCGAGCCCATTTTCAAAGGCGCAATTGAGATTGAAAAATGCCTGGCAAGAGCGTGGGGCGAGGTATGCAGGCTCGCGGCAACAATTTTCATCGTGCCGGTCTTTAAGACTTCGCGGTAACCCATCAGAACTTCTGGTGAGCGAAACATTTCTCCCAGAGTAAAGGCACGCTCGCCCTTTTGCGCTGTATGAAAAAGGGTTGCGAATGGAGAATTGTAAAAGAGCGGGTTTTCGCTTCGATCGACCGCAAGGATCGCATCAGAGACCGCACCGATCAGCGCAGAGAGCTCTTCGCGCTCTTGCGAGAGAGCTTCTGTTTTTTGTTTTAACTCTTTGTGAATTCGGTTCAGAGCACGCTCCAAATCTGCCCACTCGCCAGGATCATCTGCGCCTCGCTCTGAGTCGAGCGAATCTTCTTCACGTTCGGGATCAAGCCTGCGCAGCTCGCGGGCCCTTTGCACCAAACGGCCGAGGGGGCTCGCAAATCGGCCCGAAGTGATTGCGAGCAAGACCAAGGTGATAAAGCCAAACACGATAAAGACCGTGTTGATGGCCGAGCGAGCCTCAGGGACGCTCAGCGCTTGCGTCGAAAAGAACATACCAGAGAAATACGTCAGCACAAGCCAAGCGCCAATTCCGGAGACGAGAAGCACTGACGCGTTAGCGATAAAAAGTTTGCGCGTCACGCGCCAGGGGAAATAGCGCTGCGGCGGAACCAGCGGCAGGCTTAGACTACTTCGCGCCGCCGCGCCGATGGCGCTCCCGTGAACCGCGGCAGAAAGAGCCGCCGATTCAGATTTTTTTCCGGCGTTTCCGCTTGGTGGTTCTACCGACATCATTTAGTTTTCGCTCGGAGGTTTAACTCGGTAGCCAACTCCGCGAACCGTCTCGATCACATCGGCACACTCGCCGAGCTTCTTGCGCAGGCCGAAGACGTGAGTGTCAACCGTGCGGCCGACCACTGCGACCCCGTCACCCTGCACTTTGCTGATCAAACCATCGCGGGTAAGAACTCGGCCGCGACTGCTGGCCAGCGCGAGCATCAATTTAAATTCACTTGGCGTGAGGCTAATCGGCTCTGTTCCACACTTCGCTTCGTAGGTCTCTGGAAAAAGCTTGAGATTGCCGACCTTAATCACCTGAAAGCCTGACTCTTCTTCCGCAGGTGCTACGCGGCGATTGCGACGCAAAAGTGCTCGCACTCGTGCTGTAAGCACCGCAGGTTCGAAGGGTTTGGAAAGGTAGTCATCGGCACCCGCTTCGAGCCCTTCTACGATGTCAGCTGCCTCGGCACGCGCCGTGACCATGAGAATCGCCAGATCGCCAAGATCGCTTTGACTTCTAAGCCTACGTGCCAGTTCGACGCCGCTTGCGCCCGGCAGCATCCAGTCAACAGCCAGTAAATCGTATTTGTTTTCTTTTAAAAGTGCCCAGCCTTCTTCGGCCGAGGCGACCGAATCGACGATCAGGCCTTCGCGCCTTAAATGAAGCGCGATGAGCTCACGAATTTCATCTTCGTCTTCGACAATCAAAACTCGCTGCTTTTCAGTTACTAAATCCGTCACGTCGTCTCGCCTCGCCAGTGTCATGATTTGGGCTTCCATTTTTTCTTTTCTCCGCTTTTGAAAAACTTAAGCTTTTTGAGTATCCCTGCCCAAGCGCACGACTCCCGCTGCGGCGACTTCTGCCGCACGTCCGGCACCGTGGCGCACGTCTTGCCCCGTGCTGACGAAAATCACGTCTTCTGCGATGTTGGTCGAATGGTCGGCAATGCGCTCGAGGTTACGGGCCATCAACAACAAATTGATCGCCGCTTCAATTGAAGTCGAATCTAACTTCATCCGCACTTTTAGAGTTTCAAGCAGTCGGTTTTTAAATTCGTCGACAGCGTCATCACTTCGCAAAACCACTTTTGCCGCCTCCGCATCGCCATTGACAAAGGCATCCAAGCTTTCGCGCACCATGGTTTGCACAAGCTTAGCCATTTGCGGAATCTCTTTGGCGATGTCGAGAGCCGCGTGCTGCAGGTAATGCTCAGTGTTGTGCGATAAATTCACTGCTTGATCGCCCATGCGCTCGAGATCAGTATTGATTTTCGTGACAGCTAAAATCAAGCGCAGATCGACTGCGACGGGGGCTTGTCTGGCCAATATGGCCAAACAAACGTTATCAATCTCAATGTGGGCTTGGTTGATCTTTGCCTCGAGCGGTCTGACTTCGGCGAGTCTGGCCATGCTTCGCTCGCTCAGTGCGAGAATCGCGCGATCGATACTCATCTCAACGTGTCCGGCCATCGATAAAATTCGAGCCTTTAATTCTTTCAGTTCGATTGCAAAATGTCGTTCCAAATATTCCCTCGTTCGGACAGGCGTTTTTTGTTGAGAGCCTGATCTCTTGAGTCGCATCTTAGCGACAGCGTCCTCGGCGCGTCACCCATTAAATTGGCAGACCGGCTGCGAATTGGCCCAATCCTGAGCGCCCGCCATCAGCCAAAAGTTTCTCGGCGACCATACTATTGTCGCCACTGGTCATGAGTTCAGGATTTGGTTAGGAAACGCCTACCGAGCGCAGCCCCTGCACAACGGCCACGGCGACAATGTATGCCACTGCATTGAAAAGCACGAGCTGAAGTAAAGCAAAGCGCCAAGCGCCAGATTCCTTAAAGGCCACGGTGACCGTGGACAGACATTGAAGGGCAATCATAAAGAACAGAATCAGTCCGACCACGGAGGCCGGAGTGAAAAGCAAAGCGCCCTTCTTGTTTCGCGCCTCTCGCATTTTGGTGAGGAGCGACTCTTGTAGCGTTGATTCATCTTGATCGGTCAACTGAAACAACACGGCCAGCGCGGAGACAAACACTTCACGCGCGGCGAATGCCGAAATCAAGCCCACGCCCACTCGCCAGTCGCCGCCCATCGGCTCAAAGACAGGCTCGAGTGCCCGCCCCGCAGAGGCCGCGTAGCTTTGGTTGAGCTGCTCGGTCCGGTCTGAAACATCATACCTCGGAAACGTCGTGGCCCCCCAGACGATCAATGCAAACACAAAGATCGCGGGCCCAGCACGGCGGACATAGCTCTTGGTGCGCATGAAGGCCTGGCGAGCGACCAGTCTAAACTTAGGCTTACGATAAACCGGAAGCTCGAGCATGAAGAATGAACGATCTTCGATTTTTAGAAACCGACTCGCCACGAGTGCGGCGATCCCGCCGACAAGAATCGAGGTGGCATAGATGACCGCAAGCGCAATTCCGGCCTTCCAGGCTGAATCAGACCGAAAAAGAAAAGTAAGAAGAAGCGCATAAACGGGAAGTCGCGCCGAACAGCTCATCAGCGGCAAAATAAAGAGCGTCAGCCACCTCTCGCGCCGTGAGTTAATCGCACGCGCGGCCATCATCGCGGGAACCGCGCAGGCAAAACCTGAAAGCAACGGAACAAAAGATCGCCCCCCCATCCCCAGTTTTGAGAGAGGACGATCCACGAGTGTCGCCGAGCGGGCCAAGTAGCCGGAGTCTTCCAACAGAATAATTCCTAAAAACAAAATAAATATCTGCGGCGCGAACACCAAAACCGCTGATGCGCTCGCAATCACCCCGCGGCAGAGAAACTGCATGGCGAGGTTATCTGGCGCGAGAGCTAACATGTGCACTGAAAAAAACGTCAGTAAATGATCAATACCTTCCATGACAGGCTTGGCGACCCAAAAAATCCCGCTAAAAAGACCTGACATCAAAATAAAAAAGATCAAAAGTCCCCAGATCGGATGAAGAAGGACTTTATCGATCTCTCGGGTACGCTCGCGAGCAGAACTTCCAGTCGGTTGCGACTTTTTCGTCACTGCGCGGGCCGCGATATCAGCTGTGGATCGCAACGCGTTTTCAACTTCTGACGCTTTCCACGCTTTGGGCTGGGAAATGGGATTAGATTGGGGCTGTGCTAAAAGATCACGGACACAGTCGAGCAATTCCTTGAGGCCTCCGCCGAGTCGCCCATCGATGAGAACAACCGGCACTCCCAAAGCCTGCGAGATCACATCACACTCAAGCCGCTCTCCCTTTTCCTTCAGCAGATCGCTCATTGTCAATGCCAGCACGACCTTAAATCCCGCGCTCTTGAGTTGCTTTGTTACGTAGAGTTGCCTTGAGAGCAAAGTCGCATCAGCAACGGAGATCACCACGCCGGCAGCGCCTTCGATCGGATGTGAAAAGATCGCGTTGATCGTCACCTGCTCATCGGGCGACTTTGGATGCAGACTGTAGGTCCCTGGTGTGTCCATAATCTTGAGAGGTTCGCCGTAGCGCTCTTGACTCTGTCCCAGGGAGTAATCAACCGTTGAACCGGGGTAATTGACGGTTTTAAATTGCGACCCCGTGAGCCAGTTAAACAGAGTCGTCTTACCACTATTGGGTGAGCCGACAAGGGCAACGACGGCGCCCGCTCGCGGTCGCTCACGCGAGCCCGCTTCATCGTGACAGCTTGCCGTTGAAGAGGCTACAGCTGCACGCACGAGGCTTCCGATTTCCTGAGAGCAATCGTCGAGCCGCGGATTTCAATGATCAGCGGTTCGCCAAACGGCGCCCGTCCCGCGAGCTGAACTTTCTCGCCCTGAATGAAACCGAGCTCCATTAAGCGTGCGACAACAACCGGGTCGCCGACGACGCTTGAAATCTCACACTCGCTTCCGGGTTCTAAATCAATCAATGTCATGATCTACCAGCCTTGCGAGCTCCGGCCTCGATTGCGGCTAGGTACCGCCGGATAGTTTCTTTGAGCCCCAAATCGAGAGCTTCGCAAATGAGCGCGTGGCCAATCGAAACTTCATCAATCCAGGGAATAGCCTCGATCAACTTAGTCAAGTTTTCAGAAGTTAAATCATGCCCGGCATTGACACCGAGACCGGCGCGCTTGGCGAGTGTCGCAGCCTGTTTATAATCGGCGGTGACAGCGTCGCTCGTGGAGTGCCCAAAGGCTTCTGCAAACCGTTCTGTGTAGAGCTCGACTCTGTCGACACCAAGCGCTTTGAGCAAGTTGT
>JAYTRM010000276.1:0-8730 GCA_043746165.1 Bdellovibrionales bacterium | reverse complement strand
GACAAAACTTTTCGAAGTGAGGAGTCTATCTTTTCTTTCATCGCGAATCAGTCGATCATGAATTCTGCCAAAATCACAAGTTATTTTGTGGAGACCCCTAAGGATTCAGACAACCGCAAAAAATATGATGCCGTCATCAAAAAGGCTGAAGCGAGAGGCGTCCTTCATCACGTTTATTATATGTTGGATCGTGAAGCGCGGAATTTGACCGACATCGAAGCGAACGAAAAGTCCATTTTGCGTGGGAAACTTATTCTTCACTACGCACGCGACAGAAAAGTTCTTCACAAAGACAGCCCTGAGTCAGAGTTTTTCGTCAGGGATATCAACGCTGCGGCCAACAAGCAATTTTGTCGAAACTTGAGCGCGAAGGTTCGGGACGCCATGAGGCAGAAGGCGCAAGAGGGTTGGTTCCCTGCGAACCATGTGCCGCTTGGGTACATCCATCGCCGGATGCGTGACGAGAGCGGCAGGGAAATCAAAGGTCGGACCAAAATCGAAGTTGATCCGAATTCGGCAAACGTGAGATTGATTCAGCGCGAATTTGAACTTCGCGCCCAGGGTATGGGATATGAAGAGATTCGTCGTACTATTTTATCGGAAGGCCTGGTTCACGGTACGAAGATCAAAAAATACTACATGTCAGCCGTCGAACGGCGACTGAACAACAAGTTTTATCGAGGTTATTTTGACTGGGATAAGGTTGAGTATCGCGGAAAGCATCCGCTGATCATCTCGCCTGACTTGCTTGAGATTGTTCAGACGAACAGGTCAAAGCGTGGCTGGAATAAAAAGCAAAGGGGGATTTTCGCTGGCGGTTGGATTCGCTGTGCGGACCCCAGTTGCGGTTGCGCCTTGGTGTACGACGGTAAGAGCAAAAATCTGAAGTCGGGCGAAGTGGCGCAATATCATTACTACCGTTGCACCAACGCTAAACAAATTCATACGACGGGAAAGGGTAAAAACATGTCTGAAGCCGAAATGTTTGAGCAGTTCCGACCTGCACTCAAAAGTCTAACGATCAACGAGGAGTTCGCAGAACAAATCAAGGCCGCGATGGACTCGATCACCGAAAAGCACCGCGAAGCGAACAAGCAAAAGTTCGATGAGTACAGTAAGGTTTTGGAGCAATTGGATGACGAACAAGATGATGCTTATGAGCACATGCGGAAGGGTACGATTGAGGATAGTCAGTATCAGCGGGTCGTTGCGAAGGTGAAGGAAAATCGGCGCTACTATACCTCGCTCATCGCCAAGTGCAGCGACACGATCATTGATTCGCACAATCGAACCATCAAAAAAATTATCGAACTCGCCACTAATGCAGAATCACTCTGGAATTCTCGAAATGCGATGGAGAGGGTTGAGTTCCTCAAAAGAGTCGTATCGAACCCAGTTCTTGATGGTCCAAGTATCCGTTATGATTTGCAGAAACCGTTTGCTGTGATTGCTCAAATGAGCGGAAAAAGAAAATTGGCGTCCCCAACCGGATTTGAACCGGTGTATCTACCGTGAAAGGGTAGTGTCCTAGGCCGCTAGACGATGGGGACCTATAGAAAAAAATTGGTGGCTCGCGATGGATTTGAACCATCGACCCCATCCTTAAAAGGGATGTGCTCTACCAGCTGAGCTAGCGAACCACGTTGATCGAAGAGACGACAATCTCAGAGAAATTGAGCCGACTGTCAACTCTTTGCATGGAATTTTCTTTTTTTTCACGATGAATGATCAGATTGTTTGCGATTCTGGCTTTCGCTGAGAGAGGTGCGCAGCTTTTGCACCGGCGGAGCCGTCATTTTGGAACAGATTGGGAAATCCCAAGGCGAAAATGCGTGGTTGTACCAGCCGTCTCGGCGGGCCTGAGATCTGGCAAAGCTACCGTGGAAGCCTTTTTCACGGGTAGGGGCCAAAGCCTGGCACAAATTCATCTAAGAGGCGCATTTAGCTCTTAGGTGAACAGCGGTTTGATCCAGAGGGTCTGCTCGCGGCCAGGGCCTACCGACACGACGTCGATTGGGGTCGCAAGTTCAGTTCCGAGAAACTGAATGTAATCGCGGGCGGCTAGAGGGAGATCTTGGATGCTGCGAACTTGGGTGATGTCTTCGCTCCAGCCGGCCAGGCTCTTGTAGATCGGCTCGACGCGCGCAAGCTCGGTCGTGGAGGTAGGCATGTCCTTGATCTCTTGACCATCGAGGCGATAGCCCGTGCAGACTTCGATTTTGTCGTGGCCCGAGAGCACATCGATTTTCATGAGGGCGATGTTGGTGATGCCGTTGACCCGAATAGCGTACTTGAGTCCGACGAGATCGAGCCAACCGCAGCGTCGGGGACGCCCCGTGGTGGCGCCGAATTCGCGGCCTTCAGCGCGGATGCGCTCGCCTAGCGCGCCAGAGATTTCGGTCGGAAATGGACCGGAGCCGACACGAGTTGTGTAAGCTTTGGTGATTCCGATAATTTTTTGAACCGAATTCGGACCAATGCCACTGCCGATGCAGGCGGAGCCCGCGATCGTAGACGAGCTCGTCACGAACGGATAGGTGCCATGTAGGAGATCGAGCATCGTGCCTTGGGCGCCCTCAAAGAGAACTTTTTTTCCGCTTTTGAGTGCCTTGTGTATGACCATCGACGCATCTTTGCAGCGAAACGGCGCGAGTTCCTCACTCAGCTCTAAGAGGCGTTTGTACAGCACGTCGACGTCGACGGGTTCAGCTTTGTAGTATTCCTTAATCAAAAAGTTTTTCTCTTTGAGTGAGGCTTGCAATTTATCGCGAAGCTTTGAGGTCTCGAAGAGATCACCAAACAAAATCGCTTGGCGAGAGGCACGGTCTTCGTAGGCTGGGCCGATGCCGCGACCGGTGGTGCCGATCTTTTCGTGCCCGGCAGCGATTTCACGAGCTTGATCGAGGCGGCGGTGGTAGCTGAGGAGCACAGTCGCCGAGTCGGAAATCCTCAGTTGATCACTGTTGGGAATTAATCCCGCTTCGCGCAGACTGCGAATTTCGCTGGCGACTTCTTCGATGTCGAGCACGACACCGGCGCCGATGATGCAAACTGTTTTGGGATGGAGAATTCCTGACGGCACCAAGTGCAGAACCGTCTTTACGCCATTGACGACAAGAGTGTGCCCCGCATTGGCGCCGCCCTGATAGCGCACCACGAAGTCGGCCTGGGCGGAAAACACGTCCACCACTTTGCCTTTGCCTTCATCTCCCCACTGCGAGCCGATCACTATAATACCTGGCATTTTACCTCCTGCACCGACAGAGCAAAATCTCCGAAAATAAACGCTAAGGCAATCGTTGACGCGAGGCCAATTGAGCTCTGCCGGCGGATCTTAAGGAAGTGGTGTGGGCTCCATAATGATATAAGCAGTCCGTCTCAACTGTTGCAATTGCCGCTGCAATTGCCGCAACTTGTGCTCACGTCCTCTGAGGGCCAATTTAATCCTGAGCCAGAGAGGATGTGGCGGTGGTCGACCAAGAGCCATGGCTTCGTCGACGACAAAGCGGGTCTGGGTTGCCTTCCAGCCTAAGTCCGCAAAATACTGGTGCCAATCCGGTGGGTCGAATACAAAAGGCGCCTGCTTCATTTTACGAGCGCACTCGGGTGTACGCATAAACTCCATGAGTTGAGGAGAAAAGTAATCGGTAATCCAGGCTCGGAACGAGTCATGTCGGCGCAGATCCGAAGTGAGCGAAGCCGCCTGCTCAAGGTTCAAGTAAGGGATCACGCCCTCTGTGAGGATGACCGCCGATTTTGTCTCACTTGCGAACCGATCAAAGAGCTTGGCCCGTTTCTCGAGATCGGCGAGATCAAGGGCGATTCGTTCGAGTGAGCAATGGGGCTGGAACGACTCAAGACAGCGACGTTTATGCTCGATCATGTGGGGATAATCGACTTCGATCCAGCGAACCCGCGTTGTAAAATTCATGCGGTAGGGTCGTGAATCGAGACCGCAGCCGAGGTTAATAACGGTGTCAGCGCCGCCTGCTATGAGATTTGTTATAAATCGATCGATAATCACCGTGCGAAGAACGATGGTCCATTGCGTGTAACGAGAAAAATTCATGCTTGCTGCAATTTGCTGGCCTCGTTCACCGGCAAGAATTTCGGCAAAGGGATCTTGAAAAAGAGCGTCCGCTCGCCTGGATTCGAGCGCTCTGTAGCTTGCAACCCAAAGTGCGGTATCAGAAATGTTTTGAATCAGAGATTCTGTCACATCGGGCCTCATTCTTCAGCTGCGCGAAAGCCGGCCTGGTGCCATTCGGCTGTCGGTGGAAGCGCATCGCGCCCAAGCGCCTCACGACCCACTTCCAAAAATCGAAGCACAATCGACGCTGCTTCTTGCGAGGAGCGAGCAAACGCCTCGCTCGTGGTCGCGCCAAGATGAGGAGTGAGAATCACGTTGGGAAAACTCATCAGGCGCGAATCGCGCGGCAGTGGCTCTCGTTCATAGACGTCAAGCCCGCACCCAGCAATCCAGCCTTCGCTCAAAGCCGCTACCAAATCGGGCTCACGAATGACGGGACCCCGCGAAGCATTGACCACAATCGCGTGGCGAGACATCAACTCGAGGTGCGAAGCGCGCAGCATATGTCTCGTCTCGCGGGTGTCGGGAACATGAAATGTCAGAACGTCTGTAAGGCGCAAAAGCTCTTCGTAGCTCAGGCGTTCGGCGCAAGCTTTCGCGAAGTCAGTGCTTTCGAGATAAGGATCAAACGCCGCGATCTTCATGCCAAAGGCTGAGCCGATGCGCGCCACTCGAGTGCCGATTCGCCCGAGACCTACGATCCCTAGAGTTTTTCCCGATAGCTCGCGACCGATGAGGGCGCTTCGATCCCAATGACCGAGCTTGACGGCCTTTTGCGCCTCGCCGAGGCGCCTCGTGGTTGCGAGGATCAGTGCCCAAGTCAATTCCGTGGCGGAATCCGCGTTGGCGTTTGGCGTGTGGGCCACGGCCAGGTTTTTGGTTGCGTTAAGGTCGATGTGATCAAAGCCACTTGTCGCGGTGACAATCAGGCTTAGTTGCGGCGAGAGGTTCAGGAGTTCCGTCGTGATTTTGGTTCGACTGCGAATGATCAGCGCCTCGCAGTTTTCCAGTTCACTAGCGGTGGGAATAGGCTGGGCGGACGTTTCAACCCGGAGCCGTGGATCCGCTTTGAGTCTGGCGAACGCCTCGACGTCAAATCGATCACAGATCAAGACGTGAAACTTTTTAGGCGCTGCAGATTTTTGACTTGGCTCCGAAGTTGCCACCTTAGACTTTCATCACAACGGACGGAGCCGCGGCGAGGATTTTTGTCGCTTTAGCCTCGGCCGCGGCGATTTTGTCTGCAGAAATTGTTCCGGGCTTGAGGCGATTGATGCTGAGAGCGAGCGATTTCAAAGTGACGATAAGGTCGCGGTCGCTGATCGCGCCCATGTGACCAATGCGGATGGTTTTGCCTTTGAGCTGATCCTGGCCACCCATGACGATGACGGATTCAAATTTTTCCATGTCGGCGCGAACTTTTTGTCCGTCGATTCCCGCTGGCATTTTCAGCGCCGACACCGAGGGCGAAGCGTTTTCAGAAAAAATCTCGATGCCCATTTCCCGCGCGGCGGCCAAAGTTGCGCCAGACAAAGCTTGGATGCGATGGTGAATCTTGTGCAACCCATGGCGGAGAAATAATTCGAGCACGAAATCGAGCGCGCGGACGTGAGTGACCGCTGAGGAAAAAAATGATTCTCCACTGGCATTGGCCGCTTTTTCGCGGCGGATGTCGAAATAATATCGCGGACAACGCGCGGTCTCGACAGCCGCCCACGCTTTCGGCGAGAATGAAATAAAAGAAAGACCAGCCGGAAGCATGAATGCTTTTTGGCTACCCGCAATCATCACGTCGATGCCCCACTCGTCCATCGGCAGCGGCAGCGCCCCAAGAGCCGTGATCGCGTCGACGATGAAAAGAGCTTTGTGACGAGCTGTCAGCCGCGCGATCTCGTGAATCGGATGAAGCACCCCAGTTGAAGTCTCGCACGCTTGGCAAAGGAGAGCCTTTGCATCAGGATGACTTGCGAGAAGTTTTTCGACGTCGTCCACACGAACAGCTCTTCCCCAGGGAACATCGTGGCGAACGACCTTGCAACCAAAGGTTTCTGCCATATCGGCCCAGCGCTCGCCGAATTTTCCCGAGACGATGCTGATCACTTCGTCGCCCGGCGAAAGGCAATTGACCAGGCTCGACTCCATTGCTCCCGAGCCAACTGAGGTGTGTATGAATACCGGCTGCTCGGTCATAAAAATGCGTTTGAGGTTGCTGGTGACTCGCGTCCAAAGAGCGATAAATTCAGGCGTACGGTGGTGTTCCATCGGCAATGCTAGTATTTCAAGCACTTCTGGCGGGAGGGGCACTGGCCCTGGTGTCATCAAAGTGTAGGTTCGAGAAGGTGAAGACATGTCGAAACTCCTCCGAAAAGCGCCTTGAAAAACCCGAATAAGCCTTATAACCTTGGGGCACAGGAAGCCAAACAAAAATGCGACTTCGGACGTCAGTGTCAAATCTCTTTTCGGTCATTACCTGTTTCGTTGCGGGACTCGCGATCTTAGTCGGCTGCGCGTATCACGCAGGCTCGGGCGATCGGCAAATTCCCGGTGGCTACCGTTCGATCGCCGTGCCGGTTTTTAAGAATCAGACCAATGAACCCGGGATCGAGGCCTACTTCACCAACGCAATGATCGTAGAAATCGAACGCGCCCGAGTGGGGACCGTAACCGAAAAGGCAAATTCGCAAGTCACTCTCGAAGGCACGATCCAAAATGTAAAGTATGTGGGCGGCGGGCCGGTGGCAGGTGATAATATCTTGCTTCCGATAAATACGGTCTTAAACACGACTTATACGGTGATCGTGACGGTCAAGCTTCAGCTCAAGCGCAACTCGGATCTCAAAGTTTTGTGGGAAGGTAATTTCTCTAAGAACTCCACTTACCAGACTCCTAAGGTCGGTATCGTTGGACTCACGAGTGTCAACGCGACTTATAATCAGAGCGCTCGCTACCAAAATATTCAATTGATTGCGGCTGACATGATGTCGGAAGCGCACGATCGACTGACGGAGAACTTCTAAAGCCATGGCTGAAGCCGGATGGACGATGCAGAAGCTTGCGGATACGATCGATCGTGGTGAAGTTCATCCGCTTTATTATCTCTATGGCGACGAAACATTTCTCATCGACGACACCGTTCAGGCGCTCACCAAGACGGTGCTTAAAGTCGACGATCTGCGCGATTTCAATCTCAATATATTCTACGGTGAGGAAGCCGACGCCGAGCAAATTCGCGACGCCGTAGAAACGCTTCCGGTGATGTGTCCGGCCCGCGTGGTGATCGTAAAAGATGCGCACGCGTTTTCAGACAAAGATTGGGATGCCCTCTCTCCTCTCGTTGACAATCCTGTGTCGAGCGCGGTTTTTATTTGTGTCGCGAGTAAGATTGATCGACGAAAAAAACATATTAAGCGCTTTGCTGAGAGTGGCGTGGTGGTGGAATTTAAAAGACCCTACGACAACCAGATTCCAGACTGGATTCGCACACTCGCGCGCAAGCATGAAGTCAAAATGGGCGCTGATGAAGTGGAGCTTTTTCATCAGCTGGTGGGTTCAAATCTGCAAGATATCAATGCCGAACTGTCGAAGCTGGTGCTTTATCTCGGCTCGCAGCCGGGTGATCGTAGCTCGGTGACTGCTGACGACATCCTCCATGTGGTTTCTCGTGTCCGTCACGACAGCGTCTTTGATTTGACCGAAGCAATAGGCAGGGGAGACCGCTTGCGCGCTCTCGATTGCCTCGTCAATCTTCTCGATCACGGCCAGAACGAAGTTGGAGTTCTGGCATTAATTTCTAGGCACGTGAGAATTTTGAAGTTGGTCTCTGACGGACTCCGCGAAGGCCTTCAAGGGGCGCGTCTCAGTTCGCGCGCCGGAGTTTCTCCTTATTTCTTGAGATCTTACGTCGATCAGTCTCGGACTTGGAGCGAGATGAAAATCGAATCCACGTTCCGCGCCTTGCTCGATACCGATCGCGCTCTCAAATCTTCACCCGTAGCTTCGCATATCTGGCTAGAGAATTTCATCATTCGCACTTGTCCGTAATGCCGGCGTCTCAAAAGAGAACAGTTCGGCACCTAGACTCAAGAAGAGTTGTTTAAGTTCCGAACCGCCCTTTAAGGGGGCGGCCTGTGTCTCAGCTCGAACAAAAAAATGAGAGTTCCCAGCAAAGGGGAGCGTCGCGAATCAAATCTGAAGATAGCTTGATTCCGGATCCGACAGGTTCGCGCAAGATGCCGCGCCGACTTTTTTCACGACCGGTCGGGGTTTTGTGTTCCGGCCGCTATGCGGTTTGCCTGGCTCTTCAGCTCAGCGAAGGTGGAATGCTCATTCAATGTAGCGGCCACTTAGGTGATGCCTTAAGGGTTGGCCAAAACATCATTATTTCATTTATTTTACCGGGTGGAATGCCGATTTCGGCGAGGGCAGAAGTGATCTATGAGGCACCAGACGACTTGTCATCCGAGGTGCCGGCAATCCAGGAGCCAACTCATCGCCTTGGTATTAAATTCGTTCCGCTCAGTCTACAGATCAGACGATCCATTCGAAACTACGTCAGTGCTAAGACCCAAGAAGAAGTCGATTTAGACGGGGCCACCTGGTACACCCGAGCGAAGTAGTCAACGTAAAGCCTTGGAAAATAG
>JAYTRM010000275.1:0-19888 GCA_043746165.1 Bdellovibrionales bacterium | reverse complement strand
TGAGACAGATCGGGCTTGCGCTGGCGGTCATTGCGGCGAGCTCGGTCGCGGCCGCATTGTGTTTCCAGACGGGGTTGGCAGAGGGCTTTTCGCTCATGTTCCATAACATGTTTGAAACCTATTCTACTTTTACGCTTTACGACGTCGCAACCTATGCCGGGCACACCATCAAGGGGCTTATTCGAGTGCTCAATTTTGAGTTTTTTGACCCGGAATACGTAACGACTGTGCAAAGCTGGCATTTCTATTACCGGATCGTATCGATAGTTTTGACAGGTGCAATTTACCTTGCTGTGCTCGCACGGAGCGATCGATTGAGGTTTTGGCAAAAACTGACGTTGCTTGCCGTTCCGCTCCTGGTCTTTCCGTTTTTTTCTCCGAACTACAAACTCATCGTTATCCTGATGGGCTTGTTCTTTTTTCTAGCAGACGAGGTCGCGGAACCGGCGGCTTTCACCTATACGATCTTATTTTCGTTACTCATGTTACCGAAGGACTACATCCATTTGGATTTTGTTCCTTGGCCTTCGACGTCACTTCGTACAATTGGTCTCGGCCCCATTATCGACCCTTTGTTATTGATTTCGCTAGAAGTTCTTCTCATTTACGACGGGCTAGTTAGGGCTCATCGGCAAGCGGACTGCGAGAGACCAGGCGGAACTCCAGAGATCGCCAGAGTAAAGTGCCAGAAATCAAGCAAAGGCTAAATGCTATCTTATCGGCCCAGGACCAAATTCGGTCTACGAGCCAATTTCCTTCTCGAACATCGGCATCAAGCTGAAATTCTAGGGCGCGTGACTGCGGCTTTGGAACGGCCGCAGTTAAGCCCGCCACGAAAACGTGATGAAGGCCGGGAAGCTCGCTCAAGTTTGCGGTAAAATCCGTCGAATGGCCGTTCCAGGCAACCGAAAAGCGAGAGCGATCACCACTCAGGTGAAGGTCATAGGTTTCCCAAGGCTTGAGCTCGCTGAATTCGATGAGCATCGCGGATCGATTCCCATTTTTAATCGCCAAGACAGGAATAGCTGGCGGGCGAATGATCAAATTAAAGCCTTCTTCAAAAGCGTCGCTGCCAAAAAGTAGAGTGTCCCCATGCTCGGGCTGAAACTGAAATCTGAAATTTAAATCAAAGCGTAGATCACCGGCTAAGGAAGAATCGGTATCTGCAAGTGAAATCGGCTGCGAACTCACAGCTAATTCAGAGAGCGAGACGGTTTTACGGAATTTTGCTAATCCCAACTCAGCGAGTGGTGTCACTTCAATCCAGGCAAAGAGGCTAGCGAAAAGTAAACAGAGTAAGAAATATCCAGTTGACCAGGTCATTAAACCTCCTGCGATAATGACGCAAACATGTTTCATTTTGCCTCGGCTTTTGCCATCTGTATCTTTCTTTTTTTCTGTGGAGTGCCGGCGTACGTCTTTTTGCTACCTGATCGGTTTAAAACCGGGAGCCTCAGAGTTTTCCTGCCTCCGTTTTTGGGCATGGCCTCGATTTCACTCACCATTAGCTATTTTATACCTTTCGCAAAAAGTCTATTGTTTCTAAAAGCGATCGCGGTAGCACTCTTTATCGTTGGCGGCGCGCTTTTCATCCTTGAATTTTATCGCCACTCCCGAGCTTGTGGTGGGGTGTTCGGCAAGGTTTTTTGGGAGAGGGCGAGAGAAGATTTCAAAACTGCAGGCACGGAGACAGTGGCTGGAATTTTTGTCCTTCTTTTTTCTGTTAGCTTCGGCGTTTACGGTGGGAACATCTCGACCGGCCTCATTAACGGCGTCGATGCCGCCGGCTACGGTGCCGCCGCTAGGCACCTGCTAGAGTGGCAGGGACGAGAGAACCTTCTCGAGCGTGTCGAAAGGCAGACCCTGACGAGTGACGAAGAATCGAGCAAAGAGCTCATCGACCGCTCGCTAAATTTGCAGGACACGATTGCAGGCGAGTTTTTGCTCAAGGCCTACCGCTGGAGTTATCCTGCTGAGCTCGCCGTTTTAACGTCGCTTTTAGGTGAAGACAGCGTCTACCGTTTGAATTTCGTGATTCTCGCCTTAAGCTTCGCTGCGCTCTTTGCATTGACTGCGTATTTGAGTCGCGAATTCAAAACTCGGGCATCAGTTGCGACTCTGATTGGGCTCTGCTGTGCGCTCAACTGCAATCTTCTGCATATCGCAATTGAGGGGCAATACGCGCAAGTTGTCGGTGAACCCAGCTTGATTTTCTTACTCATTTTGTTATCCCAGCTGCGTGAGCTCCCAAAATCGATTTTTGAATCTCGGAAAGAAATTATTTTCTCCGGGTTTCTAGTGGCGGCAACCATGCCGCTCTACAACGAATTGGTCTTTACCTTCGGTATTATTTTGGTTCTCAGCTTGTTTTTTGATCTCGTCTTTTTCGTCAGAGTTTGGCGAAGCTATTTGGCGATAATCTTGAGCGTGGCTCTCGGACTTACTGTTGCTTGGCCCATCACTATGTCGTGGACGGTTTTTTTGTCCCGGCATTTGGTTCACATCGCAGTTGGCGGAACCCCCCAGGCGCACTGGGCGACGCCACCAGAACTGCTCGGCTTCTTGAACCTCAATGAGCAAATTCTACCCCTCGATAGTCCGCGGGACGGGTTTCAATATTTTACTATAGCGTTTTTATGTGCGCTTTTTATTGCACCAGTCATAAATCTGGTGCGTCGTTTGCCGCGCGTGAAGTTAGCACTCTTACTCGCGCCAGTGACTTTTATTCTCGTCGTTTTTGTTAAAACCAGATGGGTTGAAGGCATTCACAGCTATCAATACATGAAAGCCTACACCTATTTTCTGCCTCTGCTCTTAAGCGTTTTACTGTCGCTGCTTTGGCGCGCTGACCAGTTCGGCCCGCTGGCAAGAAAGTATTTGCGAACGCTCGCGATGCTCGCATTCCTTTTGACACTGATCGCGACTGCGTCCTACTCGGTGACGGCGAGACTGCAGATGGACTGGATCCGAGAGCCTTGGCTCGATTTAAGTGAGCGCCCGAGCTTTTTTTCTGGCCGGCTCTACATCATCGAGAGCGAAGAATCTTGGAGCGAGCCTCACTACGTCATGAGCCGCCCCGCAGATCTCATGCCCTATTTTATGGCCGGTCTAGGTGAAGTCGAATGGCTCAATGCCAGGTCGCCGAAAATTTTAGCCGGGCACGGTGCTGATCGGGTTTCAGTTTTGATCGTTAAGGACCAACGAAAAAAATCAAATTGGACGATTGATCTCCCGGGATGGAGAATGGTGACCCAAAATGAGAGTTTTGCGGTCATCGAGACACCGTCTCGCGGATCGGATATCATTCCACCCGGTCAGACTTCCGATGCAGCCGAGGCAAAAAAAGTGATGCAAGGTATCCTGTCGACGCTTGCGATCCACCTTCAATCCGCAAACTCCAATTTTTAAGTCGGTGAGTGCTGGAGCTAGCGGATCGCCTATCCGCCAGCCAAAATTCGTTACCGCTTGTTGTCTGCGATTTGGCGTTGAAGTCTCTGCTTTTTCTGTGAAAGTTTAGCCCGTTTTTCGATGAGGAGTTCGTGGGCCTTTTGCTCGCGGGCGATCTTGGCTTGCGCGATTTTGAGCTTCTTGGCGAGGCTCGCATTTTCCTTCGTCATCTTGGCGATTTTGTCTTGAGCGATGCGATTACTTTCACGAGTATCCTGAATTTTCTTTTCTAAAGAGTCGACGCGGTGGTGAAGTTGCGCCACTTGAGTCTCGCTCTGCTTTGCTCGCGATTTGCTCGAAGCAAGCTGCGCCTTTTTAATATGACTTTCTCTTTCTGCCAGCTCGAAACGCTTTTGTTCGAGAACAACTCGGCTGCGGGCCTGCTGGTCGCGAGACTGAGTGGTCTTGAGATCTTTTTCGAGGCTGCGAATTTCTTTTTTAAGTTGTTGAGTGTCACGTGCCTTTTCGCTGGCAATTGCGAGGTCACCGTCAAAATTTGCCGAGGCGAGATCGCCGTCAACCTGCAGCGATTCTTCTTTATCTGCCAGCGCGGGACGAATTACGTCTTGGTCAGAGGTGGAATTCGCTGAGGTTTGCAGTCGCTCACTGTGCTCGTTGCGTTTTGCGACTCTTGTCTCTTTTCGCTTGGGGCCACTTGGGCTAACGACTTGATCGATATCTTCCATCAGTGTATCAGCTGATTTTCTAGGAGCGATCGCACTTGACTCACTATTTGGCTTATCTGCCTCTGGCTTCCCAGCCACAGCGTTTTCCGCAGCACTATTTTCGGTGGATTGCGCGCTTGCAGTTTCTGTTGGCGTTTCAGTGCCTTCAGTGCCGGTGCCGGTGCGGTCGGCACTCTTGCGGTCGGAGATAATTTTATCTTCCTGGTGTTCAACGGAAGGTGGGTTTGCAAAAGGGTTCACAAATCGATCTTCTGCTCTTGCCAACGTCTGCAGCGAAAGTGATACGACCGTTGAAGTAAACAGCGCAAAGCCAATCGGCATTGTTTTTCTATTGTTGAACATGAGAATCCCCTTAACGTAAAATTCGCAACCGACCGACCTGTCACACAAACGACAGCAAATCCTGTACCCTCCGCGAAGCTGCCGCAGACTCGGTTCAAACAGCTCTAAAGCCAGAAAGCCAAATCTGCGAGGCTGAAATCTTTGCAACTGGCGGCCTAAAATTGTCTAAGTTCTGGTCAGTTCTCGAGGAAGGCAGATTGCGCGGGGAGCGTTATCGAGAGACCACAAAGGTTGACCTTCAAATCGAGCCGTCGCTAAGATCTCGCGTCAGATTAACGATTTTGAGCGCATTTGAAAGGAGTCAGTATGAGCCGGCGAGCCCAGAGTTTTTTGACGGTCTCTTTACTTTCACTTGTCCTGGTCGGTGCCTTGAGCGGCCAGGCCGCACCTTCGCGCGCAGTAGGACCTGTATCTCCGCGCGGGCAGATGGAGTGCAATATTTTTTCAACTCCCGTAGCCCAGCATCAATCCGGTGTGCCTCAGCTGATCGTGAGTCAAAAAACAGACTTGTTCGAATTGGGATTTGAGACTCTCGAGGTTAAGTTGCCGGCACCGTTCGCGGGTGTTTCAGTCCGTTTTATGCAGACGCTGGGCAGTTGGCCCGAGTCGGGCGGTGAACTCAAACCATACTTACAAAGTTATTTTGTTCGCAATGGCTTGCCTGAGGCTGGCAAGCGCGATGCCCAATTTGAACTGGGCGCAAGTTCCTCACTTGGCTCTCTGATCTTGAGAGATACATTGACCATGCCTGATGCAACGGTTCTTTCCTATCAGTGCATCCTTCACCTAGTTAAGTAATTTGGCCAATCTGATCGATCAGCCCAGACTCAGCCCAGAATTGCCGCTTTGGCTTTTTGAAATTCTTCTTCGCTGAGGGCGCCTTTTTCTCTCAGCGACTGAAGGCGCTCGAGCTGTTCGAGAGTTGACTTTTCGGATTTTCCTCCTGAGTCGTTCGAGCTCGATACGTCTGAAGAGAAAAGTTCGCGTACAGTTTTCATCCAGGTATCGGGAATCGACTGTTCGCTTCGTCCGTAGACCACGATGGTATCGGCGAAAATATCGTGCAACGCTTGTTTGCGTCGGGTGAAAAGCGCGACAAAACAGCCGAGAAAAACGAAGAGAAACGAAACGGCTTTAAGAGCATTTCGAAGCAAAGCCATTTTGAGGGAAATCCGTCGTCCACTCAAGTCTGTAACTTGAATGCCGACGAGATTTTTCCCTGGCGTCGCACGAAGTTCAGATGACTCCATGAGCGGCGCGTAGAAAAACCACACGATGACGCCGCCGATAACCGGAAGAATATGAGCTCCGATCGCAAGCGGGATCGCAATGATCAGCGAATCGAGGACAAAAGCCAATAATCTCCTCGAGATTGACGCGTACTCGGTCGACAGAGGATAGGTCGAACTGACAGTTGAAGTTTCCATTTCTAATTCCTTTATGAGTTGGTGAGCCTCACGACAGAACGCTAATTTGGCCGGTGCCGACTAAGACTTTAATCTGCCGGGCGCCGGGTTGGTCTGAAGATTTGATTTCGTGGGGTTCGGAGACTCGTCCGGTTTTCACTTTCAAATCATAGTGGTAGACTGTGTCGTCGTCGGGTTTGAATTCGACGCGTCCATTATCGAGTGAGAGATTGAGGTCATACTTGGCATCGGCGACTTCAAAGCGCCCGTTTTTTCCACTTAAAGTCAGAGACGAGTCCGCAGGAATGCCGAGTTCGCAATTGGCTCCCTGAATATCAGAAAAATCAATTTTGATGAGATCATTTTTGTTTGCAGTCGAGGGCCTTGAGCCACTCTTGGCCTGACATTTCCAGGTGAGTTCTTGGCTGTCTGAATTGGTCAGATTGACGCGGGCATTTGAAAAATTAATTTCGAGCTTTTGCCCATGCCCGACCGTAACTTGGCCGACAACATCAGAACTAGAAGACGTGATCCCTTTAATTTTGATTTCATTTTTTTCG
The DNA here is from genome assembly GCA_043746165.1 of Bdellovibrionales bacterium. Lineage (GTDB taxonomy): Bacteria > Bdellovibrionota > Bdellovibrionia > Bdellovibrionales > JAMPXM01 > JAYTRM01. The sequence goes on along the minus strand of JAYTRM010000275.1, from coordinate 13,447 downwards.
CCGTTGATTTGGATGAGGCCGCCCAGAAGACTGACCGAATCCGTCTTATCATCAACTTTAAGTAGCGGAGAGAACTGGGCAACCACGAATCCCAAGAAAATTAAAACCATGGCGAAAGTTCCTAGGAATCCCATAACCACCCACTTCACCACTGGACTGATTGGCGGTTTAGCAGTCTTCATTCCGCGTTCCATCAGGTAGCGATTCGCGACGGTTTCCGGTTCGCCCAGAGCAGCCAGAATTTCATCAATTCTTGCGTTGGGGTCATGCTCAAGTGCCGAGAGAACGTGGCTGCGAATCTCAGTAATCACATCGGCGCGGTCGCCAACCGGAAAAGGTTTGAGCGAGCGCTCAAGACTCGTGAGATATCGTTCAATCCGAGGATCATTTGCGTTGGCCACAGGGCCCTCCCTTATATTTTTCCAAGGTCTTTAAAAATTTCCACCATGTCTTCAAATTCGTGCGACATGTCCGTCAAGATTTTGCCGCCATCTTTCGTGAGGGAGTAAAACTTCCGGGGATGTCCTTTGAGGTTTTCGGTATCCCAGTGCGAGGCCAGAAGACCATCGTTTCCCATACGGTTTAGCAGGGGATAGAGAGTGCCCTCTTTGACATCGAGGCCGGCGCGCGAAAGCTTCTCGATGAGGTCAAAGCCATAAACTCTCTTCTCCCGGCGAATCGTCAGAAGAATGCAAAGTTCAAGGTAACCTTTGCGAATTTGTGTTTTCCAGTTTTCAGAATAACCAGCCATTACACTATACATAGTATAACAAGGTATCTTTGCCAACGAAAAATTCTCGAACTGCTTAATTCTGGGGCATCATGTTTTCTTTTTATATTCGCAGTGGGCGAAAATGACATGTTTATGTCGAACGGGTTTAAACCCTAGTTTTTTAGAAATGCGGTCTTGCGCCCGCTCAATGCTCTCGTCGTGAAATTCGAAGATTTGGTTGCAGTCGAGGCAGATCAAATGATCGTGATGATCGCGACTGGCCAATTCATAGATTTTTAAGCCTGAATCGTCAGTTAACGTCTCTTTAATTAGACCTGCGCCCAAAAGTAGTGGGAGATTGCGGTAAACCGTCGCCGTACCTATTTGCGGGTGGACGTCGCTGACGATGCGAATGAGATCCTGGGCAGTGAAGTGACCCGAAATTCCGAGTACGACCTCGATCAGCTTGTTGCGGCTTTCGCTTTGATTGAGCTCATTTTCCGAAATATAGCGATCGAGCTGATCTTTCAACTCGTCTTGCGAATCCTTATGGGAAACAGACATTTTGGTCGGGCGCGGCATTGGTCGACCGCATTTCGGAGTTCCGTCCGGATGTTTAACACCAGATTGATTGCTACCAGTCACGAAACGCTCCTCCTGAGCCCAGGTCTTAGCGGAAACGGCACCGGGATTCAATGTCTTCCAAGTTCAAATTGACAATTCGGCCCAATCCTGCAAAAACGAGAACGATTATCAATTTTAATTTCGTTCGATGCCCGCATGCTGGTTTCTACGTCTGCAGCCTAGTGAGGAGAGCCATGTTCCCGATCGAAAAACCCCGAATCGCAGCTGCGCTCACGGTTTTTGCAATCAGCGTGCTTTTTGTGACCGGCTATTCAGTGGTTTCTCTAGCCGATCCTGACCCTCACCAGGCAGCTGAAGACGGAACGGCTGCTCCCACCGATTGGCAACCTAACTACAGTTCGGCAGGCAATCGACCGGGAGCAAACAGCCGTTCGGTCGGGACGGCACTTCGCGAGGGGCCAACGGGCGGAATTTGGCAGAGAAACAGTCTGCTCGGCGATCCTCTCCACATGAGATCGTGGCTTGGGCATTACGGAATCACCTTCAACGTTCAGGAAACGGCCGAATACATTGGCAACACACAGGGCGGCATGCGCCAAGATTTCGACGGTGAGGGTTTAACGACGTTCACTCTTCAGGTCGATACCAAGAGGGCCTTTGGCCTCTACGGCGGTCTATTCAACGCGAGTGCGCTCTACATTCACGGCCTCAATCTCTCGGCGAGAAATCTCGGCACGTTGCAGACGGCGAGTGGTATTGAAGCTGATGACGGTTTTCGCCTCTGGGAACTGTGGTATCAGCAGTCGTTTGTTTTCAACCAGTTTGATATTAAAATCGGTAACCAGAGTTTGGATCAAGAATTCCTGGTCAGCCAGTACGCCGGACTTTTCGTGAACACGATGTTTGGATGGCCGATGCTGACGTCGGCCGATCTGCTCGGCGGTGGACCGGCTTATCCGCTCGCTTCGCTCGGCATTCGCTTTCGCGCGCAACCGCAGGGATCGCCGTGGGCTTTCCTCGTCGGTGTATTTGACGACAATCCGGGCGGCGTAAATCCACAGACATCACCGCCTTCGGATCCTCAGCAATTTAATGCTAACGGCCTAGCCCTCAGGTATCGTGATAAACCTCTCTTCATTGGCGAAGTTCAGTTTTCTCGCCCCGCCGTCGGCCAGCTTGAATATCCCGATGCTGAGCCCATTCACCCTGGTACTTATAAGCTTGGTGTTTGGTATGACTCGGGAAGTTTTCCTGATCAGCAATACGGAACCGATGGACTTTCTCTCGCCAACCCAGGCACGAATGGCACACCGGCGTTAATCCAGGGCAACTACAGCTTCTACACCGTGATTGATCAATTGGTCTGGCGACTGACACCAGAAAGCCCGCGCGGACTTGGCGTGTTTTTAAGGGCAATGGCTGGGCCGAGTAATCAGAACTCAATTGGTTATTCCATCAACGCTGGCGCTACGCTTCATGCTCCGTTTATGCATCGAGAGTACGACACGACCGGAATTGGTTTTGGCTACGCCGACGTAAGCCAGCGCTTGCGTAGTTTTGATCGCGCCAATGGTTTTTTTAACTCTGCTCAATACCCCGTGCGCAGCTCAGAAACATTTGTCGAGCTCACTTATCAATACCAAGTCGTTCCGTGGTGGACTTTGCAGCCTGATTTTCAGTTCGTCTTTAATCCTGCGGGCGGCGTCAATCCGAACAACGCCGCGGCCTCTATTCCCAATGAGTTAGTCTTGGGTCTGCGAACCAACATTACGCTTTAAGGAGCTTTTTCGATGAAGAACTTATTTCTCGCCAGTCTTTTCGCGGTTGGTTTTTTGGGTCAGTCGATTTGGGCAACTGAAGCAACCCATGGCTATCTCGAAAAAATTCACCGCCACGTGATGTTGTCGACGACGATTCCCGATAGCGGCGACCAAAACCCCTACGCGGTGATTGTTGTACCCGTATCGTCGGGAACTGTGCAAGCGGGTGACGTTCTGATCACGAACTTCAATGATTCGAGTAATCTCCAGGGCACGGGCCGAAGCATCGTCGACTACAACCCAACGACCAAAAAGCTCACCACGTTTGCGCAGCTGCCAAAGAAACTCGACACCTGCCCAGGTGGCGTTGGTTTAACTACAGCGATGGTGATGTTGAAATCCGGCTGGGTCATCGTCGGGAGTACCCCAAGTACCGATGGCACAACGAAAACCAAGGGCGATGGCTGCCTGATTATCCTCGACAATCACGGTCACGTGGCGGGCACGATCGCGGGTCCGAAAATCAACGACCCTTGGGGCAACATGGCTTTAGTTGAAAACGGAAGCAAAGTTTCTATTTTTCTAAGCAACAGCGGCTTTGGCGTCGGCGCTCCAGATCCGAACTGGACGGTCGTCAATCAAGCGACGGTTCTGCGCGTGGATCTCGAAGTTTCCGAAGGCAAAATGCCGGTGGTGAAAAACCAAACGGTGATTGCCGACGGACTCTCCGAGCGCGCCGCCCGAGACGTGTTCCTCATTGGTCCGACCGGAGTCGCCCTTGGGGCCGATGGCAAGACACTTTACGTTTCCGATGCGCTCAACAACCGCGTGATCGCCATTGCCGACGCTGACTCGCGAACGACAAGCGCGGGCCAAGGAACCGAAATCACAAAGGACGGCCTCTTGCATCGTCCGCTCGCTATGATTTTAACCCCGAATGGCCACTTGCTTGTGACCAATGGTCGAAACGGCCAAGTCGTCGAGATTGACCCCGTAGCAAAAAAGCAGCTCTATGCTCAGTGGCTCGATGCCGACAAAGCGCAAACGCCTCCCGGCAACGGCGATCTCTTTGGCCTGGCGCTCACTCCGTCAGGCGACGGATTTTACTATGTCGATGACGACAACAACATTTTGGAGATCGCCCAATGAGTGGAAAATGCCCGTTTCACTTTTTTTCGCGCCGTCAGTTTTTGAAAACCGCAGGTGGCGGCGTCGGCTTTCTTGCGGCGAGTTCGGCTTTGGCAAAAACTGCGGTTCCGTCCGAGTCAGCTTCCGAGTCAGGTCAAAGGAAACCAGTGAAAGGTCCCCTCGCTCAGGTTGCCTTTTGGGGACAGCACCAAGCCGGAATTGTTACACCCCAACAGGGGCACACTTATTTTGCTGCGTTCGACCTCACCACATCTTCGCGCGACGAGGTGATTCAACTTTTAAAAGACTGGACCGCGGCCTCCGCCCAGCTAGCCGAGGATAAAAAAGTTGATTTTACTCCTCGTAAAAAAAACCTCGAAGCGGCGCCAGAAAGAACCGGAGACGAGTCTTCTTACGGCGCTCAGGCGCCCTCGGGCGTCGACAGTTCAGAAGCCGAGGGACTTGGCACCGGGCACTTGACGTTGACGTTTGGCTTCGGCGCTGGACTCTTTACCGATAAAGACGGCAAGGACCGGTACGGCCTAGCAAAGCATAAGCCAGAGGCATTAGCTGCTCTTCCGAAGTTTCATGGCGACGAGTTGATTGCGGAAAAAACCGGTGGCGATCTTTCGGTGCAAGCCTGCGGAGATGATCAGCAGCTCGTTTTTCACGCAGTTCGTGAACTTGCGAGAATTGCCGAAGGAATTGCGCAGATTCGTTGGGTGCAAACTGGTTTTCTCGCCGGCGCGGGCAAGCCCGAAACACCGCGCAACCTAATGGGATTTAAAGACGGAACTCAGCAGCCCAAAGCCAAAGACTACAGTAAAGTTGTTTGGGTATCAGACGATTCCACAAACCGATCGTCGCCCCAGTGGATGCGTGGCGGAACTTACCTGGTCGCGCGCCGCATTCGCATTGCGCTCGAACATTGGGATCGCACCGACGTTGATTTTCAAGAGCAAGTTATCGGTCGCAAAAAACAATCCGGCGCCCCGCTCGGACAAAACAGCGAAAAAGAAGTGATAAAGCTGGATGGAGTCGATAAAGATGGCGGGCAAATAATCGCGGGGAACGCGCATGTCCGTCTGGCAGCTCCCGAAGTCAACGATGGCGCGCAAATCCTTCGCCGTGGGTATTCCTACAATGAAGGCGCAAATTTCACGGCCGAGCGTTGGCCGCCTTGGCGTCAGGGTCTTGAGTACGATGCGGGCTTATTTTTTATCTGCTACCAGACCGACCCGCGCACCGGATTTAGCAAAATTTTTGAAAACATGGCGAAAATAGATGCCCTCAATCAGTTCGTGACTCACGTCGGAAGCGGCCTTTTCGCGTGCCCTCCCGGTGTCAAAAAAGGCGAATTCATTGGGCAGGCGTTGTTTTTGGCCACCTAACTTTTGGCAGAATGAGCCGACCAAGGATGCAGCATGAAACTTGAGGAATCAGCATGAAAAAGATAGTCACTCTCTTAGTTTTGTTTTTTCCATACTTTGCCTGTGCCGATGACCAGCCGATTGTGATCACTTTGAAAGATCATCATTTCACGCCGAGCGAGATCCATTTTCCATCAGGAAAAAAAGCTATTTTCGTGGTGAAGAATCAAGATGATGCAGCTGAGGAGTTTGAAAGTGCCGCTTTGAAAATTGAAAAAGTGATTCCGGCCAAGAGCGAAGGTCTCATTCGAATTGGTCCCACTGACCATGGCCACTATTCGTTTGTTGGCGAGTACCACGAAAAAGAGGCGCGTGGAGTGCTCATTGCCGACTGAACGTCGACTTGATTTATGACGATTTCGGAAGTCGACTGTGCTGGGCGCAATGATTGTGGTTTTTCGTGAAGTCCTCGAGGCCGGCCTGATCGTCGGCATTGTTCTCGCCGCAACGGCGGGCGTGCCGAGACGCGGTTGGTGGGTGGCAATCGGCATTCTTGGGGGTGCCGTCGGTGCCGCCGCGATGGCGATTGCGGCCGGAGCGATATCAAGATTGTTTCAGGGCTCGGGAGCTGAGCTCCTCAATGCGGCGATTTCTCTCTCCGCCGTTGTTTTGCTTGCCAGTCACAATATCTGGATGGCACGGCATGGCCGAGAGATGGCAGCTGAGGCTAAAAATCTCGGCCGCGATGTCGTCAGCGGCGAAAAAAATCTCCTAGCTCTAGCCTTGGTCGTAGCACTCGCGATTCTTCGCGAAGGATCCGAAGTCGTTTTATTTTTGTACGGAATGGCCGCAGCTGCGACCGAAACTTGGCAGACGATCGCCTTCGGCGGCTTGTGGGGTCTCGCTCTCGGTGCGTTTGCGAGTTTACTTTTATTCTACGGACTTGTGGCGATTCCCGTTCGTTATTTCTTCACTGCGACTACGGCTTTGATCACTTTGCTAGCGGCGGGTCTGGCCGCGCAGGGCGCGCTTTTTCTTTCGCAAGCGGGCTACCTCGATACTTGGTCGACTCCGCTCTGGAACTCAGAAATGATTTTGTCTGAGTCAGGTTGGCTTGGCCGAATCGCTCACACTCTAGTTGGATATTCGGATCGCCCGACGGGAATGCAGCTGATTTTTTACTTCGCTACCTGCGCAACAATTGTGGCGCTGATGAAGAAATTTCAACCTGCCGCCCGGCCTACGGCTAAAACGTCAGTTGCCTAAGGCTAGCCGGTGAGTTTTCTTCGCTGGTAGAGTTTTCGGTAAGCCTCTCATTGAAGCCGGCTCGCGGTCATTCGAGGCATTCGCTGCGAGCTTTAATATCGCGTTCGCGTAGTCGCGACTGTTGTTGTAATTCATCAGGGCTTTGACATGAGTCTTGTCGCGCTTGCGCCAACCATTTTCGTGAAGGTACGCGGCAACACTTTGAATTGCGTCATCGGCTTTGTCTAAATCTAGGAGCTTGTTTGAACCTTTTTTTACTTTCAGTGCCAAGTTTTTATAGCTCGAAGGTAAAAACTGCGACATCCCGAATGCTCCGGCGTAGGAGCCTCTGATCTGCAAGGCTGACATGCCTTGAATCCGGTAGAGCACTTGGAGAGCCTTGAGTTCGTTCATTGCCCAGACGACTTTCTTGCGCGTGCGGGACGCAATTTTCTTCAGATCTTTGCGTGAGGCCTTAGCGGTGAATCTCGTGATTGAGGTGCTGCGTAGGCGCTTTAAGATCTCTGGGCGGTCAGTCTGGAGCAGGTCGACAAAAACGCTGGCGATATTGAAATGTCCAAGATTCTCACCAAAGCGCGACTCAATCCAGAGTAAGCTTGCGATGACCGGGGCCGAAACCTTCTGCTTCGCCTCGGCCTCGCACAGCGCAGTTTTGTGATCTTCCATAAAGGATCGAACGCGTGTGACCGCCTCGCCCTGCGCTTGGGATTGATGAATATTTGCCTTACGTAAAAAAAGAAGAATGTTGAGCTCGACGACATCTTGAAATCCTTCGTCGTGATAATTGCTTTTAACAGCCCGGATAAAATCGGGTTTTAAACCAGCAGATCTCATTTTTTTTTCTGCGTAGGTCCAATTGGCCGCCATGGGCTCAACTTGGGCCATCGCATACTTTGCTTCGCTGAGAAGCCCACAAAAAGCGAGACAACAGAAAATGATCACTTTCTTCATCATTCTAGTTTGCCTGAATTCCCTGCATCTGTCGGCATTTGCGCAATTCTCCTCTCAAGATGAGGCGCTCAAAATGAGACGTCTTTTGGTTTTAGAACGCAATCGCCCAGGTTTGTTTGCGGCTCTCAGGATCGGCAAAGGAATTGACACCGACCACTCGGTTTCCGTTGATGACTGGACCACTGAGCCGCAAGCAGGCGCCTGCTGATGCCCGACGCCCGACGATTTAGATTTGGCGGCGGTTTGATTTAGGGGCCGTCAAAAAATAACTACTCATTCCTCGCTCGGTCTTTTGGGTCAGATCTTCGTAGGTCGTCCTCTCGTTTGCGCCGCTGGCAAGCGCTTCGTCCTCCCGCCTCGACCTGACCCAAAATCCACGTCGCGAAAGAACGAGCATTTATTTTTTGACGGCCCCTTACTTGGCGTTCTTTGTGAGATAAAGGATGAGGTTGCGCCGGTTGTAGTCGCGGAACGCGCAAATTCGGTTGGAGAGATTGGCTTCTCGGCCCTGAGTTTTGTAACCCTGCCAAGCCTTGACGTGATAGTTCACGTTGTAAATCGCATCGAATTTTTCAGCGGCCGGCTGGGCCATTGGCGTGTTGGCATACGGGCTCGTTAACTTCGTATTTTTACAAAGCGACCAAAATGATCCAAGATTCGCAAAGGCCAAAGTTTGCACGCAAAGTTGGGCCTGCAAAGATTTGGCTGAACCGAATTCATCATCAGGTGAAAGCGGCGTCACACCAGTGAGCAACGTTTCGCTGAGAGCGCCGATGTTAACCGCGGCGTGCTCGACCATGCGGGGAACATCGCCTAGGCTTCCTAAATAAGATCTATATATTCCAGAGATGACTTGGACGAAGCCATTATTGGTGATTCTATTTTCGTCGGGATAATGATTGATTTCGGGAAGCCAGCGCGTCTCTTCGGGATGCTCGGTTTGCCAGAGTATACGCGAGTCGCTAAAGTGCCGGCCGTCAATGATCTCTTGAAGCAGCGCGATTTCGTTTAAGTACGCGTCGCTAAGTCCCGTGGCAATCGCTTCGAGATTTCCTTTGCCAACATAGAGGGCCATCGAAAGATCAGTCTTTACGGCCGCCGGATTGCTGCCCGACATCCTGACGATTTCGTCACCCAGCATACGGCCCGAAGCCGCATAGATCTCGTTGAGGTAGGGGTCTAACCCGACGCCCGCGCGCCTCATCATTTGAAAATCGGCCGTTACGAAATCGGCCATCCTTGAGGCAAGCCAACCGCTCTTGGCGAGCATGACGTAGAATTGATTGTAAACCTCGGCGATGAGAGCCTCAGGGAGCTGGTCGGCCAGCAAAGTTGAGTCAGGCGAGACATTTTGCTTGTCGCGAAGTGATTTTCCTAAGCTCTCAATGTCGGCAAATCTCTGCAAAACCTTGTCGACGCGTTCGCGCGTCTCTAGGATGAGCGGCACTATGCTGAGGTCATCGGGTGAATATTTTGTAACTCTGTTCTGCAGGTTTGTCAGGTACCCGCTGGTATTTCGAAGAGCATCTTTAACGTTATAGTTAATTCCGATCAAAGCACGATTCGTAATCAAGACTTTGTCGACGATGAACCATTTGTTGTAATAAGTAATCGAGCTGCGGTTTGCCTGCTCGATAAGGCGAGTCAGGTTGGCCGAAATGTTGATGCTGAGACTCGTCGGATCGCCGAAAATAGGCAGGCTTTTATAATTATTTTGCAGCCATTGATCTGGCGGTTGCATTTGACCCGAAATCGGCCTTACAGCATCGGGTGTCGGCACTCCCAAGAGATAAAATATGATATCGACTGGCTGCATGGCAAGAGTGAAAAAGTTTTGCTGGTTGCCGCCGATTCCGCCTCCACTATTGCTCAAAGCAGCGTAAAGCCCGATCACCATGCTGATGACGGCATTTTGTTTTTCAGCGAGCGTAGCAAAGCTGCGGATGTTCTCGAGCTGAGTATTGGCGGTAGCTTTCAGTGAATTGCTGGTCATTTGGAAATTGGAAATCTGGTTGATCGGCCCATTTTTCTGATCGGCATCGGTCGACAGACGGGGTTCGGCGCCGAGCTGGATCATCTGAATCCAATCCGTGATGATTGGCAAATTTTGGGTGAGGAGATAATATCCGGCGAGTGGCGACTTTTCTGCGTCGGCACTGACAAATTGATCTTTTTGCGAACGCAGGCGCAGCTCGCCGTTTGCTCCCGTTTCTACTTCGTCGTCGCCGGTCAACTGGTCAAAGAGGAGGTGGGCATCTCGAGCGCTGCAGTAATTTTCGGAAGTCATTTCTAGGAGGCAGGCGAGCGATGCCGTAAACTCGCTGTTGTTGAGAGTCTTGAGCGCATTGGCAAAAGGCGCTTGGCGAAGGAAATTGGCCAATTTAGAAACTGTCTTAGCTAGCAAAAGTGAATTCTTACTTTGGCCGCCGTTGCTGAGTGCCGAGAGAATTTGTACCGAGGCACTCATCATTTGTCCGGTGACGGCTAGATTCGATTTCGTCAAACAGCTTTGAACCTGAGGAAGATAATCAATTGTGTCGTTGAAAATCTGCAGAGACTGGGTTGTCGCCGACGAGATTTGTTGCAAGACACTCGAATTGCCGCCGCGGCCGAGGGCAGTCGCCACCTGGCCGGCAGCGCCTTCGACCAGATCAGTGGTAACTTTGAGTTCGGGTTGGGTGTCTTTAGCGGTCTCGATCATGCGTGAGAACATCGCATTGAGCACCGGGCCTTTGTTGCTTTGATCGGCAACGAGTGAAGTGCGTAAAGCGTCGACCTGTCCCGGCAGCTGTGCCGCGTTCGAATTTGACTGTCGGTCTTGATCAAGGGCGCCGAGTTGGGTTTGCATGCGATCGAGGCTGGCTTGCATCTGTTCTGCGAAGGTTTTGCATTCCGGTAGTGCCTGCAGCTTGCTCAATACCGAGCGGAGCTCCGAGGTCTTTTGCAGCGCTTGCTGGGTCCATGGGCCTTGAGAGCCGCAGCTCGAGGCAAACTGATAAGAGCCGCCAGTGGGTTCGCCGGCGAACGCCACGAGAGGCATTAATAGGTTAGTTAAAAGACAGATCGAGGTCTTTTTCACGCGGATATCCTTAGCGACGGTCTGCTGCTAACTCATGCAAACCCATACAAACCCATACATACTCTTACAAGATTTGCGCCAGGCTCAAGCGAAGCTACGTGAGATGGCGAATTGGGCTGCGGCGAAGATTTTGACGATGTGCCGTTTTCAGCCCTCACGCCAGATTCCTCAGCGATTTTAGATGGTGCCGGAGATGGAGAGCCGACGCTTCGACTTCGATCAGAAACCGGTTTGATTGGAAGGCTTTGCATGGACAATGTCGTCGACGGAGATCAGCTTGCAATCGCCCCATTTGTTGATGCCCATCGAGACTGTGAGGTTGCGGCTCGTTCCCGCGACGTCGTCGTTTTGAACGTAAACGATCGTGCCGTAAGGATACTCGCGGGCGTAGTCGTTGTCTCCTGCGACGACAGGAGTTGGCTGAGCATTCGCATTGTAGGCGCGAGGATCGACGTCGATGATCAAGTTCACATGCGACATTGGCAAGTTCTTGCTGCCCGTCAATGACGGCAGAGCCTTTTTAATATTTTCAACTTGGTTGATGATGCAGTCGGCGTGCTCGGGCCTAATTTCTGACATTGGTTTTAAGTCTGTGTCATCGGCAAATCCGCCACCGACATAGAGGCTCGGTGAACTCATTTGAATTCTCTCTTGGAGCGAATCAAAAGGTTTGAATAGGTGAAGGTCGGCTCGTGCACCTGTTGCCGAGAGGGTCACCAGGGCGGTGCAAAGTGCCAAGCAAAAAGTTTGAGTTTTGGTATTCGATATTATCTTTTGATTCATGGTCTTTTCCTCGGTTTGCTTGGGACACACAGCGCGACACTTCCGGCGCGACACCGCTCAAGGGAGCAATTCATGCGCCAGGCCCAGGTATCGCTAGGTCGAGACGGAGCTGTCAAAACTTTGGTCGTCGAGCTCTAGAGTGTCGCTTCAAGAGGTGATGATGTGGTAGTTGCATCTTAATCGCAAATAAGTTGCAATTAACCCTGGCTATGGCATGAAGATTCAAGTCAAAGCTGGAGATCAAGGTTTGGAAATAGGCTGGCAATTGCTCATTTTAGCGGTCGGAATGGCGGGCTTTTGCGCCTTGCCGTTTCTCTTTCGCATCAACGCTTTTCAGCTCCGTCGCTTTTTTCTGCTCGGCACTGGGGCAATGCTCGGGCTGGTCATTTTTGATCTTATCCCAGACGTCTTTGAGCTGGGTGGGAGTCTCGGGCTTTGTGTCACCGCTGGAGTAGCGCTACTTTTTTCGATCAGTCACCTTCGTCACCTCAACAGCCATGGCCATCCGGAGGGGGCGGGGCATGAATTTCATGATCACATTCACGGGCACAACCATGAGGCTGGATTTTGGCCGTTTTTTTTATCTCTCAGCGGTCATTGTCTGGCGAGCGGAATGCTGCTCGCCGTAGCCCACGATACCTCACCGCGGGTTGCGATGAGTGTTTTCATCGCACTGGCGGCTCATAAGGGTTATGAGTCACTGACGTTTTCATCAATTCTGATGACGAAAGGCAACGGCAAGAATAAAGATATTGGGGCGATTGCTGTTTACGTGTTGTCTCTTCCCTTTGGAGTTGTCCTCACGTGGCTTCTTGCTTGGTTTCAAGGCACCCATCTTAACCAACTTGTAGCACTTTGGATCAGCGCGATTGCAGTTGGCAGTTTGATCGGCTGTCTCTTTTTTGATTTTCTTTTGCCCAACGTTCGTCATCTTCGTTCACACATTCTTGACCTATTATGGCTTGTCGGCGGCCTCGCCATCACCCAATACATCATGCAATTTGTTTAGCCGCCCTACGGGTTGATTTTGACCCGCTGAATCTTTTGACTTTCAAACATTGCCCTCCATGAGATCATAGCTTAACCTCGGCCCCATGATAAAAGCTAAAGCGTATGGTGCCAAATCTGCGACCTCTCCCCTTAAACCTTTGCACATTGAACGGCGTGAGCCGCGACCTGACGACCTGGTCATCGAGGTCAGTCACTGCGGCATTTGCCACTCTGATATCCACACGGTCCGGGGCGAGTGGGGCCCGACGAGTTATCCTTGCGTGCCGGGTCATGAAATTGTGGGCCGAGTCGTTCGCGTCGGGAAAAAAGTGAAGCGTTTTAAAGTGGGCGATCACGCCGGCGTTGGCTGCTTTGTCGATTCTTGTGGTAAATGCCCAAATTGCAAAGCACATGAAGAGCAGTTTTGTGATAAAAAAACGGTATTCACGTACAATAGCACTGAAATGGATGGCAAGACTCCGACCTACGGAGGTTATTCCTCTCACATCACGATTAAAGATAAGTACGTACTCAAGATCGATAAAAAGCTGCCGCTCGAGCGGGTTGCTCCATTACTCTGCGCTGGGATCACGACTTATTCGCCGCTGAAACGTTACAAAGTTGGCAAGGGAAAACGAGTTGGCGTCATTGGCCTCGGCGGCCTCGGGCACATGGCGATAAAAATCGCCAAAGCCATGGGAGCAGAAGTTACGGTGTTTTCAACTTCGCCCGATAAAGAAAAAGATGCGAAACGTCTCGGCGCAAAAAACTTCGTGTTATCAAAAAAATCTGAAAATTTTGAGCCGCTTGCCGGCCGATTTGA
>JAYTRM010000274.1:0-14998 GCA_043746165.1 Bdellovibrionales bacterium | reverse complement strand
AACATTCTCGAGAGCGGAATTTCGACTCTTGAGACCACTCGCCGCATGTTGAAGACCATCGACACCAACCCCGATCTTAAAATGACTTGCCAGTCACAAAAACTCGGCTGAGCCAGAAGGAACATAGAAAATGAAGATTAATTCTTTGGGCAAATCAATTCTTTTGGCAGCAGTGGCATTGACAATGGTGGCCTCGGTCTCGATGATTCCAGCGACCGCATCGGCGAAGGGCAAGAAATCCGCAAAAGCATCCGGCGGCAAGCTGCCTGGCCCCGCAGGTTGTGGTCTCGGTTACTTGCTTCTCGGCGGTCACGACATGCAAGTTATAGCAGCGACGACGAATGCAACTTCTTACTCGCAGCTCTTTGGTATCACCACCGGTACTTCGGGCTGTGATGCTGGGGCGCATGATGCCGCGATGCTCGACTATATTCAGTCGAACAAGGAAGTGGTGCAAACGGAGCTTGCGCGCGGACAAGGTGAATCGCTCGAAGCTTTGGCCAATATCACGGGTTGCAAAGACCATGCGGTTTTCGCGACTGGTTTAAAAGATCATTACCAAGAGATCTTTCCGAGCAAAGATCCTTCGGCTGCGAGCATCACAGATTCGATCAAACGGGTTATCGAGGAAAATCCTCAACTCGCCTCGACTTGTGAAGTGCTTTCGTAAGAGTTAAGTGGACTCATGAACTTTGATCTGAGATCGAAAGAGCTGCGGATGAAATTCGCGGCTCTTTTCTTTTTTGTCGCGTCTTTTTCTGGGCCTCTGCGAAATCAAGCTTGGGGCGCCGGCGCTTCGTCTGCCCAAGATGCGATTGTCCGGGCCGAAGCCTTGGGCTTGGGCCACGATCCATTTTGGCTAAAACTCGGTCATTATCAGAAGCGAACTTTTGCATCTGGCTACAAGAGCGAAGTCGTCAATCCACTTTTCTTCGTCGATCCTGGCGGGCGCTATGATCCCGAAGCTGAGCTGAGGGCCACCTTAGTTAAGGGCTTCAGCGGCGAGGTCCTTTTACCGGCGTCAAAGGGTGCGCCAGCTATGGCTGTGCGTTGCCAGTATCCGGCTAGGTGGAATTGGCTGACGGCTAGGCTTGGACTTAACCAAATTGAACTCCCCAAAGTTGATTGCAAGGATTACCAGAGCTACCTCGAACGAATGAATGCCGTCGGAGCGACGCTGGTTTTTTCTGGTTATTACGTCAATAATCCATCTTCAGCGTTTGGGCACACCTTTCTTCGCATCGACAGCAGCCAACATGAGCAGCAAAAAAAATCGGTGGCTGGCCACTCGGACTACGGGCAAAATTCTCACAGCGGTTCAGAGCTTCTCGACTACGGCGTGGGTTATGCCGCGAATATGGAAGGCAACAACGCGTTCTTTTATGCACTCTACAGTGTGCTGGGTCTTCTTCCGGGTACCTTCACGTCGATGCCCTATTATTATAAAGTTCGCGAGTATAGCAACGCTGAGTCTCGCGATCTTTGGGAGTATGATCTCGACCTCAAGCCCGAAGAAATCACCATTTTGGTTGATGCAATTTGGGAAGTCGGCTCGACTTACTTTAATTACTCTTACGCGAGCGCCAATTGTGCTTATCAGCTTCTCTATTTGCTCGAAATCGCGGCTCCCAGGCTTCATCTGATTGAGCGAATGCCGCCCTATGAAATTCCCGTCGATGCGCTGAAAGCGGTCACCGCAGAGCCTGGGCTCGTTTCGGCAATTCGCTATCGACCTTCGACTTTGCGGCAACTTGAAGTTCGCTACGACCTGCTGACTTTGGAGGAGAAAAATAAGTTTTTTCAAATTCGCAAGGAGCCCCATCCCGAGCAACTCTTAGGGGCTCTTAGCCCGGAGTCTTCAGCCAAGGTTCTTGATACGGTGTTAGACGATATCGACTTCCGTTACTTCACGGAACTCTCGACCAACTCAATGCCCGACGTTAAACAGCGTAAACAAAATGTCTTGCTGGCGAGAGCGAAGCTACCGGCTGGTGGGCAAGTCACCGTCGACGTCGAGGATGTCGATCGTCCTGATCGGGGTCACCCTTCGGGTCGCTACACGCTGGCCTTTGGTTCGCAGTCGGATCCAACATTCAACAGTGGCGCGATCGACGGCGAGTTTCGATTTGCTATTCACGACATCTACGACCGTCTCGAGGGCTATCTGCCGTATGCCACGGTCGAAATGGGGCGTTTTCAGTTCCGCTGGTTACCGGCTGTAAATCAATTTAATTTGCAGTCACTGTCGATATTCAACACGGGCTCGATCGCGCCATTTTCTCGCCTTGAAAGCAACTATTCATGGAGATTTGGCGCGGGCCTCGAGCGAGTGAGAGATCGAAGATGTGACAATTGCCAAGCGGCTGACACTTACTTGATGGCCGGGCTTAGCGGGCAGCCGTTTCACGAGTTAATGTTTTACGGGCTCGCTGGAGCCATGGGCGAAGCGAGCACTTCCTTTGCGCAGGATCAATGGATTCCTGATCTCTCTGGCGTTGCAGGCCTTCGCTTTAAGCCATTTCGCACCTTTCAAATCGACGCAGAGGCCGAGTGGCGGCGGGTCTTTGACCTCCAGACATTTGATCGATTGGCCGGGACAGCTAAAGCCCGCTGGGATTTTGGGCAACCCGATCAGTCTCCGTTTGCGCTTCAGCTCGAATACACGGCCGAGGTCTCATCGACCGACCTGTTTCTGCGCTACATCCGATATTTTTGAGCCAAAGTCATTGTCCCCTGCATGAGGCGTGGTATAAGAGCTCGAGGCAGCTAGCCGTGGAGGCACGTTTGGAAATACAAGAGCGAGAAAGCGGAGATTCGATCCGAATTTGGGTTTTGATAGGGGTAATCGCTCTTGCGGCCTTGCTGCGCTTGGTTCCTCACCCTCCGAACTTCAGCCCAATTACGGCCATGGCTCTTTTTGCTGGCTGGTCGCTGCGTCGGTCGCTTCCGGCCATTTTGGTTCCGCTAGCGGCGATGCTGTTGAGCGACTTGGCTCTCGGCTTTCACGCCGCTATGCCCGCAGTTTACTTTGCGATCGCGATGGTGTCCGTGCTCGGGCTGAACTTAAAATCGCGCGTCTCATTTGCTGCGATGGGCGGCGCAACCGTGTTGGGATCCGTGATCTTCTTTTTCATCACAAACCTAGCAGTTTTTCTGCAGTCTGACCTGTACCCGCAAAATGTGCAGGGCCTTTTGACATGCTTTACGGCGGCCATTCCTTTTTTCGAAAATTCGATTTTGGGTGATCTCTTTTACTCTGGCCTGCTTTTTTGGGGTTGGTCTTATGCCGAAAACCGGGTCCCGAGGCTTCGCGCTTCATAGTTTCAAACTAGAAAGCTCAAGATATGGCTGATAAAAACGATCAATGGCCTGATAACTTAAAAGGCAAATTCTACGTCGATCGCACTTGTATTGCTTGTGACGCGTGCTGCATTGCCGCTCCTGAAAACTTCAAGATGAATGAAGATGATGGCCACGCTTATTTATCCAAGCAGCCTGGCGCCGCCTCCGAAGAAGATCAATGCAAAGAAGCGATGGAAGGCTGCCCCGTCGAGGCGATTGGTAAAGACGGCGAAAGTTGATTTTGCATATCCCCGCAGGTTACCATCGTTTGCCGGCATTTTCTGGCGCTTCTGTCAGGATTCGGTTATCTCTGCATTTTGGCGCCTCGGTCGAATTGTGAAACTGATAAGCTACCAAGCTGAATGGCTGACAATATGACCAGCAAAACATCCCCAAAAAATGGCGAGTCTAAATCGGGCGGGACTTCGCGCGTTCGAGCTTCCAAATCAAAAAAGAAAAAAAATGAAGACCTGCTGCCTGAGGAAGCTCCGGCTCAGTTTCTCAACCGCGAGATTGAATGGCTCGAGTTCAATACGCGTGTTCTCCATGAGGCTCTCGATGCCCGTACGCCGCTTCTGGAGCGCGTGCGCTTTTTGGGAATCTTTTCTTCCAATCTCGACGAATTTTTCATGAAGCGTGTCGGCGGTCTCAAGAGTCAAGTCGAGTCGGGTGTGCAGCGTAAGTCTGGTGGAATGACACCCGTTCAGCAATTGGCGGCGATTCGTGTGCGCGTGAATGAAATGCTCGCCAAGCAAGCAGATTGTTTCAAGTCGGTCATTCGCCCGGAGCTTTTGCAAAATGGCGCGCGTCTTCTCTCTTGGCAGAACTTGACTCCACAAGAGCTTCAGTTTGCGGTCGGCTACTTTAAGCGAAATCTATTTCCCGTGTTGACGCCGCTTGCCGTTGACCCGGGGCTGCCATTTCCATTTATCTCCAATTTATCGACCTCCCTTGGTGTGACGCTGAAGCACCCTGAGCGCGATGAAAAGCTTTTTGCGCGAATCAAAGTGCCAAAAATTTTTCCGCAGTGGATTCAGGTTCGTAGTGACGAGCCCGGTGATAAAGTTGAGAGCAAAAACTTTAACTTTATCTCGTTGATGGACATGATTCATTTCAACATGAACTACCTCTTTCCAGATATGGAAGTTTTGGGCGTCATGCCGTTTCGAATCACCCGCAATGCCGAAATTGAGCGCGACGAAGACGACGTCGATGACCTGCTTGAGATGGTTGCCGAAGAGCTTAAGCAGCGGCGCTTTGCTGAAGTGGTCAGACTTGAGCACGGTCCCAAACCAGATCCGTGGATGCTGCAATTTTTGATGGATGAACTTGAGCTCACGGAAGACGAAGTTTTTGAGCTTCCCGAAATGCTCGATTACACGGAACTCAAACCGATCGGCGAGTTACCAATCGCCCAGCTCAAATACGAGCCCTGGACACCTCTCGTGCCGATGGTGCTCGGTGATGAGCGTGAGAGTATTTTTGCGATCATTCGAGAGGGCGATGTTTTAGTGCATCATCCTTACGAAAGTTTCGGCATGAGCGTCGAGCGCTTCATCCACGCCGCAGTCGACGATCCAAAAGTGCTCGCGGTCAAGATGACTTTGTACCGCACGGGTGATGACAGTCCGTTCATTCCTTTGCTGGTGCGTGCGGCCAATAGCGGTAAGCAAGTAGTTGTGTTGATTGAGCTCAAAGCGCGTTTTGACGAAGAGAGAAATATTCATTGGGCACAAGAGCTCGAAAACTCGGGGGTACACGTGGTGTACGGGGTGGTGGGACTCAAAACTCACGCCAAGGTCGCTCTGGCCGTTCGGCAAGAATCCGACGGACTTCGCTCGTATGTTCATTTCGGAACCGGTAATTATCACAAGGAGACCGCCAAGCTCTATACCGACCTCGGGCTCTTCACTTGCAAGCCGGGTTTTACCGACGACGCAGTCGAACTCTTCCACTTTCTCACGGGCAGAAGCCTAAAACGCAACTACCAAAAACTTCTCGTCGCGCCGATCAATCTCAAAGATAGCTTTTTGCAGATGATCCGCACAGAAGCCGAGCATGCCAAGGCAGGCCGGCCGGCGCGGATAATTATCAAGTGCAATAGCTTTGAGGATGCGAGTGTTGGCCAGGCGCTCTACGAAGCATCAAGCGCCGGCGTGCAAATTGATTTGATTATCCGCGGGTTTTGTTGCATTCGTCCTAAAGTTTCGGGGCTCAGCGAACGAATTCGCGTGATTTCCGTCGTGGGACGTTTCCTTGAACATTCGCGAATTTTCTTTTTCCAAAATGGTCAACAAACGGCTCTCGATGGTCGCTTCTTTATTGGCTCGGCCGACCTGATGTACCGCAATTTGCTCGCGCGAGTTGAAACGGTAACACCTATCGAAGAACGTAAACTTCGCGAGCGCCTGTGGGAAATCTTTGAAGTCATGCTCGCCGACCGCCGCCAAGCTTGGGAAATGCAGGCCGACGGCACCTACGTTCAGTTCAAGCCAAAGACGCCCGAGGAGGAGCTGGGAACCCATCGCAAATTGATGGAACTCACGAAAGCAAGGTATCACCGCGCGCTCGAAGAACTCGGCCGCGAACCGCAGAGCCTGTCGTGATAAGCCTCCTCGTTGTTCGCCACGCGCTGGCCATGGACCGCGCGGAGTTCCAGAATCAATTTGCCGACGTAAACGACGACGCAGCAGTATCTGACGATAGCCGCCCGCTGACTGAAGAAGGGATCCGCAAGATGCGCAAAACTGCGCGCGGCTATAAGAAAATTGTGGGTCGCCCCGAACTTTTGATCACGAGCCCGCTTAAGCGGGCCGCCCAAACCGCCGAAATTTTAACCGAAGTCTGGCACGGAATCGAGTCTGAAACCTGTCCTCATCTTGCTCCAGGCTCAGAGTTAAGTGATTTTTTTGATTGGCTCCGAAACCATTCTCGGTGGTCTGAGTTCGAAGCAAAAGACGTGGTCATTACTCTGGTTGGCCACGAGCCAGATCTTTCACGTCTCATCAATGAACTTATCGCCGACCGCGGCGAGCAAAAGTTGCAGCTTCGCAAAGGCGGAGCCTGCCTCATTGAAATTTCGAGCGATCTTGAGCCCGGCCACGGAGAACTCGTTTGGTTCCTGCCACCGCGGCTGGTCCGGAAGTTTTGAGAGGTACCCGGTTCCCTTTGCAGAAGCGTCGCGTAAGCAAGGATGTTATTTGACCCCGAGCCCAATCGGATGGGGTGCGAGGTCAGAGAGAATCCCGTCACGAAGTCCGACGTACGGTATCAATAGAATTTCCACTTCCGCTGCCCTTAGAATCGCAAGCGTTACAAGTGCCGCGGGAACGACGACGTCGGCCCGATCAGGCCTGAGGCGCAAAAACTGAATGCGTTCTTTAATCGTCATCGATTCCAAATGTTGGACCAGATCGCTCAATTCGTGGGCCGTCATCGAGAAAATTGAATTTTTTTGCAAAAGAGCGACGCGAAGCTTGCCGAGGCATTCGAAATTTCCGCCGGTACCGATTGCCTGATCGAGATGTCGGTTTTTTAAATGAAGTGCGAGAAAATTTCGTACCGGCTGAAAATGAGACTCAAGTAGTCCGCGTAAATGTCTTTCTTTCAAACCTTCGGTCTCGAGCAGTTGCAGGAGACGCACGGTTCCTAGTTTGAACGTCTGCACAGCGATGGCTCGGCCGTGATCGGCAATGGTGAGCTCGATACTGCCGCCGCCGATATCGATCAGAAGTGAAGTTTTGTCGTCGAGATCGACACGGTGAGCGACGGCCGAGAAAATCAGTCGACCTTCTTCGATGCCGTCGATGACTTCAATTGCGATACCGGTTTTTTTGCGTACCTCTTGGATGAACTGATCGCGGTTTTTCGCTTCGCGAAGGGCGCTTGTAGCAACGGCTTTGAGCTTCGTCGCCCGGTGGAGTTTGATGATATCCTGAAATTTTAAAAATGACTGGATGGCCTTATCTCGACACTTGTCTGAGATTTCACCCGTCGAAAAAACATCGTGCCCAAGACGTACAGGCTCGCGAACCTTTTTGAGTACGCGAATGTCGCCGTGGCGATCGCGCTCCCCAATCACCAGGCGAATGGCGTTGGAGCCGATGTCGATCGCCGCGATGGTTGTTGTAAAGTTTGACGCCAAGATGCCCACCCTTTGCGCTGTTCGTCTGTCGGCTCGCTATTAAAGGTCTGTATCAATGCTGTTTCGAAGCTGTTTCGAAATCAGTGTCCAGTAAAGTCGGCGCGATATCAAGAGCAGAGAAGAAAGACTAAAGGCTTGCGAATCAACAAGTCCCTGACCGAGCGATGACCTATTCCTGACACACATTTTCAAAACTGTAGGTCAGAATGAATTCATGATTTTAGCGGATCTTCACGTGCACTCCACATTCAGTGACGGCAAGATGACGATTCCCGAAATTGTCGACTTCTACGGTTCTCGGGGGTTCGGCTGCATTGCAATCACGGATCACATCTGCGAGCACAAGACCTTCCTCGGCAATGCTGCTCAGTACCTGAATTTGGCTCTCACCGAGGCAACTTTTCCCCTTTATATCGAAATTTTGAGGAGTGAGACCGAGCGTGCCTGGGATCGCTACAAAATGGTTTTGATCGCAGGGTTTGAGCTCTCTAAAAACTCTTGGTCAAATCAGCGCTCGGCTCACATCTTGGGTCTTGGAATTACTGATTACTTATCTGCAGACGGCGATATTCTCGATCTGACTCGTGCCATTCGCGCTCAAGGAGGCGTGGCGATTGCGGCCCATCCGGTTTCGACCCGAAAAATGGAGCCACAAACTTACCATCTGTGGAATCGCCGCCAGGAACTTGAGCAAGAATTTGATGCCTGGGAAGTTGCCAGTGGTCCTCACCTCTTTGAAGAGGTTCAAAAAAGCGGACTTCCAGTTCTAGCATCTTCGGACCTTCACCATGCCGGGCAGATCAATGCCTGGAAGACAGTGTTTGATTGCGAACGCCATCCGGATGCTGTGCTTGAAGCGATCCGTAAACAGAAACTCGACATTAAATTCTACCAGGAGGAAATCACTGAACCCTCTTTTAGTTTCTTGGGTTCTATCTCGAACGGGGGACTTAGGCCTGCTTCTTTGGCTCGTTGCGACTGGTCTGACGATCTGGGGAACTTGGCTCTCAAATAAACATTTTAGACCGGAAAACGAACTGGAAGTTGAGCGAACGAGAGACCGAAGCTCAAGTTGCCAGAAAACGCCACCGAAAACGCCACCGAGAACGAGGCCTAAGCCGATTAGCATTTTAAAGCCCGTAAAGGGACTTGAAGAAGACTTCCAACGCAATATGGAAGGCTTTTTCCACTTTGACTATCCCGAATACGAACTTATCTTTTGCGTTGCCGAAGAAACCGATCCTGCAGTACCCGCCATTCGCGAAATTCTCGCGCGCCACCCGCGGGTTCCAGCCCGCCTTTTTATCGGTGAAGCGCGGGTAGGTCCTAATCCTAAGATCAACAACATGCTTCGCGGCTACGAGGCTGCAGATCACGATTGGATTCTTATCAGTGACAGCAATGTTCGGGTTGGTAATGACTATCTGAGGCGAGTCGCCGAACCATTTGCGGATGATGTCGGCATCGTCACGGCCGTCGTTAGTGGTCAGTTTGCTGCAACCACCGGAGCCTGGCTCGAATCTGTATTTCTCAACACGTTTTACGCACGGTTTATGATGCTTTCAAAGCGTGTCGGGGTACCGATCGTGGTGGGCAAATCCATGCTTTTTCGGAAAAGCGATGCAAATCGATTTGGGGGCATCGCTAATCTTGGGCGCTACTTAGCGGAAGACTACATGGCTGGCCAAGCCATGAAGCTTCTAGGGCTTCGAGTGGAAATCATGAAAATTCCGATTGTCCAGCCGATAGGTTCATACACTGTCGCTGATTTCTGGGCTCGCCACATTAGGTGGGGGAGAATTCGTAAGTCTCAGGCGCCGCAGCTTTTCTTTTTAGAGCCATTGATCTCATGCTGGATTGCCGGCCTGATCGGCTCCGTCGCGCTGACTGCTAGATTTGATGTTTCGTTTCGCTACGCCTTACTATTTCACCTCATGATATGGGGTGGATGCGATCTTTGGCTCATGAGTTTGCTCGGAACTCGAATAAAGCCGAAGCTCGTTGCATATTGGCTGTTACGGGAGACGCTTCACTTGCCCTTGTGGGCTCATATTGCAAGCGGAAGTCACGTCCACTGGCGGGGTCGAAAACTCACTCTTGCGCGGGGTGGAATCCTCAGGGTTCAATGAGAGCCAGAGCCTTGCGGGCTTCTGCGAATATCGCGTCAAACATCGGCTCAGTGAGGCGCTTTGTAAACGTATTTTGTTGACTTGGATGATAGCTGCCGATGACGAGCGGGCCTTCGCTAATTTTTACGGTTTGTTGGTGACCAAACGGGGGCATGGACTGCTTCCATTGGCCTTGCTTTTTGAACTCGCTAAAAATGGCCCGCCACGCGATCGCACCGAGTGCTACAACGACTCGCGGTCGAGCCTGAGAGTAGGTTCGTGAAAAAAAATCGCTGCAGTTGTCGATTTCTTCTGGCAGCGGTTTGTTGTCGGGAGGTGCACAATGGGCGACGGCCGTAATCACGCAATTTATAAGTTCGAGCCCGTCGCTCGCGTGCTCAAAACTTGGCTGTGAAGCGAACCCCGCGCGGTAAAGGGCGCGGTAGAGCCATTCCCCACTGCGGTCACCGGTGAACATGCGACCCGTGCGGTTGGCACCATGTGCGGCCGGTGCGAGTCCGACGATGACGAGCCGAGCTTCACGGCCTTTGGGATTGAAGTTTGGGGCGGGTCTCCCCCAATAAGTCTGGTCTTTAAAGCTCGCCCGTTTATCTATGGCTACTTTTTTGCAGTACGCTCTCAGCCGGGGACAAAGCTCGCAATTGATGATGTCTTTATTAATTTGTTCAAAGGTGTCGATCTTGGTCATTTGAGTTGGTCGAGTATCACTTGCTTGACTTGCTCGATGTTTTGGCTGTTGGCCTCAAAGAGAATCGTAGACTGTTGACCTGGAGGATTGTTTTTAAACAAAGCAACCGCGACGCCTTCCGTGCAGTGGTCGAGACAGCCCGCCGCATTGATGCGAACTCGGGATGCAATGGAAGGGTTTGCTCTAGCCCAGGTTTTTAAGTTCTGACGGAGCTCTTCGCCGCCTCGGTCGGCACAGCAGGGTTTGCCGCTTTTCTGATTGGTGCAAACAAAGACATGGAGATCGAGAGGGTTTTTGAATTGCTGCAGATCTTTCATTCTCACGTCCTTGTTGAAACCACGATCATGGCACAATTGCCGGGCTGTGGCCACTGATCAGCCCGGTGCCCCAGCAAAATCGGAAGCGATTCGCTGTGAATTTTAGAAAACTAAAACGCTGCTGGCGGTGATGCCGCTTTCGATTCCGTCACGTTCTACTGACGTTCCCGGGGTGGCTCCAAACGGGGATACT
Organism: Bdellovibrionales bacterium; assembly: GCA_043746165.1. GTDB lineage: Bacteria > Bdellovibrionota > Bdellovibrionia > Bdellovibrionales > JAMPXM01 > JAYTRM01. The sequence continues at coordinate 4,185 of JAYTRM010000274.1, read as the reverse complement.
GGTTCCATGGTGGCATTGAGGTGATCTAAAAAATTTCATAGTCAAACTTTTTTTAGAAAAAAGACTTGGAAAATACCGGACAGTTCGTTAAATTGGGATTAAGAGTTCGATGTGGACTCCAACTGGAGATTTCGCATCCGAATTTACGGGCGAGAGGCCAGTTATTCTTCGAAAGGAGGAAGATACGATGATTCAAAATACAATGATAACCCACCATCTCGGGATTACCCCTGTGGATACAAGCTGCATCGATCTTACCTCTTTTTCATTTCGAGCGACCCGCGCGGTTAAATGAAGATGCGAATCTCGGCTGAGCCGAGATTTCGTCGCTTCGGTTAAAAGAAAATGATTAAGAAATGCGGCTAATCTCTCAGGTTTAAACTGAATGGGTTTTGCACACTTGTAGCGTAGGTCGGGTTCGATCTGACGTCAAAGTAAGGCTAATCCATTCCTTTCTCTCAAGAGTTTTAATCCAAAAAAAATTGCGGTTTGCCTGGAATTTCTCCAGATTAACCATTTAATCCCAAGCTATAAACAGGAAATGTTTATGTTTAAAGAAAGTAGTCAGCTCGCCGCACAAGCGGAAAGTGAGTTGCAAAGTGCTTCGCAGGCGCTGATTCGGCAGTCGGTCGAAAATGCGATTGAATTGTTGCCAGTTGAATTAAGAATCGCTGCAGAGCCTGTTTCAGTGCGGCTTCCGCGTGGGTCTTTGTTTTGGCGAAGCTTATCAGTTGCCCGCAGTGTCCTCGAAGTTCTCTTGCAGGAGCCGCGGGTGGTGCGTCTCGTTGCGCCAAATTGTCGGCGACAGGAGAGATTTGAGTTTGAACGTCAAGATGTCCGAATTGCTCGTGGGTTCGGCGGCCATAGATAATACAAGCTGTGGCGATGTCAGTCGAGGTAGGGGAGTACTTCGCGAATGCGGGTTACGTCCTCACCTCGACAGCCATTAGTTGGGCAGATATTGCTTATCAAGCAATTGTTATCTGTCGGAGTAAAGTCACGTTCTCCGCGCACCAAAACGCCTTCGACTTCTAGCGTGTTTGAATTAAAAACAGGCGATCCAGAATTTCCACCATAGGTATCTAAGTTCGCGACAAAGTATTCGGCCTTGTCGGTGCGACGCACGTGCGCGCCATCAGCAATTTTTAGTGGCAAGCCTGAAGGATAACCGATGACCGTCATGGGGTCGCCGATTTCAACCTGACCCTGAGACCTGACCCGCAGGGGAAAGTGCCACAGAACCGGGCGGTCGAGTTTAACGACGGAGAAGTCTGCGCCGCTCGACACCGATTGGGTGTGCACGACGCTTTTGCAACGAAAAACATCGCTTGAAGGAACAGAATCAGGCGGGCGGTCCGGTGTAAAATAGGAAAATCCAAAAACGAATGAAGTGTCGTCGCAGTCGATTTGGCTGGTGATGCAATGACCAGCCGAAACTACCGTGTCCGACGCAATCAGAAAGCCTGTGCAGTATGGCGCCGTGCCTTGCGAGAAAAATCGCTCGGTTGGGCAGAGCATGTGAGAAAATCCAAATGGCATTTGGTTTATCTTGACGCTGCCATCGGACAGCAAAGTTAGATCGTCAGTTCTTAAAACCGCAACAGTCGAGTCAGCGACGAGCTTCACGAACGGATTCGATTCGGCATACAAATCGTGGCGTGTATCTGTTCCGTAGATCACGGTCGGTCCGCTTAAAATTGATTTGGCAGCTGACGGAGGCGACGCTTTTGGGCCTATTGATTGATAGTTTGACGGTTGGCTGCAAGCGATCAGAATCAACATCGAACTCGCCAAGAGTATGGCTAGATATAAAGAATATTTTGCCCGCACGGTGAGTTCTCCCTTCAGTGGGGTTGTCTCGGTGACACGGCCTGCGTCGAATTCTCCATTCACTCATCCTTGTGCGGCAAAGAAGTTCGAAAACTTGCTTAGAGTGGTTATCGTCAGCTCTGTCGCGGGAGTTAAGGTCCTGTACTGCGTTTGCAGTAAGGCCCCCCGTCAGCCCAAAATTGTCTCTATTGTTATTCGCAGGTCGTCCCACAGGTCCAGGTGTTAGAAGATAAACGGTGGCACCGAGAACTGTCACAGCCGCTCTGCTTTCGACCAGAGTTCTTTTTACCCAGCTCGAGGGGCATCCCTGAGCGCAAAACCGTCACAATTAGCAAAGGGCCTGTCGAAACTCTAGACGACGGCGGAACTTTCTCAATCTTGGTCTGATCCTTGCCCTATAAATCCTGAGATCAAAAGTGTTTTTGATGAAATATGGCGGACCCGTGAGCAAAGGTACTGGCGATTATTCGCGAAACGACAAAATGAAATCAGAGATCCGGTGGCTGCTTGTCATCATGTCATTGTTTTTTGTTTTGTTCGGTGGAATCGCGCATGCCGATAATTCGAAGTCTTCCGGCACGTGGGACGACATTTCTTCTGCTATCCGAGCGCCATTGTTGAAAGGCGCCGACGCCTCAAGATTTAGGATCCACGGCGAAGTATTGGTCGATACGTCGCGTTCGTTAGATGACGCTGATCACGTTGCTTGGGAAGGATTTTACCGGGCTTCGATGACGATCAAGGACAACGTTTACCAAATCGCCTATTCCGTCGACACGGCGTTTGCTCAGGCCTACTCCTACCAAAATGAAAGCATGCAAAGTGCCAATGGAAGCGACGGCGATTTTGTTTACGGCGTGGTGAGTGTTGCTAAATACTGGGAAAACGGAAGAAACTTTTACTCCGAATGGATTGACCGCGTCTCGGTTGGTCTTAATGGCGGAGTCCCGGTCGGTAATTCGGTGGGTAAAACCTATTTTAATGGATCGGTTGGGCCTGGCTTTGCGATTGAGAAAAGGTTTGGCCGATTGGGAGTCGCTCAGGGGATCAATTACTCTCACGGTTTTTATCAGTACGATCTTCGTAGTGACGGCACGATCAACAACCCGGAAGTCTTTAGATCAAAGACGGCTCTCAGCTTTGATATAACCTCTTGGCTGAGCGCCGATTTATTTTACATGTATACCGAAGCCATTGATTTCAATGGCGTCGCCAAAGGCGGCGATAAGACCTATATCGATCTTTCCTATAAGGTCTCGAACATGCTGGCGGTTTCAGCCGGCATTGCCACCGATCGAGAATCGACGCTCGATCCGAATGGCCAAAATGAAGAGATTAAATTTTATGATCGAGAATATTCAGCGGCGTTTTTCGACGTCACCATGAATTTTTAAGTGAAGTAGAAAGGGTGCAGCCAATGAGTAAACGCGAAGCCACAATGAATCGAGCCCAGGAATTTCTGGCTTGTTCGACTGCGATCTTAACGTTGGCCGCAATTTTGAGTGCCTGTACCATGCACAAGCCAACAATGACAACGGTTGGTTCGGATGCTTACGTCACGAAATCTGACATTCAAGGAAAGACTTATCACCTTGTACGCGGAGTTGAAGAGGCCGATTCAGATAATAATTTTGGCGCCATCCCAGGTTTTGCCGAGGACTTCGGTCTTGTTCGCGCCGATATCACGGAGACTGAGCTTCGCTTTTTGAAAGCATTTGATCCTTCCGGTCGGGCCGAGACGGCCCAGGTCGTGGCTTCTTACACAATTATCAAACACTTTGATATCGATCGGCAGAAAAACGATTTTAACGAAGACACCAACAAATTAGTTGAAGACGACACCACCAATACCTGGGACAAACGCGCTTTGATGCGGGTCGACTGGGCGAACCCTACGAATTCTCTCTCAGATTACAAATCGACGCTCGATGGATACAGGGTGCGAGAGAAAAATCCGGTCATGAAAGAGGATCCGGTGATCGATCAGGGCCATATCAGTTTCGCGACCGAAGTGAATGTTGAGGGCAAGAGTTATCGGTTACTTCAGCCCTTTGGTGAATTCCAAACATTGGAGACGGCACGTGTGACTTACCGAACGCATTTACTGCCCGTCAAAGACACTGATTTTAAACCGGTGCCTTACGATCTAGACGACTTTAAGCGTTTTGGGTTTTTCGTCACTCAACAAGATTATCTTGACCCAGAAAAAGGCCATACCGATGCTTCCCAGAAAATTTACGCCCAAGTTTATAACGTTTGTGAGCCCGGCACGCAGGGCACTTGCTCAACAAATCAGATCAAGTGGGTCTTAACGGAAAATTTTCCTGAATTTTACAAGCCCGAAGCTCGAGCCGC
>JAYTRM010000273.1:0-3937 GCA_043746165.1 Bdellovibrionales bacterium | reverse complement strand
AGCATGGGCATTGAGTGTCCGGCCAGAAGTGGCGGCAAACACTCTGCAGGACCGGCGCTCAATTCACGTCGAAGACGGAATTAAGCCGGACGGCAGTGATCGCGATCAATTTGATTTTCGAGCGCAGACTCCAGAAACTGACTGCCGCTCCAGTGGAAGACCTTAAGCAAGTATTCGGCGTTGCCACCGAAATCAGGACGGCCCGAAGCCGCCACACGGACGATCTGTAAATTGACTTCAAGATCTGAAAGATGGTCGCGTGAAAAAAAGCGTGGGCTGAGAGGTCCGTGGCCGACGAGGTCCTGCGCCGCCGAGTTAGCGTTGACGCCAAGCCATGCTTGAGCGAGATCGGCACAGTGGGCGTCGCTCTCGGATGTTCCCGCGCGGAAGACCATATTGATCGTCATCGGGAGACGAGAACTCACGGGAGCTCCGTGATCGATAACATTGTAAGCTAGGCGGTAAATGAACCGAATTTCTCCGCAGCGATTGAGAGTCTTGTAACCGCGGTCCATACGATTGATTACGCCTACGAGGACAAAACGAGCTCGGGGATTTTGCAGGTAACTCGCGTCGAAAAGTCTTTGATCAAAACTAAGTCCTACGCCGGTTCCTGGATGCTTCTTGCGGTAGTCTTCGATGTCTTGCTTCAAAATCTCGAGCACGGGCTTAAAATCGGGCTCGGCGGCCTGCTGTTGGTTGTCGTAAACTCCGGTTGAGTCTTTGCGTGAGATCAGATCGGCCAGTGAGAAGCCGCCCGCCTCGAGTGTTTTAAGAATTTCTGGCCGGCTGATCGCAGTAGTGTCTTGCAGATCTACCCCTGAAGCATGAGCTCGGAGAGAAATTGCCGTTAACAAAATAACGAGTGCGGTTTTTGCGGTCATGTTTTGACCAATTGCTTGCGAACCTTAACCAGGGCAGACGGGGGAGCTGTCACTAAGAAATTGTGAACGTAATTACCACCCGGCGAAATGACGCGAATTTCGACATTGGCTTCGCCCTTGGCAATTCGCGCCAGCTCATTTTGTGAAACGAGAATTTCGTGGTGATGAGTCTTTAACGAGCCCGGATCGAGTCCCGATTTTTCGATAAATTGATTGAATCCCTCGAGGTCATAGGAGCCCTGATCTACAGGGGTGGTGACAACCCGTACGCCATCCGCAGGCAGCGCGATAAGTGCGGCAACTGGAATCGCAACTGTGTGGTAATGAAGAAAAAACGGCGAGTCGCCGGATTCTGTGACGAATTCGTCGGTGTGCAAAAGACAAACAAGGTCATCTGCGAACGCAGGTCTTGCGACCACAAGGCCCGCGGCCGCGAAGCTCGCAAGGTTCAGAAAAGACCGGCGTCCGCACGAGAGTTTCATGTTTTGGCCTGACGTCCCCGTTTAATTTTCACGAGAGCCGACGGGGGCGCCGTGAAAAAGAAGTTGTGAGCAAAATTTCCCATAGGCGTGAGCACGCCGATTTTAACTTCTTTTTCACCCGAGGCGATGCGACCTAGGTCTTCTTTGGTGAACGAAACGAGGTGCGAATGATAGCGAAGGCTCGGATCGATACCCGTCTCTTTAATAAATTGGGCAAAAGCAGCCTCGTCAAGTGAGCCCTGATCGAGTATCGATGTTCGGATCTTGAAGCCGGCTTCTGGCGGTGCAATCAAAACCGAAACCGGCAGCGAGAGATTGTGGAAATGCTGATAGCGTGTGAAGCCGGTCGCCTCGGCTGTGATTTCGTCAACTTTCAGGAGGCACTCAGGAGGCGGCGGTGCCACCGGAAGTGCAAACGATTTGTTCACGAATGACAAAGTTAAGCCTGAAGCCAAGCCTGAGAACATAAATAAGCGGCGGTTCATATCGACCTATCGTCTGAGGTTGTTGTTCTCGGCCTGTCATTGCACGGTCTATGCCGGCCTAGAAACCATCGCAAATTGAGTTGGGCGGCAAGCGGGTGTCAGCCAGGTGACGATGGGTAAAATTTTACAGAGACAATTCTGCGTCCTCTTTTTATTGAAACCCGCAGAAAAATTAGAGACATCGGCGGCAGATTTTGGTTGGCAACAAGAATTTCAGATCCTATGATTTGGGGAAATCAAAATTGAAGGGATGTTTTTTGTTGACCAAATTGGGCCTAATTCTCATGTTTCTCGCTTTTTTATCGGCTTCGGCATTTGCATTTGGCGGCGCTGTTAGGGAAATCTCCAGCAAACGCACAGTCGGGCTTTCCAAATGACTTTTGCAAAACCTGTGTAGATTGATCATTGCCAGTCGGGACTATTCTTAGGGATGGGTCTTCACTGAAGGTAAGTTAAACAATTTTAGAAGACTTTTCGGGCGTGAAAATAAGTTGTTCGGTTTACGCGACCGTCTCAGAGCAAAACGTAAACAACTCGTTTGACACCTGTCCAGATCGTCGACAGACCAAGTTCTGAATGACCGATTCAATTTTGGACAGCTGACTATTTGAAATGCATAGGTTGATCTTGACCTTTGTCGTGTCGCAAAACGATCCATGGCCCAAGTATTGAATATTACTCTCTATGAAAATGAAGATTTCGCGACGGGCGAAAAATTTTCGAGGAGAGCTTATGAAATCAGTCAAACTTGCCGGGTTCGCAGCCACCGTGATTACGCTTCTGGCCGTCAGCGGCCAAGGTGCCAACATACATGAATTCAGCGTTGAAGATTCATTCAAAGCCCAAATCAAAGCTGCGCTCGTCGAAGATGGCGGAAACATAGTTTCTGCTGACAGAATTCAAGTCAAACTCTCTCACGGCGGGCATGCCGCCAGGTTTAAGGTTCTCACCCAAGACGGTAGAGTTGCCCGGAGCGGTGCCTGTGATGATGATGGAGACACCAGCGGGCAATGCCTGTGCGTGTTTGAAAAAATTAACTAATCAACCAGTGCATTGACTCTAGTGCGATAAGTTGAGGCGGCAGTTTTGCCGCCTTTTTCGTATTCACCTTAACTTGTAAGTGCTAAATGTGATCTAAACAAAGGATCACAACATGGGCACGACATCTAAAACGCAAGGAAGTCTCGAAAATGATGTCAGCTTTCTGCGCGAGCTCCTCGCTCAGGTGCTTACATCGCAGTTAGGCCCCGCTTTTCTCGATAGGTCACAAGAAGTGGTGAGGCTGGCTAAAAACGCACGGCAAGGTGATGAGCAAGCCTCGGCCCAGCTTCTTGATCTTCTAAGATCTCTCACTCCTGACGAAGCGCTACCGTTGGCTCGGGCGGGCTCGCTCTTTCTGACACTTGCAAATGCGGCTGAGAACCATCATCGCCTGCGCCGCCGCCGAAGCTACGAGCTTGATCCCAATTCTTCAGCCCAACCAGGTTCATGCGAAGCTGTTATCCGCGAGCTGATCGAACGCGGCTATTCAAAAGAAAAAATCTTTAACTGCGTTTGTAAAATGCGCTTAGATCTGGTCTTGACGGCACATCCGACAGAAACAATGTTGCCGAGTTTGCAGAAGAAGAACATTCGAATTTCTCGCGGCCTAGCTGAAAGAGATCGGCCTGATTTAACTCCAGCGGAAAAGACCGACCTCGACGAGTTTTTTTTCAGCGAGATTACTTCTCTTTGGCTTACAGCTGATGTGAGCGAGTCCCGGCCCACTCCAATCGATGAAGCCCTTTCTGGGCTTGCTACCGTCGAGCAGGTCCTTTGGTATGCCGTGCCCCAATTCATGCGATCTTTGGATAAAAGTCTTTTTGAACATACCGGTCATCGATTGCCATTGATCAACACGCCAATTCGCTTTGATTCGTGGATGGGGGGCGATCGAGACGGAAACCCCTCTGTCACCGCTAAGATCACAAAAAAGGCTGTTTACCTTTCGCGCTGGCGAGGAGCGAAGCTCTATCGTTTTCGGCGTAGGACCCCGCCGCTTGCGGCGAGGGATATAAGCGGGGGTTGAAGGGGGCGTAGCCCCATT
>JAYTRM010000272.1:0-12928 GCA_043746165.1 Bdellovibrionales bacterium | reverse complement strand
TTTATCGCCATGTCCTCTGTCTCAACAAAATTGATTTTTACCGAAGTGTCGGTCACGGTGCGAGCGAGGCGAATCCCTTGCTGTTCACGCATAACCACGTCGATCGCGTGCGGGCTCAACAGGTTGGCATCGATGAGTTTTTCGCCGAGCCGTTTGCCCTTAAGGGCTCCCTTTATGGCTGAGTCAAGGTCTTGCTGGTTGACGAAACCATGCTCCACGAGAAGTGCTCCGAAGTAGGAGCGAGCGTCTTCTTGGAAAACTTGTGCAATTGTTCCGTTAGCGAAAGCGACGCTGCTCACTTCGCCATCGGCGTCGATGATATTTAAATGTCCGCTGACTTTGGGATGCATGAGGAGGCTGTAGATCCACGGCAAATCAAAGCCGTGAACAACGGAGGCCTCATCGACGGCGCTGATCCGCTCTTTGGGACTCAAAGTTTGAGTGGCGAGAAATTGTTGGAGTCGTTCGACGGGCACATCGACCATGGCCGATAGTTGTTCGTCGAGTTTGCTCATGAAATCGCTGAGGTCAAATGGCTTTGACAAAAAAGCCAAGGCACCGGTGGCTTGAACCGTTTCGCGAATGAAAGCGCGATCTTTGTAGATTCCGCTCATCATCACGACAGGAAGGCTCGACGAACTTTCGGCCTTCAGTTTGCCGACAAGTTCTCGCCCGCCCATTTTCGGTAGCATGCAGTCAATAACGGCCAGGTGTATTGACTGAAACTTACAAATATTGAGAGCTTCGTCGGGATTATGCGCCACGTGTGCTCTGTATCCGCCGCGCTCAATAGCGGCTGATAGAGCCTTTGCTAGGTTCTGATCATCTTCGACCACGAGGATATTGAGGCTGTCTTTTTGCACACTCTCCCATCGGCAAAAGTGGCTTATAAATTGAATTGCCGAGCATTTAACGCATGATATAATTAAGGAGATTTTGGGTCCATGCCGTCAACTGCGCCAGACCGGTCGGACTTGCTGGCGAACCGATTGGTCGGTACCTTGACGTTGGTCGGAGTAGGGTTCGACTTTGTATCGTGATTGAGCTAGAACGAAATGACGCCCCTCATTTGAGATTTTGGGTGAGATTTGAGAAGGGAATAAAAATGGGAATCAACACCTCCGCGACGACTGACAGCGCCTTTGAAAGTGATGTTTTAAAATCGGACACTCCGGTCTTGGTCGACTTCTGGGCTGAGTGGTGCGGTCCATGTCGGTCATTGGCTCCCAAGCTCGAAGAAATTGCTGCCGAATATGCAGGCAAGCTTAAGGTTCTTAAGGTCGATATCGACTCTAATCAAGTGTCGCCCTCGACCTACGGCGTTCGCGGGGTGCCGACCCTCATTTTATTTAAAAATGGCAAACAGGTTGACCAAATCGTCGGCAACCATCCGAAGGAAAATATTCTCGCCGTTATCAAAAAGCACCTTTAGTCGGGAACTGCTGTTTTCAGTTCTTGGAACAATGTTCTCGGTTCCCGGTTGCAGTTGTTGAACCTGGTGGTTTTGATGCCGGCTCACTGACTGAAACTGAGGACTGAGAACCGCTCGGAAAACGCTCGGAAACGGTCGCGCTGTTTCGCGCCTTTCTGTCAAATTGTTCGACACGCCATTTTTTTCATTTTGGCGCGCAACCCCGTGTGCCCGCGATCGTTGTTCCCGCCTAACTGACCAAGATCGGTCACGGATCTACTCATCATCAACTTCACTTGGTGGCACAGGCGTTGCTACCTCCTAACGGACTGAGCAGACTGAGCGGACTTCGCTGTCTGCTTTGTTTTAGCACGTAAAAGGAGCCTCCTCATGTCGTTTGGCAACCGAGATTTTCAACTACGTCAGGCTCTTAGATGGCAGCACTCAAAGAAAGTTTGCCTGGGCGCTCTGCGGGCAATCTACGTTTTAAGCTTGGCGATTGGTGTGAACTGCGTTCTTTCGGCGACGCCGGCTCGGGCAGGGCTCTTTGATGGCTTTATCGGTAAACCGCCGCCGGCTCAGCCCCCTCCTGGGGACTACTATCCTGACGACGGGTACTATGATGGCGGTGATGAACGTGATCGCGGTGGTGGACCTGATCGCGGCGATGGCGGCTGGCGCCCGTGGCAGCAAACCGATCCGAATTTGCCCGCAGACGGAGCTGTCGGCGGTGATGATGGAGTGCAAACTCCGATGCCGGTCGATGCGAACGCGCAAGCCCGCGGAGCTTTCGAGCATCAGCCCGCATTGACACTTCCTATCTACGTTACAAAATCGGCGTGGACGGACCAAGATGAAGTCAACTGGGGAAAGTTTGTGACCCAGCTCGGAGCTGCTCGTGCGGCACACGCCTGCACGACAATCAAAAGCTGTTTGCAATCTCCCGTTGCCAATATGTATGCGGATCAAGATCCGCCTTCGTTGATTTTATATTCAGATTGCGCTGAATTTCCTTACTTATTGCGCGCCTACTTCGCTTATCACAACGGCTTACCGTTTTCGCATGTCACCGGTTTTAGGATGAACAAGATCGCCTACGCTTCGGCCCAGGATCTCGATAAGATTCTGCCGACCGCACAGCTCGATAACGATCCGTACGGAAACGTACTCACTTCTCGCGGTGCCCCCAATTTGACGAGCCGGCCTGGCACTGAACCCAACCTGATTCCGTACATCGTTGGCATGTTCAACGGAATTTCGACTCGCTCATTTCGCGTCGGTGCGCTCACTCCAAATTATGATCTGTCTGATGTTTATCCGGTGACACTCGATCGCCAGGGCATTCAGCCGGGCACCGTAGTGCATTCGACTGGCCATGCTATGATTGTCTGGAATGTCGACCCGCAGGGCGTCATTCACGTCATCGACGGTCACCCCGATGGAAGCATGCAGTACAAAATCATCGAGGGCTCAACTCTCGAGCGTTCGCGTCCTGATCAAGGTCTCGGTTTCTATAAGTATCGTCCGCTTCACCTCGTCGGCTCGAGACTTGCTGATAACGGTGCTTTCTACGGTGGAAAAGTTGTGAGTGAAGACGACGCCCACCTCTACGCCGAGGGTAAGTTTTCTCTCGATCAGTGGTTTGGTCCAGGTTCAAGTGTCGCTCCAAATGCGACGGTCAGTCCCGATCTTTGGAAGTCAGCTTTCTCTAAAGTCGGTGGGTTTTTTCAGTATCTCGCTGTGCAGATGCGCGACAAAACCGCCGTTATTCAAGCTGATGACGAAGTTGGAAGCATGATGCAATCTCTTTGCGATCAGATGCAGCAACGGGTCGATGACGTCAACGAAGCCGTAAAGCATGGCGTGACGTCGATGGCCCACCCAAGTTGGATTCCACAAGATGTGTTTGGTGAAGCAGACGCGCAGATCTGGGGCCCTTATGCTACGAACGGTCGCGACGGTCGCCTCAAAGCTTCGATCCGTGACATCATCAATTTAGCCGTGGACCAGTACCACGTCGCTAAGCGTGGCGATGCTCAAATTAAATTTGACGGAACGGCAGCGGACTACGTGGGTTCGCTTAAGCAGAAAGTTGAAAGCCTCAACAAGACTTGCCAGATTACCTACACCAACTCGGTTTCAAAGCCAGTCACACTCAATTTCACTCAGCTGCTGACGCGTCTCAATCGTATGAGCTTTGATCCCTATTTGTGTCCTGAAAAACGTTGGGGTGCGGCGGGGGCTGAAGCTTCGACCTGCCAGGACACCGATCGCGGCAACGCTTGGTACAAGGCAGAGGCCAACATGTACAACACGATCGATAAGAATAACGCCAACGGCGTTCCGGTTATTCGCAGCGATCGCCCGATTACCCTGTCGATGATGCAAGACAAGTCCCTGATTGACACGCCCGATACAAATCCGGTTGACCTCGGAACGGCCAAGCCGCCAGTCATGGATCTCGAGAAGGTTTTTGTGTCGGCTGACTTTCTTTCAAGCCTGTAAAGAGAGCGGCGGGATTCGGTGAGGGTTGAATCTAGGCGGTGGCAGCTAAAACATATGCCGCCGCATCGAGACACTCGAAATCAATCCCAGCGCAGCCATGATGGTCAGCATGTTGGAGCCGCCGTACGAAATAAGAGGCAGCGGCACTCCAACGATTGGTAAAAGCCCGATGACCATTGAGATGTTGATAAAGTAATGCCAGAAAAGTATCGCGAGTACGCCAATGACGAGGATCGAGCCACTCTTGTCTCGCGCCTGCGATGCAATGCGAATACCCAAAACAAAAAGTGTCGCAAAAAATCCAATGGTAATGATGCTGCCGACGAAACCGTGTTCCTCACTCAACACCGAGAAGATGAAATCGGTGTGGCGTTCGGGAAGAAACTCGAGCTGCGCTTGAGTGCCTTTGCGAAAGCCTTTGCCAAAAACTTTCCCTGAACCAACTGCGATTTTGGATTGAATGCTGTTGTAGCCCTTACCTTTTGGGTCGCGACCCGGATCAAAGAAAGTGTAGACGCGATCTTTCTGGTAGGGTTGGGCCGCGAAAAACCATCCGCCGGCACCGCCGATGACTAAAGTAATGGTGACAGCCATCAGAATCCGGGTCTTGATTTTGAGGAAGAATAAAACCGATGCGCCGATCAGAAAAATCATCAGCGCAGTGCCCAAGTCAGGCTGGAGAGCGACGATCACGAAAGGTAAACCAATCAAGAAAACCAGAGGAAAAATTAATTCCTTAATCCCAAGCCCATCGGGATAAGACCTCTGCGACATGATTCGGGCTAAAATTAGAACGAGCGAAACCTTCATGGACTCAGACGGCTGATAGCTAAAAAATCCAAAATCAATCCAACGGCGGGCGCCGAGAGCGACTTTACCGAACGCCATGACCGCGAAAAGGGCGGAAAGATTGAGGGCGTAAATCAAATACGAGAGGCGCAAAAAGACCTGGTATTCGAGCAAAGTCACCGCGAAGTAGAGAACCCAGCCAGCTGCGAGCCAAAATACCTGCGAGTAAAACAAGCGATTGCTGGTGATCTCGCCGTGTCCGCGCGTGGCGCTGTAGAGGTTGATCAAACCGATGACGTTCAAAAAGAAAATTGAAAGTGCAAAGTTCCAGTCTATTTTTTGTAAGAAGGTGCGGTTGTGAACTTGAAATTGTCGGGAGCTTGCTGTTGCCATCACTCGTTCTCGATTCTTTCGTCAGCCGGGCCGGGCCCGGTCGACTCGCGAAGTTTCTTTTTGGGTTCGTGCGCTAGCCAATCGGGATGGTATTTGGCAACGTAGGCCCTAACAATTTCTTTGGCGACCGGAGCGGCATTTGACCCGTGGCAAGCGTGCTCCGAGAGGACGCCAATCGCAATTTCGGGATGATCGGCCGGAGCATAGCCTATGAACCAACCGTGGTGGCGTTGGTGTCTTGGTCGGTCCATACAGTTGATAAAAAGATTATCAGCCGAAAACGACATCACTTGGCTCGTGCCGGTCTTACCTGCCATTTCGACAAATGAAAGTTTCGAGCGGCGAGCGGTGCCGCGTTCGCCATTGACCACTAAGCGTAGGCCCTGGCGAACGGTCTCGAGCACGTCAGGGCGAATGTGGACGGGGAGACTCGTGTCGGTGACGTCTCGAATCACTTCAGGTTCGTACTCCTTGATCACCTTATTGTCAGGTCCGAGAACTCGTTTGATGACGAAGGGCTTGACGATTTTCCCGCCGTTGCCAATCGCGTTGTAGGCGACTGCCATCTGTAAGGGCGTCGTCAAAACAAAGCCCTGGCCAATGGCGACCGAGAGGTTTTCGCCCGGCTGCCATTCCTCGCCGATCGTTTGCTGCTTCCAGATTTTATTCGGCATAAGGCCCGTGCGTTCACCCGGCAGTTCAATTCCAGTGCGGTGGCCGATGCCCATCAGATCGATGTACTTAAACATATCTTCGATACCCAGCAAGATTCCCATCTTGTAGAAGAAAATGTTAGCTGACTGCTCGATCGCCTGTGTGACGACAAGGTTACCGTGACCACCTTTGACCGTATCGTGATACGGGCGACCTGCGAACTTAAGCATGCCGGGGCAAGAGACTACGGTGTTGGCGGTGATTTTATTTTCACAAAGTGCGGAGATTGCAACGAGCGGCTTAAAGGTCGAACCAGGTGAGTTATGGTCTTGAATCACTTTATTGCGCAAAGGTTTGTCAGGGTCATTGATCAGCTTCGCCCAAAGCTCGCTCGAAATTCGAGTTGAAAACTCATTGGGGTCAAACGAGGGGCCGCTGACCCAAGAGAGAATCTCGCCGTTCACCTTCATCGCCACGGCGGCGCCAATGTGTCCTTGGCCGGTGAAGGCTTTGTAGGTCGCTTCTTGCAGATCTTTGTCGATCGTGAGAATAACATTGTCGCCGGCCGTCGCTGCGGTGAGGCCTGCCAGGTTGCCCAGAAGTTTCGTACTCAAAGCTTCGCGCCCGCGCGCATCGACTTGCTGAACTGAGATGCCGTCCTTGCCACGCAAGTAGATGTCGAGCATCTCTTCGATGCCGGCTTTACCGATCATGTCGCCTTGCTGAAATTTAAGTTTGCCCTCATATTTGTCGTTGAGTATAGGCAATTGCTTTTTGGAAACTTCACTGACGTAGCCAAAGAGCTGGGCGCCGTCTTCCTTTAAGGGATAGCTGCGTAAGACATTCTCTTTGATGTCGATTCCTGAATAGTCTTGCTTGATCACTTCGAGATTGAAAATTTCATCGCGGCTCAAATTATCTTTGATGTTCACCGAACGAAATGGACCGTTGAGGCGCTTAGATTTCACCACCGCCTGGTAAACGGCCTGCGCTTCCATGCCGAGCGCACGGGCAACGGCAATCGATGTGGCATTGAGATCAGTCACATACTGCGGCGAAATGGTCGCTTCAAAGCCCGGCAGGTTTTCGACCAAGATTTCGCCGTTGCGGTCATAGATAATCCCGCGGGGCGCTGGAATTTTAGTTTCCTTAATCGAGTTTTGCTCTGAGAACTGGCGAAGTTCGTTACCGTTAATGATCTGCAGGTACCATAAACGAATGAAAAAGATCGTGAACGTGAACGCGATGAGCGCGTAGAGAATTCGGTAGCGCGGTAGAAAATCTTTGGCATCTTGTTCAGAGTTGATGAATTGACTCATGAGACGTGTGCCGCCATTTCGCTATTGTCCCGCTCAGTAATTCGATCAAACCATCTGAAAAGTGGCAGGAGGGGAGGGGCCGCCAAAGGAGTCAACAACGCTTCGATCAGCCAGTCCATGATGTTGGGACTCGTGAGAGGATAATCGCCGATAAAAAACGATGCTCCCCAGTGATACAGGTGAAAAACAAGGGCCGCCAGGCCACAGGTCATCATCATATAGCTCGAGGTCTCCCAATAAATACGACGTTTAAAAAGGCGCGCCGTAAGTGCAAGCGCCACGCAAAGTAGCATCAGCAAACCCTCGGGCATAGCCGACATCGTCGATAGCGTAAAGCCAGCTAAATATGCAAAAATAATTGTTTCGAGAGTACTGCGATAAAGGGCTACGTAGATCAAACAAGGAATCCACAAAGCCGGGCTCGGGAAATAACCGAAAATTTGAAACCACAATGACGTTTGCACGGAACCTAGAATCATAAGGGCCAAGACAAACAGGGCCAGGTTGGCTATGAGAAGAAGCTTGGCCTTCATTTTGCCGGTCCAGATGACGGAACCACTGGTGGTTCTGGCGGCGGAGCGGCCGTCGCTTCATCATTGTCGGTAAGAAGATCCTCGGGTGATTCGGGAGGGGGAGCCGATTTGCCTTTGGAAGTTTCGTTGATCACCGGTTTCTCAGGCTCGGGGTTCATTTTTGACAGAAGTGGAGGTCCAAAGTCGGAGCCGCCAAAGCGATCACTGAAATCTTCTTGGCCGGAGTTGAGAACAACGAAGACTTCCTCGAGATTGGTGGCGTTGACGACGGGCTGAATTTCGGCTTCCTGGCTGATGCCGAAGTCTGTCTTGCGGACCGAAGTGAGTTTGCCGATCGGGAATCCTTTCGGAAAGTAGCCCTCAAGCCCGCTCGTGACGATCATGTCTCCAGGTGCAACGTCATCAGCGCGTTCGAGGTACCGAAGTCGGCACGTGCTCAAGTTCTTGCCGCTGACGAGCCCGCGCGCGCGGGTTCGCTGAACAATGGCATCAATGGCTGACGAGCGGTCGTTGAGCACGATCACGAGTGATGAATCGGATTCAGCTTTGAGCACATAACCGACGACGCCCTCGACGGTGATAACTCCTTGAAGTTTTTTGAGTCCGTGGCGAGTGCCGCGGTTAATTCGGATGGAAGTGTGATCGAGGGACAAATCGCGGGCGATCACCTTAGCCGCAAGCAGCTCCATATTTGTGCTGTGCCTAAAGTCGAGAAGCTTGTTGAGTCGTTCGTTTTCAAGTTTGAGTTCAGAGAGGCCGCCGAGTTTTGCTCGCAATTCTTCGTTTTCGTGTTTCAGCGATAAATTTTCGCGCTTGGTTCCGATCAACTTTAAATACATTGAAGTCGTTCCGCGCACTCCGCCGGTGAAACTGGAGTAGCCAGCTTGAATCATGCTAACGGAAGCGCTGAACGGTTTTTTGTACCAGGGATCTTCGCCTGGATTACGCTTCATGTTGACCGAGAGGAGCGGCAAGGCAATCACCAGGAGAACAATCAGGGCCTTGCGCATGTCAAATGCAAAAAAATTCATCTCGCTGTCGCTCCAACTGAGTGCATATTAGCTCTCAGCATCCTTAGGCCAATGCGGCCTTAAAGTTCCTTGGGGCCCCACGCTTAAGCGGAGGGATTCAATGGCGTGAACGGCCGTTCTTGGCCCTCGCCTCCTGAAACGGTAACAAAGTGCCTCTCGGATTCCAACAAATCTCCTTGAAAATTGCCACAAAACTAGCTTCTATGACCCAACAGCAACAACGACTGCGAATCGCCACGAGGCGATATTCACAAGTCAGTAACAAGTCAGTAAGCAGATGCGCTTAAAATTGCACCGCCCGGAGGATTTCGATGTTTGAGGATTTAAAGTACAGTTTGCGTCACAACCGTAAGAGTGTGGTGAAACGTGTGACGGCCTGGATGATTTTCAGCGCCATTATCCTCGTTTTTGTTTTCTGGGGTCTTAACAAGCAAAATCAAGGCGTCGCCACTGGAGGCGCCGCGCTAACAGTGAATGACACGATCGTGTCTTTATTCGATTTTAATGAGGCAATGGACCGCGCGCGCCGCGACCCTCGATCTGAGCAACTCCTTTCGCTGGGGGGCGACATGGGCCGTCAAATCCTCCAGGGTCAAGTGCGCGATCAGCTGGTAGAAATGGCACTTCTCACCCAGGCGGCCGAGCATGAGCGTGTGATGACGTCAGACGCCGAAGTTCGCGACATCTTAATGGCTGTTCCAACCTTTCAACAGGACGGAAAATTTAGTCCTGTTCTTTATCACAATTTTCTCGACAGCAGCCGCAAAACAGCGAGCGAGATCGAAGACGAGATTCGCCGCGACCAGTCGATTCGCCGCATGGTCGGCCTTTTTAACGATTCTCTGAAGCCGCTGAAAATCGAAGATGACAAAATGAAAGCGTTAAAGTCGCTCAAAGCCAACATCGACTTTGCTTCAATTCAGCCAGATACCCTGGTTCAGCCGAGCTCCATATCGGCGGAGGCCAAAAAAGCCTACGTCGCGAATGCCGCAAACGAAAACGCCTTGAAAGATTACTACAATAGCCCAAAGCACAAGACTGAGTTCTCGGCGCCCGAGCAAGTCAAGGTTCGGCACATTCTGATTCGCGCCAAAGAAGGCGATGCTGAAGCAGAAAAAGCAGCTCTCGGCAAAATTCAAGACATCGCAAAGCGCGCAAAAACTGAGGATTTTGCAAAGCTTGCGAAAGAATATAGCGAGGATCCGGGTTCAAAGGCGAGCGGTGGTCTCATTGATTTCTTCATGCGTGGGAAGATGGTACCGCAGTTTGAACAAGCCGCATTTTCCCAGCCGGTCGGCAAAGTGGGCGAGCCGGTGAAGACAAGTTACGGCTACCACCTGATCGAGGTCCTCGATAAAAAGGCGGCCTCTGAGCGAAAACTCGAAGAGGCCAAAGAGGAGATCGCCGGCATCTTGCTCGCCAAAGATCAGTCCGAATCCCAAATGAAAGACCTCGAAAGCAAAATGAAAGCCGATGACGTCGCAGGCGTGAACAAGTTCGTCGCAGATCATAAACTGAAATGGGAAGAAACCGGTGCGTTCAGCATCAATGCCGCCTCCATTCCCAAGGTCGGTGCGACCGACAGTGAGGCGATCATGCGGGCCGCTTTCAGTCTGAGTCCCAGCAAGCCGCTGCCTTCAAGCCTAATTCCCGACGGGCTCAAGATGTTGATCGTGAAATACCTGCCGGTCCAATCTGCGGCTCCAGCGAAACCTGGAAAGGGAGATAAGAAAATCAACCTCGCTGGCAGCGACGCTAACGACGATCTCGACCCAGGTGGAGAGATGGCGGCCAGTCGCCGCGCTCAGGAACCACTTCGCCTCTGGATGCAGGGGCTTCGCAGTTCGGCTAAGATCACCAGCAATGCCCAAGTTTTTTCGAAAGGTTCGACTCCGTTTCAACCGAGCTCAGACGACTAACGGATGGCTAGCGGACGACGATTTCACTACGACTTAATCAGTTAAGGCGCGCGGGACTCAGGCCCGCGGCCCAGTTCGGTGCGACTCAAACTGAAACCCGGGCATCGTAGCTGCGAATACGACTGCCCCTTTGAACTTCCAATCACTCCCAGACGTCGCCATCGACTCAAGGCGTTTCGAGTCGATTTAAGGCATCTCATTTTTTCAGTATTTCTTCCTAAATTCAATACTTTAATGCGTATCAGAAAAGACCGCAAAAAAGATCGTGAAAGCGATTAATTTTCTAAGCTTTGCACCGATGAGTAATGGCGGTTTTGGACGAAAGTAGAGTTTAGCGCGTTGGCGGAGGTCTTAGTGAAGCGGCAGTTAATTCTGATGCGTCAGTTTGCGGTTGCTGCCACTTTCTTGGTGATTGGCGCGGCACCTGTAGCTCAGGCCCAGCAGATTGTTCAGAGTCGTACGGAATATGTCGCTCAAGAAGTTATAGTAAAGCTCAAAGGCAGTGCAAAGTCGCAGCAGTCGCGTGCGTTCATCGGCCGCATGGTCAGCGAAAAGGGTATGACTCTTAAAGGCTCGTGGGGAGGATTAAATCTCCATCACTTTAGGGTTCCTGAATCGCAGTCGGTTGCAGATGCGGTGGCAAGCCTACAGGCCGACTCAGCCGTGCAATTTGCCGAGCCCAACTACCTCGTTCACAAGCAGAGTATGGATGTCGAGGCCGTCATGTCGGCGGAGGACTTTGCCGCGCAGTCCATCAGCGGAGGCGTCGTTCACGCCGAGACCGCAACTAATACCACCGCGCAAACTGCAGCAGCTATAGGACTCGGTCAAGCCTGGAATGCGATGAGCGCGGGAAAAACGGCGCCGATCGTCGCGGTTATCGACACGGGAATCGACTTCACTCACACGGTCTTTACGGGGAGCGGAGCGATTTGGACAAATCCAAAAGAAATCCCCAGAAACGGCATCGACGATGATGGCAATGGGTTCATTGACGACGTCAATGGCTGGAATTGGGTTTCCAACAACAACAGCCCCGTCGATGACGACGGTCACGGAACTCATGTTTCTGGAATCATTCTTGGCACCACGCAAGACATCACCCAGAACCCAATCGCGGCGGCGCAAATCCGCATCATGCCGCTCAAATTTCTCGACAATACCGGCTCGGGCTCAACTTCCAACGCCGTGAGCGCGATCTACTACGCCGTTAACAATGGCGCTAAAGTTCTCAGCAACTCTTGGGGAGGCACGGGTTACAGCGCGACCCTGCTGACGGCCGTTACGTTTGCCTATACGAGCGGAACGGTGTTTGTCGCAGCCGCCGGCAACTCTTCGAGTGATAACGACACGACGCCCACTTATCCTGCCAACTATAACACGCCGGGAATGATAGCGGTCGCCGCGACAAGTGACTCCGACACGTGGGCCACGTTTTCGAACTGGGGCCCAACTACGGTGAATCTCTCCTCACCCGGGGTCAACATCTGGAGCACCTATCCGCTAAACGCATACGCGCGACTTTCAGGAACTTCGATGGCGACGCCCTTTGTATCAGGTACGGCGGCACTCATGGTGCGCGAGCAGCCGACGATGAATGGCTACCAGGTGCAAACGCTTTTGCTTGGTGGAGTCAATAAAGTTTCGGGCCTCAGCGGACTTGTTTCGACTTCAGGTCGTCTCAATGTTTACAACGCCTTGGTGGCTGCGCAAACGGCCACGGTGAGTTCGGCCCTTCCCGCATTTAGCGCGGCCTCGATCCGCGCGCCGGCAAGTGCCAGTTCGAGTTCTGGCGGCGGCGGTTGCGGTTTGGTCGCATCTCAAGCTATCATAAATGGTGACGACCACGACGATTTCGGAGATGGAATCAGTGGTACCTCGGCCAAGGCCGTCGGCTTTTTGGTACTCATGGGCGTTCTTGTCTTCCCCCTTGCGCTCGGTCTACTGCTGCGAACGCAAGCGAGAGGTGCCGGCCGCCGTCGCTACACTCGTTACCAAATCGATTCTTCCGTCCGCGTTCGTATTGGCGATCGTGAACTGATCGGCAAGGTGAGCACGATTTCACTCGGCGGAATTCAGCTTGATACCGACGCATGGCTCGATAAGGGCGGAGTGGTGAGACTCGTCATTGCCAGTCCCGACGGCAAAGGTGAAGTCGCCGTCGAAGGAAAAGTAGTGTGGAGTGAAGAACAAAAACGCTATGGGGTTGCCTTTGCAAACGCCGACGATAGCGTGCTCGACTCCATCCGGATTTGGACTAAAGGTTTACTCAGAGTTTAGAAAGAAGCCGAACGGCTGACGACCGTCGGTTAAGCATTGCGACAGTCACGGCTCACCACCTACCCAAATTGTTCCCCTGTAAAAAGCCCCCATG
>JAYTRM010000271.1:0-10662 GCA_043746165.1 Bdellovibrionales bacterium | reverse complement strand
GCGGCAAAAGCGCGCCGAGCTTGAGCAAGAACTGCGGGATCATCGGCTTTAGTTTTTTGGCTGAGAGTCCACATAAGGGCCTTTCTGAGAGCGCAATCGAGTCCAAATTATTACTTCATGCAGAACAGTCTATAAAGAAAAAACCTCTAGCCCCTAGGGCTTGCTCATTGCGTTGATCGGGTCAGCAGCCCGGCCAATAGCCGGGTCAGGCCGGGCCAGTGGCCAGATCAGGGTAGCCACGGACCTAGGCGCGGGATCACGGAGCGATCGCCGCCTCCCATATATAAATGAGGTTGAGCACGGGAACTTCGACTCCCGGCCTTTACCAGCATAGCAAAGTCAAAGATCGCTCCGTCTCGAAAACTGAGTTGTGAAGCTTGAACTAGACATTCCCCACCGATGGCCTAGGTCTGCGAGCTTGCTCGATCACGAAATGGCAATGTCCTCTTCAATCCTGTGGTAGCCCCGCCACTCTTTGAGACGGCCTCGAGGTTTTCCGCCATCCTCTGGATATTCTAAGAGGACGTATGTGAGTTTGGTAATTTTTCCTAGCGAGGTGATATCGAGTGAGGTGATTTCCGTCCAAGTACCGGTATTGAAATACTCTTTTTCAGCACCCCACTGTCGGTATTGGTAAACGTGGGTGTGACCGAAAATGACGATGTGAATTCGATCATCATTGAGAATTCGCCGGGCGGCCTCACTGAGGTCCGGAAAAACAGCGCTTTCGGCAAGGACCTTGAGTACCCGCTTGAGCGCAAACTGTCGGCGCGGATCTTTGCGAACCACCGCTTGGATGAAATACCGCGTAAGGCTGATCAAGGATTTCATCGAAAACCAAAACTCGTTGAATATGACCCAACGGAGCATCCGCTTAAACGGGCGAACCTTGTCGATGTGTGGGTGCACCTGCTTCAGCTTCAACACGAAGTCGACAAAAAACACCGAGCCAAACGGCAAATTCAAAATCGGTTCCGGCAGATTTTTCTTGAGAAAAAATCTCTTGGGATCGAGGCGATTTGCTGCCTCGTGCATATGGCCATGCTCGACGTGGACGCCATCAAAAAAATAAACAATGTTTTTAAATTTAACCGAGGTTTTTAAAACTTCATTGAAATAGGCGCGCGTGCCCGGCCACAACATACATTGATCGTGGTTGCCCACGACGTAGGTGATCGAGCGGTTGTCCACGGATACAAATTCGCGCATGGCCTTAAAAACTTCGCTATGCCCCGCCACGATTTGTTTTATTTTCTCAACACTGACGCCTTCGGTAATCACCGAGAGATAATGGCCATGATAATCGACTTGAAGGAAGTTCAGAAAGTCGCCGTTGATGATCAGTTCAACATCACAGTCATGGAATTCACCCGACGAGTAATAGTGTAGGAACTCAACAAGCTTTTGTCCGAAGTAAAATTCTTCGAGAGGGTTGGTCGCACCGCCTTCGAGAGTGCGTCCGCGCCCAAGATGAAGATCGCTGATGACAAGTTTAAACTTCCGCATGTTCCTTTAGATTAGCGCAGTCGCTGACTGGGTCTCAATCGTTGTTTTGGCCAGAGCCGTTTCCAGAGCCATCTTCTCCCTCAAGCTGGGTCATGGCAATCCGCAAAGCGCGCACAACGACCCGCGCCTTCTCTTCCTTGCCCTTGAACTGGTCATTGAGCTCGCGCATTTTCTGTTTAAAGTATTCGTTTTCATGGGCCAGCTGGTCATTCTGACGTTTAAGGTCAAGAATCATCTTATCTTTGGCACTGACCAAGGTCGAAGATTCAATGCGCGCCATTTCCAAGCGATGTACGAGGTCTCTTTCATTTTTACGGATATTTTTAAAATTGTTCTCGAGGCGACCTTCCATCTGCTCGAGGCGATCGCGAAGCTCCGAATTCTCGCGCTCTTTTTGCTGAAGCTGTCCACGAAGAACCTTGCGCTCTTCGTCGTTCATTCGCACAGATTCTTTGGCTTGGCTTTCAAGTGACTCTGTCTTTGCGACCAATTCATCGGTGCGACGGCCGAGGATTTCGCCCGCAGAAGCGAGGTTTTCATTTTCTCTGCGAAGGCGCTCGATCTCAATCTCAAGCTCCGTGATTCGCGACTGCGCAAGGCGAAGACTTTCCGACTGCTTCAGCTGGGCATCGGCCGAATTGAAAGCATTCGACGACGAACTTGATTTGGCGGCCCGAGGAGCTGCCGCTGAGTCGCGCATTTTAACGACGGTCTTAAGCTCGGTGATTCCGTAACGATCAACAACTGAATTATCTGGCTGTGAAGTGCGTGAGTCCGTGGCATTTGCCCGAGTCGCCGTAGCCTCGAATTTCTCACTTCGCTCGAGAATATCTGCCTTTTCTAATCGAACAGTCTGTTCGAACTCATGCGAAGATGACTCTTGCTGCGCTTGCGACTGGCGGTCCGGCTCTGGTTTGTGTTCCGGCTTCGGCTTCGGCTCGAGACTCAGCGACACCGATCTGAAAGTCCTCGGTTCGGTCTTTGCAGAAGGCGAAGATTGACTCTTTTTCGTCAGCTGCGAAGCCGCGCGCGGTGCGGGTTGTGTTTCCTGTGGACTCGAGGCCATGGCGTCGTTTGCAAAACTAGGTAGCGGAGTTCGGGTCATCTCCAGTTCAAGGTTTGCCTGCTGAGGATTGACCTCACGGGGTTTTTCAACTGGGTCTTGAACTATATCGGGCTGAGGCCTTGTACCCGGCGAACGCGAGCGCGCGTCAAACGGTCGATCATCAATCGAAAGAGAGATGTCGGGAATTGGTTCGTCGTTCTTGGCGAGCGGTCTCGATTGATTTTTTTGGGTGGAGGAAGGAGAAAAGCTCTGTGGGCTAGAATCTTTCACGGGCGTGCGTTCATCGAGCAATGCCTCGATCAGCTGCTGTGCCGGTCCTGCCCTATTTTTCTTTTTAGGACTCATTCCCATCTCCAATTAACTTATCGGAATGGAACGGGCCTTTCATGAGGTCGGAGGCGAGGCTTGCGCCCAAAAACGCCACAGACATACCACAGACATACCAAAGACATACCAAAGCCACACCACTGAAACGGTATTGACTCAGCACTCAATCAATACCATTTCAGGCAAGCTTTAGAATCGTCTAGTGTGTGGTCACTTTACGGTATTCAAGTGCGCGGGCCTCGACTTCGGCCCAAGTGAGCTTTTTCAATCGTTCTACACCAAAGGCCTGGACCGTAAAGCTCGAGAGCAAGACGCCTTGAATACAAGCTGCTTTCAAAGTGGAAAGATCATAACCCCGGTTCTGCTTAGCCAGGTAGCCAAAAAAGGCGCCAGCAAAGGTGTCGCCCGCGCCGGTCGGATCAACAACTTCTGCGATCGGAAACGCAGGTAAAACGAAATAACCCTCTTTGCTGTAGAGCACAAAGCCGTACTCACCCCGTTTAATCACAACGGCCTTAGGGCCTAGTTTAAGAATTTTTTCTGCTGCCGCAATCGCGTTGCCAGCTCCTGAAATCAAGTCGGCTTCAGTCTCATTGACCAATAATACATCGACCTTAGCGAGAACGTTTTTGAGTTCTGGCAGCTTCGACTGAATCCAAAAATTCATCGTATCGCTCGCCACAAGCTTAGGTTTTTGAATTTGCTCGAGAACTCGCAGTTGCAAGATTGGATCAATGTTAGCGAGAAATACGTAGCTCGAGTTGCGATACTCAGCAGGAATCTCGGGATTGAAATGTTCGAAAACATTTAAGTCCGTCGCCAAAGTGATGGCTTCATTCATGTCGCCTTTGTACTGACCCGTCCAGTGAAACGTTTTGCCTTTTTGCTGCTGCAATCCCTTGGTGTCGATACCGCGAGACTTGAGCATCTCCAAGTCGCCCGCGTGATAGTCTTCACCGACCACGCCAACAACGCGGACCTTTGAATACAAGCTTGCAGCCAAGCTAAAATAATTCGCACTTCCGCCAAGAGTGCGCTCGGCCTTGCCCTGGGGTGTGCTGATCGTGTCGTAGGCGAGGCTTCCAACAACTAAAATTTCTGACATGTGGTTCTCCTAATTTAATTTCTTGCGGCTGTCGGTGTGACGGTCGTTGTCCGGATCGGTGCGACGCCGGCCCCAAGGTCCATCCGTTCGGGACGACCTTCAAATTTTGAAGTCAGCTGGCCGCAAGCGGCGAAAATATCTCGGCCCATAGTCTTACGCAAGAGCACATGCGCGCCGAGACGAATCAATTCGTTTTGAAAAGATAGAACACTCTCAGAAGATGGACGTAAATAGTCCGATCCCGGGTGCTCGTTAAAAGGAATCAAATTAATTTTACAAGGAATGTCTCGAACAAGCTCCCAAAGCTCCCGCGCCTGACCCGGCCGATCCGTCACATCTTTGAGCAGAACGTACTCAAACGTCACTCGGTCACCAGAAACCCGCACGTGCTCACGGCAAGCATCGAGCAGTTGCCAGATATCCCATTTTTTATTGATCGGCATCACCTGGCTTCGAATTTCATTGTTGGGCGCGTTAAGACTGACCGCAATCCTGGCACCCGATTCGGCAATCAGCGGAATCAGAGGGACAATTCCCGAAGTTGAAACCGTGATTTTCTTGCGCGAGAGTCCAATACCGTTTTGATCGTGGAGAATTTTAATGGCCCGAAAGACCGCCTCTGGATTGTCGAGAGGTTCACCCATGCCCATGAAAACGATGTTCGAAATTCTCAGTCCCTCTTCGTTCAAGGAGTCTTGCGCCTGCAAGTATTGACCGACGATTTGCGCGGCCGACAACCGGCGCTTGAGTTTTTGTTTGCCGGTGTAACAGAACTTACAAGCAATATTGCAACCGACTTCGCTCGAAATACAGAGCGTGAGTCGCTCTTTATTGGGAATCAAAACTGTCTCAACCGTCATCTTCTCTTCGCCTGGCGCGCTCACTTCAAATAACCACTTGCGCGTACCGTCTTTGCTTTTCAGTTCGGTCACCTTACGGGGCAGTTCAAAGCGAAAAATATGAGGCAGTTCGGCGCGAAAGGATTTTGCGACATTGGTCATCTCGGCAAAATCGGTCAATCGTTTTTCGTAAACCCATTTGAAAACTTGCTTGGCACGGAATTTTTCTTTTCCCAGAGCAGTCAGGTAGTTTTCGAGCTCGGGCAGCGTGAACTCAAAAAAATTGCGCTTCTCGCTCTTCGCATCTGCCCGCACCTCAGACTGAGATTCGGATCTCGGAATTGACTCTTCAGCGCCGACGCGCGCGATGTCGACGCCGCTGTCGGGTCCGTCATCTGGCCGGTTTTCTGGCCGGTTGTCTGGCCCGTGTTCTGGGCTCCCGGCCGTTTGGCTTTGCGAATTTAATGTATCCATGTGCAGCCGCTTGTAGCATCAATCGTGCTGGATTGCGACAATAAAGAGCGAAAAAGCGCTTGGCCATGGCTCGAGACATACCCTATAAGTAGTTGATATTTAAAGGTTTCGATGCCGACAATCGAACAAAATCCCAACCTCTCAACACTTGCCGTGGAGACCGAAATGAAGTTTCTGCTGATTCTTCCCTACTTGGGCCTACTCGCCGTACCGTTTTATAACTCGGCTGGCCCCGAGCTCTTCGGTTTCCCATTTTTTTATTGGTATCAATTCGCATGGGTTCCAGCGACGGCGTTGCTGACGTTTTTGGTCTACAGAGCCACCCGAAAAAACGAAGATGAGACCACAACACAATCGGGAGGTGGCCATTGAATATTGGAACCGCTCTGGAAACAGTGGTAGCGCCTGAAGGAATTCACTGGACTGCACTTATCGTCTTTGCTGCATTCTTCGCACTCGTCACAGTTCTTGGCTTTGTCGCCTCAAAATGGAAGGCAGGCGACATGAAAAAAATCGACGAGTGGGGCCTCGGTGGACGGCGCTTCGGAATTTGGATCACCTGGTTTCTGGTGGGCGGAGATTTCTATACGGCCTACACGGTGATTGCCGTTCCGGCTTTGGTTTATTCTGTGGGTGCTTACGGATTTTTTGCGCTTCCATACACTATTATTGTTTATCCTTTCATTTTTCTTGTTATGCCGAAGCTGTGGACGGCGGCTAGCCGCACGGGTAGTGTGACGTCAGCCGACTTCGTGCTCAAACGTTACGACAACCGCTGGCTAGAACTCGTCGTAGCCTTGACTGGCATCATTGCCACTATGCCCTACATCGCCTTGCAACTCGTTGGCATGCAGGTCGTCTTAAAAGCGATGGGTCTCGCGGGAGAGCTTCCGCTGATCATTGCTTTCCTAGTGCTCGCCTTTTACACATACTCGAGTGGGCTGCGTGCTCCCGCTCTGATCGCATTCGTTAAAGACGTGATGATCTACATCGTGGTGATTGCAGCGGTCGTGATAATTCCGCTCCATCTCGGCGGCTACGCGGGTATTTTCTCCGCCGCGCAGAGCGATTTTGACATCAAGGGCGGAATGACCGGAATTTTGCTGAAACCTGGACAGATGTTTCCCTTTGCGACGCTGGCACTGGGGTCGGCGCTCGCGGCCTTCATGTATCCGCACACTATGACAGGAGTCCTCGCTTCAAAGAGTGCTGACGTCATTAAGAAAAATGCGATCTTCTTGCCGGCCTACACAGTCCTTCTCGGTCTAATCGCACTTCTTGGCTACATGGCGCACGCGGCGCACATAAACCCGAGCACTCCAACCGAAGTGGTACCGTTGCTCTTTGACCGCATTTTCCCTGACTGGTTTGCTGGATTTTCCTTCGCGGCGATCGCGATCGGCGCCCTGGTACCGGCCGCAGTCATGTCAATCGGCGCAGCCAATTTATTCACACGAAATATTTGGAAGCCATTCTTCAATCCTAACCTTTCGGGCCACGCCGAGACCACGGCCGCCAAGATAGCTTCCTTGGTGGTTAAAGTCGGTGCCTTGCTCTGTATTGTCTTCTTGCCGACAAAATTTGCGATCGACCTGCAGCTGCTCGGCGGCGTGTGGATGCTTCAGATCTTTCCGGCCGTTGTCTGCGGACTCTTCTTTCCCTGGTTTCGCGCAGGCGGACTTCTCATCGGATGGGCTGCGGGGATTTTCATTGGCTCATACCTGGCTTTTGCCAATGGAATTAAACCGATTCACGTGATCGAGCTGGCGGGTGACAAATTCTCGGTCTACATCGGCATCACCGCTGTGCTAGTCAATCTTGCGGTCAGCGCGGCAATTAGTCTCGTTCACCGGCCCGAAACAAAAACAAAACCAATTTAATGAGCTAATCTTTTGTAAACTGTCCGTTCTCACTAAAGTAGAACGGATAGTTGACCGTGACCGAGGCATCGTCGGCTGAAATCCGCGGAAATGTCCATGACTTCACTTGCCCAACCAGGCAATCGCCAATCACAGTGATCTTCGGTGCCGCTTCTTTTACGGTCGCGTCAGTGACTTTGCCATCTGGAGCGACATCCCAGGACATCAGCACTCGCCCAGCCGCTCCGGGTCGCGCTTCAATTGCCTGCAGGTAACAGGCTTCGATTTCTTTAGCGTGGCTGCGAACCACGCCAGCAATAACTTGACGATTCGTTTGGTTGTCATCTGACGCTTGACGTCCTTCACCGACTGAAATCAACTGACAAGAAACAGAGCCCAGGGCCAAGAGCCCAACCGCGAGGCGCCTCATATTTTGCGGGTCTCTTGAGCGTGAATCGCCCCGAGCAACTCTGGAACTGTGCACGGCACGCAACCGATTTTTCCAACGACCACGCCGGCAGCAAAATTCGCAAAAGCGCAGGATTGCTCAAGCGTAAAACCCGAGCCCCAGGCGAGACCAAGCGCTGCGATCACGGTATCGCCTGCTCCCGTCACGTCAAAAACTTGTTTTGCATTGGTCGGAAATTGCACGCTCGCACCATGGTCGAAAATCCGCATGCCATTTTTGCCAAGAGTAATGACCATTTGCTTGGAACCGACAATCTCCATGAGCCGCTGCCCGCGGCTGTCGACCAAGCCATCGCTCTTGCGCAGATCGTCGTCGACGATACCGGTGAGAGCCACGGACTCGTCATAATTGGGCGTCATCAAGTCGACGCCGCGGTAAACTTCGGCCGGCGTCGTCCGATTCGGGTCGGCAAGCACGCGTTTGCCGTGAGCCTTTGCGACTTTCACAATTTCTTGGACCAAGCGCTCGGTGATCACGCCTTTGGCGTAGTCTTGAATGATCACCGCCACCACCGTTGAGATCAACGCGTTAACTTTTGCAATAATGCCATCTTCGATCTGGCGGCTGATGAGCTTGCGATGTTCGAAGTCGACGCGCACGATGTGGTGATTTTGCACCATCACTCTTTGCTTACGCGTCGTCGGCCGAGAGCCATCTTGAACCAGGTGATCGGGAGAAACCGAGGCTTCCTTCAAGAGAGCACACAGTTGATCGGCAGTTGAATCCTGTCCCACCACAGCAATGAGAATTGGAATGCCCCCGAGGCTCGCGATATTCTGCGCAACGTTACTAGCAAGGCCCAGGCGCGACTCCTGCCGATCCACCTCAACAATAGGCACCGGAGCTTCAGGACTAATGCGGCGCACTTGGCCGTGCACATATTCATCTAGGCCGATGTCGCCAATGATCAAAACAGGCCGATCGCGAAGACTTTCAATATTCGATTTGATAAATGATGCATATTCGCCCATTTGCCGCGAGCGAGCCGCGCCGCCTGCCACCACCACTACATCCTCCCGTGAATTCTAAATACTGACTGACACTCCTTGATACTGACACTCCTTGATATAGATGAATCCGCAAACGGCAGCAAAGCATTTCCTTGCCAGCGGCTGGGCCCACACAGTTAAATGGTGCACTCAGTGGACCGGCGCATGGACCGGCGCATGGACCGGAAAAAGAAAGGCAGAGTCGATGGACTATGATGATGGAGAGTTATTTAAGAATACGATTAATATCCTCGAAAGTGCGGCGGCGGTCATCAACTGTGATCCGAACGTCCTCGAGAGGATCAAACGTCCCAAAAAAACTGTCATCGTCAGCATTCCGGTTCGGATGGACGATTACCGAGTTAAAGTTTTCTCGGGCTACCGCGTTCAGCACAGTTCGACGCTCGGGCCTTATAAGGGCGGTATTCGCTATCACCAAGATGTGACTCTCTCTGAAGTCGCGGCGCTAGCGACTCTGATGACATTCAAATGTTCGCTGCTCACTCTCCCCCTTGGTGGCGGTAAAGGCGGCGTTCGTGTCGACCCCACGCAGCTGTCGCGAACTGAGAAACAAAATCTCACCCGTCGGTACACTTCTGAGCTCGGTCAATCGATCGGTCCGAATGTTGACATTCCAGCACCTGATATGGGAACCGATGCGCAGACCATGGCTTGGATCATGGACACTTACTCGCAAGAAACCGGCTACGCGCAGCCAGGCGTTGTCACCGGCAAACCGATTGAAATTGGCGGCTCTCTCGGACGCACGGGTGCAACCGGTCTCGGCGTGATTTTCACGACGGAAAAAGCCCTTGCGACTCGCAAGATGAAGCTTGAAGGCACTACCATGGTCATTCATGGTTTCGGTAACGTCGGCCAACATGCGGCACTTTATGGCTTCCAGCGCGGCGCTAAAATTCTGGCCGTGAGCGACGTCAGCGGCGGAATTCACGATGCCAAGGGACTGAACATTCCGGACGTGATGAAGTACGTCACCGAAAATAAAGTCGTCAAGGGCTATCCCAAAGCCGAAGCGATCAGCAATGAGCAATTGCTCCTGATTAAGTGCGATGTCCTCGCCCCATGTGCTATGGAAAACGTAATCAATGCCAGCAACGCTACGAAAATTGACGCTCAGTTTATCATCGAAGGCGCCAACGGGCCTTGCACGGGCGAGGCCTCGAAAATTCTGCACGAGCGCGGCATCCTAACCGTACCTGATATTCTCGCGAATGGTGGCGGCGTGATCGTGTCGTACTTCGAATGGGTCCAGGGTCTTCAGATGTATTTCTGGACCGAAGACGAAGTGAACGCAAAAATGAAACAGATCATCACCGGCGCATTTGACCAAGTTTGGCAACTCAAAGAAGAGAAGAAAATCGATATGCGGACAGCTGCCATGGCGCAATCCATCCGCCGCCTCGAGCGCGCGATGCTGCTCCGCGGTCTGTATCCAAGGTAAGTTTGAAACCTTGGTTGCTTCTGCCAGCGCAGCTCGCCCACGACGCGGCTCCGATCGGCCTGAAAATACTTTCGGCCTTTCGCGAGTCGCAAGCTTATCAATGGCTACCGCTCGACTGGCAAGGCTTGCGTTTTGAAAACCGCCTCGGCCTCGCCGGCGGCGTCGATAAGAACGCTGAACAAATTGAAGATTGGTGGGGGTTCGGTCCTGGCTTCATCGAAGTCGGCACCGTAACTCCGGTCGCGCAGGAGCCGAACCCAGGACCGATTTTATTTCGCAATGTCGAGCATCTGGCTCTCTGCAATCGTATGGGCTTTCCCAACCTCGGCGTAGAAAGTGTGAGACAGAATCTCTTAGATCTGCCGCACACGCGGACCACGCCGATCTTCGTGAATATCGGTCGCAATCGCACAACATCGACAGAATTGGCTGTGCGCGATTATCTCTTGTGCATGCAAGAAATTGGTTCGCTCGCCGACGCTTTTGTCATCAATATCAGCTCTCCGAATACGAGCGGTCTCCGCGATCTCTTTGAAGAGCAAAATCTGCGACCGTTTTTGCTGCAA
>JAYTRM010000270.1:0-1093 GCA_043746165.1 Bdellovibrionales bacterium | reverse complement strand
CCAATCGACTTTCTTTGAAAGGAAAATAATGTCTACAAAGACAGCTTTTAAGCGCGTCGCGCTTGTTGCGGCTGCTGCGTTGGCGATCGGCGGAGTCTCTGCCGTGTCAGCATATGCAGTTGCAAATACCACAACTGTGGCGACTCTAACGGCGGCAACGCCGGCAGTAGGCACCACCGCTACAGGTCAATTAACTTCCGTGGTAAGTCTTACTACCACCACACCTCCTACTTCTGGTGAAGTCATCACTCTTACACCAACAATTACTTCCAAGCCATCAGGCAGCGCATTAACTATTGCCGGCGCGCAAACCACTTCAACAGCAAACGCAGCTGCTACAGTTGCTTTGATTTCAACGGTTGCTGCGCCAAGCACGACCTTCACCGGATCATTGTCAACCAACAATGTGTTGGAGACTGCAGGTGCCGCAGTAACGGCTCTTCCTACAACAGCAGTTACAACTATTTCGCTAGTACCTGACGTTGCTGGAACCTACCAGATCACTTTGACCCCATCTGGCGCAACGACAACCAACACTGCTGTCACCGTGACTTTCATTGTAGCAACAACTTCTACTCCCATCACCGTGACTAACCCTACGGGTGCTACTGGTATTGGTAGTTCATCGGTTGCCATTACGCAGACTCAGAGCTCAGGTGGATATGTTGAGCTACAACCAGTTATTGCTGTTGCTCTTCCAACTTCGCCAAACATCAATTTCATGACTGTTACCGGAAGTACATTTGTATCAGCCGATGGCGCTGGTTACTCATTAGACACCAACAAGGTAACTGCAACTCAGTTGATCGCTGCCGTGACTGGTGGTACGCAATATGTTCGAGTGTCAACGGCAACTGCCGGAACTGTTACGGTTAAGTACATCAACCGTACATTTTCTTCTGGTGTTTCAACCGACACGGTTGGTGAAACAATAACGATCACTGTGAACCCAACCCCTGTTGTATCTGCAATCAACTCCTCCGCTTTCTTGGGGGCAGGGTCTACCGCAGTAACTGCTGATGCAACAGTTTCCACCTCTACAGTGACGGCTACCGTAGTTGCGAATATCGCGGTCACTTTAAAGGATCAGTTT
>JAYTRM010000269.1:0-3024 GCA_043746165.1 Bdellovibrionales bacterium | reverse complement strand
CGAAGGGCGAGAGTGGCAAGGATGGCAGGAGATTCAGTCGCTCCACTGCCCCACGCTCCTGATTCGCGGCGAATTTTCGCACGATTTGCCGCGCGATTTGTTTGAGCTGATGCTCGAGGCCAACCCGGTCATCGAGGGTGTTGAAATCAAGGGTTCAGCCCATTGGATTCACGCCGATCAACCCGAAGTTTTTGCTCGCTGCTTAGATCGGTTTTTCAACGGCGACCGTCAAGAAGTCGACGAGCATACCGAACCAGTGCGGATCGTGCACAGCCGCGGTCTTTAGGCGTGGTCTTTAGCCGCGGTCTTTAAGACTAACTTTGGTGTCGTCTTTGACATCAGCCGACGTTTTCAGATACAGTTGCAGCGTATTGACTGGTAGTGTTAAAGCGAGCCTGCGCCGAGCTTAGAAGTCCTTTTTTTTCGTCGAACTAGCGGCGGACCAGCATCGCAGCGCAGGACTCGGAAACTGTAATCAACTTAAGTCGAATGGCTTCTGGAAGGTCACCTTGAAATTTGCTGAACTGGACTTACATCCAACCCTCAACGTCGCAATTGAAAAACTTGGCTACGATGACACGACTCCGGTGCAAGAGGCGACAATGCCTCACATCCTTGAAGGCCGTGACGTCGCAGGTCTCGCGCAAACAGGAACCGGAAAAACAGCCGCATTTCTTCTTCCTCTGATGGAGCGAATCGTCCGAGCGAGACTCAATCCCGAACAACTTTCAGAAGAAGACAAAGCCAAGCGCGACAAACGCATGTTTCCGGATTGGAAGTCGAACCAATTTATTTTGGTTTTGGTTCCGACCCGCGAGCTCGCGGAACAAGTTTACGAAAATGCCGTGAAGCTCTCGGGCGAATCGGGACTGCGTGCGGTTTCTATTTACGGCGGCGTTGGCTACGAAAAACAAAAAGAAGGTTTACGTACGTCCTGTGAGTTCGTGATTGCCACTCCGGGGCGCTTGATCGATCTCTTCAAAGAACATCTGCTTGATCTCAAGCAAGTGCGCGCGATCGTTTTCGATGAAGCAGATCGCATGTTCGACATGGGTTTCAAAGACGACATGAAGTTTATCTTGCAGCGAGTTCCAAAAGAGCGCCAGTTCATGGTGTTTAGCGCGACACTCAATCTCGACGTCATGAACACGGCCTACCAGTTTGGGGCAAATCCCGTTGAAGTGAATGTGTCGCGCGATCAGGCGACAGCTGAGAACGTGGTCGACAAAATTTTTCACGTCGGCCAGGACGAAAAAGGCCCGCATCTCCTGTCGCTTCTCCGTCTCCACAAGCCCAGACAGACGATCGTCTTTTCGAATTTCAAAATGAACGTTCCGCGGATCTCGCAGTTTCTCAATGACAATGGCGTGCCGGCGGTTGGAATTTCCTCACTGCTCACCCAATCTCAGCGCACCAAAGTCATGGAACAGTTCAAAGGCGACAGCGACCACAATGTTTTAGTCGCGACCGACGTTGCAGCCCGCGGACTCGACATCAAAGGTGTCGACATGGTCGTCAATTTTGAACTCCCGGATGACCCCGAAAATTACGTTCACCGCATTGGCCGCACCGGCCGCGCCGGTGAAAAGGGAATTGCGTTTAGCCTCGTCTCTGAGCGTGATGTCGATGCACTCTCGCGTGTCGAACAATATTTGAAACATAAAGTCGATGCTGGTTTTCTCGAAGAGGGCGAGCTGGTCAAAGAATTTAAAGCAATGCCTTCGGATCGCGGCTCGCGCGGCTTCGATCGCGGTGGTCGCAGTGGCGGACGCCCTGACGGTCGTCCGAGTGACCGTCCGGGTGGCAGAAGTGATCGCAGTGGCCCACCACGCGAAGGTCGTGGTGAGCGTCCGCGCCGTAGCGGACCTTCGGATGGCCGTCGCTCTGCAAGTGGCGGCAGGCCTGAGCGCCCTAACCGTGTGACCGGGAGACCAGAGCAAGGAGCAGCGGAAGCCGCTGAGGTTGGAAGTGGAGGACCACGTCCGGCCGCTGGTCGAAGCGTCGGTGGTCGTCCTCAACAAGGCGTGAGCAAAGGCCGTCCACAGCCAAATGGTGAGCCCCGTCGTCAAGGCGGAAGACCCGCTGGAAGCGGCGGTCCGATTCAACCAAACGGTGGTCTTAGAGCTGATGCAAAACGCGGTGAAGGGCGTCCGCAAAACGGCGGTGGGTTGGGGCGCCAAATCGGCAAACCGGGTCAAGCTCGTCCTCAGGGTGGACGAGGAGCCGGCAAAGGCAAGGCGATCAATCCAAGAAGCGCAAACCAACCGCCAGCATCGATCGGCCAAAAAGTTTCAGGATTCCTCAAGCGCCTGTTCGGCGGCTGAGAAGCCAACCAGCCAAGCGATGCAGACTAAAAATCGCGCTTGGCAACCGCGCTTGGCAACCGCGCTTGGCGGTACAGATCAACAAAACACTTCCCAATTCCGAATTAAATCGATCCACTTAAAGCTCCGAAATTTACCTGACAGGGGAGCTTGAATGGGTCGTTCATTTT
Organism: Bdellovibrionales bacterium; assembly: GCA_043746165.1. Classification (GTDB taxonomy): domain Bacteria; phylum Bdellovibrionota; class Bdellovibrionia; order Bdellovibrionales; family JAMPXM01; genus JAYTRM01. The sequence continues at coordinate 530 of JAYTRM010000269.1, read as the reverse complement.
CCGCGCTCGTCGAGCCTTTGATTTTTTTACTTCAGTCGTCGGCAGTCATCGCAGACGTCGTCCTGGTTTCTCCAACGGGTGCCGTCAAACAGGTGCAACAAGTCACGGTCAAGTTTTCTTCGGACATGGTCGCGTTAGGCGATCCTCGCTCGCCCAAAGATCCGCTGGATCTCGAATGCAAGAAAAGCACGACAAAACATGAAGAGAACGGAAAAACGACACCCGAGCACACCACCCATTGGATCGACACGAAAACTTGGTCTCTTGATTTTGCAAAACCGCTTGCGAGCGGAATTTCGTGTCAGTTAAAAGTCGCGGTCAACCTGCGCGATCTGGCGGGAGTTGCGGTGACCGGGGGGGGACAGTACGCTTTTTCTACGGGTGGACCGCAGCTCCTAGGTCTTGCGCCCCGTTACGGCGAAATTGAGCCCGAGCAATATTTTGTTTTGCTCCTTGATGGAGAGATGAATTCGCATTCGGTCGAGAAGACCGCTTACTTCGAATCAGCAAAGTCTGCAGACAAAATCGGC
>JAYTRM010000268.1:0-1414 GCA_043746165.1 Bdellovibrionales bacterium | reverse complement strand
CCGAGTCCGTGCGGAAGCGCAATTGCGCCGCGGACCTGCTGGTCAGATTGTTTAGAGTCAATGCCGAGGCGAACAGCAACGTCAATCGACTCGTCGAATTTGGCCGTAGCTGATTCAACGGCAAGCTTCAACGCTTGATCGATCGGAAGACGAGCTGTGCGGTCGACTTTTTCAAGTGCTTTATTGTAGCGTTTTCCAGTCATTGTCTACCTCACTCAACAATCTCGAGGCCCATGCTCTTCGCAGTGCCTACGACTTGTCTCATCGCCGATTCAACATTCGAACAGTTGAGATCGGGAAGCTTTAAGGTCGCAATTTCGCGAACTTGCTTCATGTTGACTTTACCTACCTTGTCCTTCTGGGGCATCTTCGATCCGCTTGTGATCTTGACTGCCTGCTTTAACAGAATCGACACGGGGGGCGTCTTGGTGATGAAAGTAAACGATCGGTCCTGATAAACAGTGATGATCACGGGAATAACCGTGTCACCTTTGCCCTGAGTTCGGGCATTAAACTGTTTACAGAACTCCATGATGTTTACCCCATGCTGGCCGAGCGCCGGTCCCACGGGAGGCGCTGGATTTGCCTTCCCTGCCGGAATCTGTAACTTGATCATTCCAGTTACTTTTTTTGCCATTTCCCACTCCTACCTAGGGGATCGCTATGATTGCCTCAGCCTTTCGGCTGAAGATTCGTGTCACACTGACCGCAGCCAGTGTTCTGCCTTGACCTCTGAAAGTCCGCGCCGTCAATGGTGCGAACCTAAAAACTTATGCCTTTTCGACTTGAATGAAATCGAGCTCAACTGGAGTCGGCCGACCGAAGATGCTCACGAGCACCTTCACTTTGGCCTTCTCTTCGTTAATCTCTTCGACGGTACCCGTAAAATTACTAAATGGCCCGTCCACCACAGTGACGCCCTCGCCCAGCGAGAATTTCACCTTCGGCTTCGGCTTTTCTGCCCCCGTCGCCATCTGTTGAGTCACCCGCGTCACTTCGTTTTCAGGAACTGGCTTCGGATGTTGTCCACCGATGAAACCAGTGACTTTCGAAGCTCCCTGAACCAAGTGCCAGGTGTGCTCATTCATCACCATTTGTACGAAAATATAACCTGGAAAAAACTTGCGCGAGCGGGTCTGCTTTTGACCCTTGACGAGCTCGACAACGTTTTCAGCCGGGATCAAAATATCGCCGAAGAAATCTTCTTTTTTGAGCGACTTGATGCGCTCTTCAATCGCCGATTTTGCGGTAGCTTCACTGCCCGTCGAGACGTTGACGATGTACCATTTCTTTTCTACCGGAGTCTTTTCCACACGAGTTCCTTCTGTGTTCGGCTCAGACAAAGGACCAGAGATAGGACCAGAAGTCTGATCCGATTTCTGGCCAGATTTCTGGCCAGTCTTCTGCCCCTTTT
>JAYTRM010000267.1:0-11004 GCA_043746165.1 Bdellovibrionales bacterium | reverse complement strand
TCCGCCAACCGAGCGAAATGCACTCATCGTCATAAAACCCGGAGTTTTGTACTTCACTAAGTATTCACCAGGAACGGATTCTGCTGCTATCGCAGGCCGCACCATTAGCACCACCGCCAGAGCCGCTATCATAGCGGACGTTAGTCTTGCAATCCTTTGCACTGTCATATTTGAGTTCTCCCCTCGAAGGACTTGAATCTGGACCAAATAAATATTTCTGTTGAGAAGGTTATGTCGAAAGACCTGGCAAATAGAACAACAAATCAAGTTTCCGCAGCGCGCGCTCATTTATTTCTGACAGTCGGCGCGCTTTGCGACCGACGTTGGTCGAGATATTCTTGCCTTTAGGCTAGGGACAAAACTCAGATTTCTGCCAGCTATAAGAACAACTCGCGGTTACGTCGTCAGGCGTGTTGATTCGAAAATCGGAATCACAACTTCTGGCCGATCGAACATTTTCACTTCGCCTTCGTGCAACCAAAGTACGCGGTCGCATCGCTTTAAGGTCGAAAGTCTGTGGGCAATAATCACTTGTGTACGGTCTGAGAAAAACTCTTCCGTGGCGCGCACGAGAATTTCTTCCGACTGCGGATCGATCGCACTGGTCGCTTCGTCCATCACAATCACCGGTGCGTCTTGAAGCAGACAGCGCGCCATGCACATGAGTTGCCGCTCGCCCGCTGAAAGATTACGCCCACGTTCTTCAATTCGCGTCTCGAGGTCGTTCTTTGATGATTTCAGCCAGCGCTCGAGACCCACTCGCACTAACGCACTTCGCAGCTTTTCATCACTATGAAGCCGAGGCAGATCGAGATTCTCGCGCACCGATCCGCGAAAGAGTGTCGGCTCTTGCGAAATGAGCGCGATATTTCTTCGAAAAAGGCTGAGATCCGTGCGCGCCACGCTAGAAGCGTCGCTGCCCAGCTCAGGAAGTTGGCCATCGACAAGAATGCGTCCTTTTTCGAACGGATAAAGATAAAATAGGCATTGAACAAAGCTTGTTTTCCCACTGCCAGTTCGGCCAACGATCCCAATCTTCTCGCCGGCCCGAATCTGAAAATTCAAATCGCGAAGAATGTACGGCAGCTCAGCACCGTAGCGAAACCACAATCCCTCCACCGCGATCGAGGCCGATCGCTCGCTCACCATGCGTCTTTCCCGCGCAGACTTTTCATCCGCCTGAGTGTAACTCGCGTGATCAGTCGGAAACTGTCGCTGCGCTGGAAGTCTGGCTCCAGGTTCGATCGCGCGGCGAAGGTATTCGTTCAGTCGCTCGACGCCCGTCATCGCTTCTTCAAACTGGGCAAACCACTCAAAAAACATTTGGATCGAGGTTCCTGAAAAGACGATGAAGGTAAAAGCGACTCCAATCGAGCCAACACTGAGGTAGCCGAGATTTGACAACCAGTAGCCGAGTACTCCCGTCAAAAGTAAAAGCAGCGCCGAGAGCGCATTCATTTGCAGAGAAAACCAAGTGAGTGCCGCCGTCGTTTGGACCCGCTGATTGAGATATTGACCATTGAGGCTGCCGAAGCGCTTCATAAAGGTCGCTTGACGCCCAAAAATGCGAATGGTGCTCGCACCCTGTGCCGTCTCAGCAAAATGCGCAATCGAGGGAGAGCGAATAACCGAGAGCTCCCGGCGCTCAAGTCGTAAGCGCTCGCGATTGCGTCGGTAGAGTCCATAATTGGCAAGGGCGATGAACGCGATGATTGGCAGATAGTAAGGACTCGCGATCGACACCAAGATCAACATGCAAAGCAAATCAAAGACAATTGCGAAGAATTCTGCAAGAGGTCCGCCAAAGAGTCGAAATACGTTGCCGTAGTCACTTGAAAAGCGCGTGACGATTCGACCAACCGGGTTGGTGTCAAAAAATTGAATCGGAAATCGCGAAGTTCGAAGGGTGACCTCATCGTAAAAACGACTGACAGCATCGGCCGATGCTCGCGAAAAACCGATGCGGTAGACGGCTGTGAGTACAAAGCCGAATGCCGTCATGCCGACGAGTAAAAGCAAAAACCGGCGATCATCAAAATTTTGAAAAAAACGAGGCACATGACTACAAACTTGTCCGCCTGCGTTTTCACAATTGAGGCTTGCATAATGATCGACCCAAATACCGATGACGTTAGCGTTGGCGAGCATCGCAAAGCGCCCGATAAAGCCGATCACGATCAGAATTGAAATCCGCGTTAGAACCGACCGGTATGACCAATACAGGGCGACAAACACCTGATGTTGATACTTGCCGCGAAACGAACTCTCCTGGTCAAGAAAGCTCTTTGCTTTTGTCGGTGCCGTCGGCAAAGGCGACGGCGTGGGCGACGGAGTCAATATCGGCACTGGAACTCCTTTCTGATGTTGTATCGGTGCCGGCCGACCGCGCTGGCAAGTCTGATTCAACCGAGGATCTCTGCACGCTCGCCACAAATTCCCGCATCCGGTCAGAACGCGCGATTAATTCATCAAAATGACCGGTCTCGACAATTTGACCTTTCTCGATAAAGAAGATCCGTTGCACCTGGCTCAAAACAGAAAGTCGATGCGTAACAAGAAGTCGGGTTTGCGATTTCCAAGCGCCGCTCAGAAGCTTGCTAACCAACTGCGCTTCGGTATCGACATCGACCGCACTGAGACAATCATCAAGCAAAATAATTGGCCGTTTGAGGAAATGGGCCCGCGCCAGCGCCACGCGCTGCCTCTGACCTCCCGAAAGATTGACCCCCCGCTCGCCAAGCTCGATTTCTAGCCCAGCGCCCCGAAGCTCACTGCGCACCTGAAACTGCGCCGACTCCAAGGACTCCTCAACCTTATGGTTAAACCCAACCTGATCTTTGATCTCCGGTTCATATTCAAAAACTACATTCTCTCGCAGGGAGGCAGTCATGACGAAGCCCTCCTGGGAAACGAACGAGAAGAATCGCCGTCTCTCTGCAAGACGCATCGGCAAAATGTTTTGCCCACCGATTTCAAAACTTTCAAAAGTCGCAGACGTTTCACCGAGAAGCGAGAGCGCAAGTAAAGACTTTCCGCTTCCCACTTCTCCGACAATCGCCACAAACTCACCCGGCGCTATATCGAAATTTATATCTTTGAGAAGCGCCACGCCTTGCCGGTCGCCGCTTTGCGAATACAAATTCAAGCCGCGCACACGAACCGAACAACCGGTCTCCGAAGTCGCGGGAGCTGACTCGTTTCCATCAATCCACTCGGCATCTGCTGGCCGCTCCAAAAATTTCTCCAGGCGCCTCAGCGAAGTCAAGGAATCGAACGTAAACGTAAAAAACCACGGTATCTGCCGCAGTGGTCGTGACAGGAAAACTCCGAAGATCCAAAGTAAAGCAAGGAGTTGACCGGGGGTGACTCTCTCACGACTGAAAAACATCAAAAGCGCGACGGCACCGAGATTGAGGGCGAAGTTCATCGACGAGCCGACGGCATTCATGAACTGACCGTTGGTGACCATCGCGATGCGGTTTTGAGTTTCCTCTTCACGTTTGGTAAAAATCTTCAGTTCAAAACTATTGACCCATCCTAAAATTCTGAGGAGTCGTATATTTTGCACCCACTCATTGACGATTCCCGTGCGCTCCGCCGCCAGCTGCTTAAAGAGCCCGAAAAATCGACTCTGCCGTTTAGAAAGCGTCAAAATAAATAAGATCAAAACTCCGATGACTGCTGCAGTACGCAAAGCCGGTATCCCGCAAATCCACTGCACGGCGAGCGGCGCCAGGATCAAGTTGCATGCAATCATCGCAGCCATTGGCAACACTTGATCGACGAGCGCAGTCGCACCAGGAACATCGGTCGCGTAAAGCGAAACCACCTCGCCAATCGTCGTTGAACCGAGCGAGGCGGTGCGAATAGAAAGCATTTTTTGATAAAGATGTTCTGAAAACAAACGTTGCAAAACGGCGCCTTCGCGAACCGCGAGGAAGTTTCCACACTGGCTAAAAATTTGCGCGACCAAGCTACAAACAAAAGCGAGCCCAATCGCAATCAGCGGGTGCAGCTGAAGACGAACCTGAATCAGGGCCGTCGCACCCACCGCGGCGTTGGCGGTTGCCTCGGGCGCCAACAGCCGGTCAACAAAGAGCTTTTGAAAAAAAGGACTCGCGATTCCAAACACCGCACCAGCCGCTGCGAAGCCTAAAATAACAAGTCTCCACACCCAGCGTGCTTTGAGAGCATAGACCCCAAGCGAGCGATGCTCGGTAGCGGCTGCGATTTTGAGATGATCAATCCATGGCTTCATGCGGTTCTCATTTAGGCAGGCGACGATAGCACAAGGAAACGTGAAACACTGTCATCGGCGCGTTGCGCCAATCAGCAATCGTCACTTGTCCAATATTGTCCTAGCCCAGAATCGTCACTCGGACAGGCCTAAGAACCCAATTTTGCCTCGACCTACTAAATACTCGAGACCCCAACTGACGATAGCCAAACCACCAACCGCAAACGACTGCCAACTGACTGATCAAACTTTAAACACCTGTTGCAGCTCTTCAACACTCGAGCGGCGCTCCATGTGTGAGGGAAAACAGTGTAAATGCTGGACGCAGCTTTGCATCATCTTCCACTAAAGCCGCTGTCTGAAAGTTGTCCACGACTGCGGATGAAGAGGTAAAGCCATGCAGCAGAAATTAAATATCAGTCTCCTAGCTCCCTCGCTGATTTTCATTGGCGTGGCACTTATGGGCTGTGGCCGCGACACGATGGTTTACCCTGATCCTGCACCTGCAGCTGCAGCGACACCGGCTCCGCAACCTCCGTCGAGCACAGGCCAAACTGTCACGACGATCGATCAACTCAATAACCTGCCTTCAGGCTTCCTCAACCAATCGGCTAACGGCGGAATCGCTACGGTTTCGATCGACGGCACGTCCACAACTTCATCAGGCGGGCCATCGACAGCAATTTTGCTTGAAACAGAACCGGTGAAGAATTCAAGCGGCGGCTTCAATGGCAACGGCGTCGGAAACCTTGCTCTACTCGGCGCAATTAATTACTCTGGAACTTCGCTAGCGAGCCTTGCTACGATCACCTTCGACGCTGAGGTCGGTGCGACCGGATCGGCTTTTCTTTCAGTCATACTGAACGTTGACCTCAATTGCGACGGAACTTCATTTGCGGTTCTCGAAACGAGCGGCCCTGCTCTTCTCGCTTCTGCCACCGCGATCTCGGGATCGAGCTATCTCTCGTTTAATGCCAGCATCAATCAAAATGTGTGGCAGTCTTCGGGTGGGCCGATCGTTGGCACCTCGGGAACTTTGGTTCCTTCGACGGCTTCAGTAAACACTTCAGATTTAGGAGCCCTCATTGCGGCAAGCCCTAAAGCCTGCATCGTAAATCGAGCCAGTGGCGATCCTGGCTTGCCGAATGGCTTACCGACTGCCGGAATTTTGTTCGCTCTCGGCAATTCTAGCACGACTGATTTTAACTCGGCCTTTATCAATTCGCTCACGATTGCTTCAACGACAATCGACTCGTCAAGTTGGTCACAAAACTCAAGGACCCATAACTGGTCGCAGGAAAGTCGGAGGTAATGATGAAAGCCTCCGGTAAATCCACATTAGCTGGCCTCGCCCTGAGCGCCATCGCAATATTGCTACTGAACTCACCCTCGCAAAGCTCTGCCAATGTGCCAGGTGACTCAGCGAACACCCCGGAGTCGCCGGCCACTTCGCCGACGGCAGCACCCGGTAAACCGGAAAAAGCAAAGAAGAAAAAAAAGCAATTTGCCAAGAAGTCCACTGCGAGAAAAGAAGCGGCTGAAAATAAACCGCCGACCCAACTTCCCCAGTATAAACGCAAAACCAAAGTGATCATCGATTTCGACTCGGGATCCTTCGCTGGATCGGCAGCGCCGACCGTGGTGGACCGCTCCCAACTCTCTCTCGCAGAAGCCGAGCGCGAACGTGCACAAGCCGACAAATTGATGAGTGAAAACTTCACCAGGCCAAGCGACGGCAACTTGATCCCTAAACATGTCACTCGCCATAAGACCATCATCGTCGAACCGAATACAGCCGGCACACCGCCACCGGCTCAGCCTCAGCCTCAGCCGATGATTGACGTCACGTCTGCGCCCGCTGGAGCCGCAATTCCGAATATCGAAGAAACGCTCAAACAACCCAAACTCGCGCCCGAACCACACCGCGCGCCGGTCGTCTTGGTCGACGGAGATTTTGAATTTAACTTGCAGCATCGTGCGGTGCCTCGCGACTCAGAGCTTGTCGAGGTGACCCCCGTTGAGGCCTCGCCGAAGGCGCCACTAGGGTCCACTCCGCAGCCGGTAGTCGCTCCCCACCAGGCGTTGATTTCCACACCAGTCTCGATGATGGCACTGCGACAGCCACCGACAATTGAAGTGTTTGGACCGCCGGCGCCACCAACTCAAGTGGCCACCCTTTCTGCTCAGCCGTCACCCTCCCCTATGCCGCTCGCCCCCGTCGCACCGACAGGCCCGACTGCGACAAACATCCAGCGCAAAGCCGACTTTGCTCTTGTTACGACGCCTGAGGCTCAAGCTCCGTCTCCTCATTTTTTCCTCAGTGCATCTTACCTCCGAGCCCAGTACAGCCAGCTCGAAAGCGACCTGCAAAATGGCGCGACGAGTTTCACAGCCGGGGTGTCGCGAACTTACGGAGCGACGCTTGAAGGAAGTTTGGCGGTTGAGATCGGCCAGGGCCTGGACCAAGCAATCACGCTCCAAGACACACGGTTTCTTCTGCTCCGCGCTGGCGCCAATTACATCTTTTTGCCCGGAATCGCTACGCCGATCGCGGGACTTTCACTAGGGTATGGAAACTTCAACGTGTTTAGCTACCACACGGTCAATGGCGCAACGATTCAGCTGGTTGAAAATGCCCAGGCCACGGGGCTAGTTGCGGTTCCTTCCGCAGGAGTTCGCCTGAATCTGCCTTCGTCCTACACGCTGGATCTTACGGCAGAATATCTCATGCTGGTCGGGGCCGCCAACGCCTCCGCATTGGGTGGTATCGAAGGCTCTCTGACGGTCGGAATTCCATTCTGAGCTGATCCAGAGCCTCAGTTAGTTGTAGTTGCTGCTTGCGCGGCGCAGAGTGAAATGACATGAGCGCCTTGACGAGGTAATAATCAACCACATCTTAGAGGTATTGAGCTTCCTCAAAAGGAGTCTTTATGTGGTTGAGACGGATGGCGGTTTTTATCGTCCTTAACTTGGTGGTGATGCTGACGATCAGCGCGGTCGTCAACTTCCTCGGCATTCGACCCTACCTCAGCAATTACGGAATCAATTATGGCTCCCTCATCGCCTTCTGCCTGATCTGGGGCGTCGGCGGCTCGCTCATCAGCCTGATGCTGTCCAAAATAATCGTCAAATGGACGATGGGAATCAAACTCATCTCTCCCGACACCACGATTTCGCGCGAGCGCGAGTTGATCGACACCGTTTATCGATTGGCCAATTCCGCAGGTCTGCGCAAGATGCCTGAGGTCGGCATCTACGACTCTCCCGAGGTCAATGCGTTCGCAACCGGTCCATCGAAAAACCGTGCGCTCGTTGCGGTCAGTGCCGGGCTGTTACAAGCTATGGATCGCCGCTCGATTGAAGGCGTACTCGGCCACGAGCTCACTCACATCGTCAACGGAGACATGGTGACGATGACCTTGATTCAAGGGGTGGTGAACGCGTTTGTGATGGCGTTAGCCCGTGTCGTGGCGTTTGCGATTGATAACGCGCTTCGCGGCGATCGCGATCGTCGCGATGGCGGCCTGGGTCGCTTCGGTTATATGATTGTAGTTTTCCTACTTGAAATGATTTTGTTTATTCCAGGTTCGATGGTCGTAGCGTGGTTTTCTAGGCAGCGCGAGTTCCGAGCTGACCGCGGCGGAGCTGATCTCGCTGGTCGTGACAAAATGATTTCGGCCCTGCGCACGTTGCAAACCATCAGCGAGCGGCGAGTGGACGTCAGTATTCCCGAAGGCCCTCAAGGCGTCGCAGCGATGAAAATCTCAAGCAACGCGAGTGGAACTTCAAAATTCAATCTCTTGCGCATGTCTCATCCACCTTTGGAAGAACGCATCGCGCGCCTTCAACAAGGCTAAGGCTTTTTTTTAAGGTAGAGCACTTCGATCAGACGCCCTTGCGAATCAACGATTTGCACGGGTTGGTTTTCTGCGACGTAGACCACCTGAACGGGAACAACCCGGATCGCAGCTGGCGGCGCCACCGCAGCAGGCGCGGGTGATGTCACATCTGACACGTCGCCTCGAGCTTGATTGGTGAAGGCAATTAAGAAGCTTCCGATTAAAGCGAGCCTTTTCAATTGTAGATGCTGCGTCCGTTTCACCAAGTAGCTCCTTCCGACCCGTTCATTTATAACCTAGTCAGGTACGGACCGCAAAATGGCGCTCCTAATTTGAAAACTCTCAATGATCGATGCCGACGCCTCGCTCAGAACGCCTCCAGACGGTCTCTGAGGCTAGACAAAGTTTGTCGCCATAGAGAGTTTACATTCATTTTGAAGAATTTATGGAGACCTGAAAGTAGAGTCTGCGCTCTAATTGGCGACAAATTCACAAAATTTGTTTTGCGTTCCCGCCAAATAGAGCTAGAACACCACCGTTCAACCCGCGCAAAAGGAATCGGTTCGTGTCTGAAAACGGCAAACGCAACAATCGCGAAAGAATTCTGGATGCCAGTATCGAGCTTTTCAATTTATCCGGAGTGGTTGCTGTAACAACCAATCACATCGCGGCCCATTTGAAGATCAGCCCCGGAAATCTCTACTTTCACTTTCGCAATAAAGAAGAAATCATTCGCGAGCTTTTCGAACGCATGTGCCACGATGTCGATTCAATTTGGCGGCCAGACAACAAGGTCGTGCCGATCGGTTCGCCCGAAGATCTCGTTGAGAAATCTTTTGATGTCTTTTGGAACTACCGCTTTTTCCACCGGGAGATGTACCACCTCAGGCGCCGCGATCCAGAGTTGGCTCACAAATGGAAGCTCCACATCGACCGCACCGTTCGCCTTCTCAATACTGCCTACCGCCACTGGGTAAAAACCGGCGTCATGCGTAAAATCAAGGATCCCACAGAGCTGCGCATGATCAGCGACGTCGTACTGATCACCAGCAGCTCGTTTTTTCAGTTCTTCGAGAGCCCGGAGAAGCCGGCTACCCGACGTTTAATGCGCCAGGGGGTCGAGCACGTTCTCGGTCTCCTCAAAATGTACCGGGTCTAAACCAAGCTCGACACCGCCTGTTTGAAGTCCATAAAAAATAAAATACTTAGCCGTTTAGAACCTGGCGCCCTTCGTCTCATGCTGCATTAGAGCCGTGAAATATTCTCTAATTTGTTGTTGAAGTTCGCCACTGACGTCAATCCAGTTTTGGCGTCGAAATTCGATAAAATCTGCTTTCGGTAAAGCCATGATTTCCTCCCAGCTTTTGCCCGTGTTGCGACGCAAGGAAGGATCGAGGGAAGAGAGCGGTATGAGTGTAAAAGCTCCAATACCTTGATGGGGCTCGAGAGCTAAATTGACCTCTTGTGTGAGCAATCGGGCTTCTTCGAAATCTTTGAGCGTGTCCGGAAATGTAGTTGTCCAGTGCCATGGATTATTTGCATTCGAATAGAGCAGACCAAACTTTTCAGGTTTAGATGCCATTTCTGATGACTGAATGCCTGTCGTCAGCCCACGCTTGGGAACGCATAAAGGATAAAATTGGGTCTCGTCATAAACGTCTTGGTTCTCGGTTAGCCAACGAGTTGTCTCCTCGATGGAAGATCTTGGCTCGTGCGGCAGGCCTACAATAAAGCTAAGAGTGACCTTGACGCGTTCACGCCAGATATTACGTTTGAGATGGCAGAGAAAATCCTTAACCTGCTGCGGTTGTAGAGCGCCCTTTCCGACCATGTGCGCAGCTTTCTTATGAAAGCTTTCAATGCCAAAAAACGCTCCGACAAGACCCATATCGACAAGTTGTGCCGGTGCTTCCGGCTGCCGGTGGAGGAGATCGAGTCGAAGGTAGGTGGCGTATTGAAAGCGAAACGGCAGGTCCCTTACGACCGTGTGCAAGCGATCAAGCTTTTCCATCGAATCGTTATGCGTGTCATCTGATAAATAATACTTAGTAATTCCATAATTTTCGTAATTTCGAGTCAATTCGTCGCGAAGTCGAGAGGCATCCTTAATAAAATCATTTTTCATTTTACCGTTTAAGGGAAAGTCACAGAATTTGCATCGAAAGATGCAGCCGCGGCTAAGCTCAGTCATTGAGGCTTCGCGCGGCAGAATCCGATCGCTCTCGTGAAAGTGATTTTCTGAATTTTGAAAGTCAAAACCTTCCCCGCGCGGGTCGTAGTCATAAACTCGCCGACTAACGCCGGTTCGACCCTTGCCTTTTAACTCGCGGGCATAATCGACAAACTGCTGATCCGAATATCCAACAAAGACCCTATCGAAGACCCCGTGAAGTGCGCTCTGTGCCATTTGGGCGTTGGCCCCGCCTACTACCCACTCAACTTGCGGATTGATTTCGGAAGTCCATTGCATCAGCTGAAATAGAGTCTCGCTTTTAACCGGCAGCGGCAGGCTTAGTTCTGGTCCGTAAAACTCTCCGCGTCCGTAGAACGTCGAACTTATGCCAACCGCGAGAGTCGACGAAGAGACGAAGCGTTGGATTAAGGCGCGCCATTCTTCGTGCTTCCAGTGCGTAGCACAGTCGATTACCTGAACATTGAAACTGTCCGCCCGCAATCTCGTCGCGAGCTGATAGACGCCGAGACTGCGGTGAAAATAAGTCCAGGGCAGAGAAGCGATCAAAATTATTTCTGGCATCATTTCTGGCATCATTTCTGGCATCAATTGAAAGTGGCCGTTACCGGCCACCGCTCCTCCGCGAGCCGGCTTGCGCTATTTTGCTCGTACGACGCTTCGTTTTGTGTCAACTTTCCTTAACATGTTTAGCTGAAATGTCCATCAGCGATGCCAACCGGCGATCTAGGGAACAC
>JAYTRM010000266.1:0-16379 GCA_043746165.1 Bdellovibrionales bacterium | reverse complement strand
CCACGCGATCCAAAGCTGTTTGATCTGCGCTATGCCATCCAGTCCATGACGCCAGACAGCATTGTGGTGGAGGAGCTTTTCCAAGCGCCGGGCGATTTTCATGCGATTGCTTGCGCGACCGACAAAATTTATAAATACCGGGTTCTCAACCGGGTTATCCCCAGCGCCCTCAGGGCCCGCTACTGTTATTGGGTTCGCTATCCTCTCGATCTCGATTTTCTCAACGAAGCTTCGCAATTTGTCTTGGGAAACCAAGATTTTAAGAGCTTTCAAGGGGCTGGTAGCCAGACTCTCACCAGCATTCGAAACGTGCTGGAAGCGTCCTGGGCCAAGGCCGACGACGACACCCTCGAATTCACCATCCGCGGCGAAGGCTTTCTCAAGCAGATGGTCCGCAATATTGTCGGCACACTGATTGACCTCAACCAAGACGGATTGCCGGCGACGAAAGTCCGTGAAATCCTCGATCTTCGCGATCGGCGAAAGGCCGGACCGACTGCGCCCGCCCGGGGACTCTTTCTTTGCCAAGTCAATTACCCTGAATCCATTGACAACAAGTGCCGTCGGCTTTAGAACATTGAACTCCGTTTCAACCAAGTCGGGTCCTATTCGGTATTTTGCCGACTGTTAATTTGATGAAGCAAGGAATCTGTTCATGAGAACATGGAATGCAGCAAAAGAAGAAGTCGATAGACAATGGTGGATCGTAGACGCAGCCGGAAAAAATCTCGGCCGTTTAGCTTCGGAAGTGGCGCAAGTCATTCGCGGCAAACACAAGCCGCAATTTACTCCGAACCAAGACACGGGCGACTTCGTGATCATCGTCAACGCCGAAAAAATCGTGACGACCGGAAAAAAAGAAGTCGAGAAGCATTATTATCGCCACTCGCGCTTCTTCGGCTCTCTCAAGTCTCGTAATTATACGGAGCAAATGGAGCATGATTCTGACTTCATTTTGCGTGAAGCGATTTCGGGCATGCTCCCGAAAAACAAGCTCTCGAAAACCTTGATCAACAAACTGAAAACGTACAAGGGTCCGAACCACCCCCACGCGGCTCAAAAACCGCAGACGCTTTCGCTGAAATTTCTGAAACAGTAACGGAGACAAAGCCCACATGGCTCAACAAAAGTTTTTTTACGCAACCGGCAGAAGAAAAACAGCAGCAGCTCGCGTTTTCCTGAAACCGGGAAATGGAAAAATCACCATCAACGGCAAACCCGCTGATGGCTATCTCTCGAAGCCGACCTCACGAATGGTCATTTTGCAACCGTTCACGATCGTGGCGGGACAAGGTAAATTTGACGCTTATGTGACAGTGTCCGGTGGTGGTGAATCTGGCCAAGCCGGTGCAATCCGCCACGGAATTTCGCGCGCGCTCGTCGCCATCGACGAAGCCAATCGCGGCCTGCTGAAAAAAGCCGGCTTTCTCACTCGTGACCCGCGGATGGTCGAACGTAAAAAGTACGGAAGAGCTGGCGCTCGTCGTCGCTTCCAATACTCGAAACGTTAAGATTTTTACGGCTCCTTTTAAGGAGCCTCGATTCAAAAAAAACCCACAAGCTAAAACTTGTGGGTTTTTTTATGCCGTGGAATCTCAAGCTTAAAAAAGCAGTCTTTCAAAGCTTCGGTTCAAACCGAAAGCCACGCTTCAGCAGCTGCAACAAGTCGCTGCTATCGACACTTATTCGTCGAGAAGGTAGTTCTGCGGATCGACGGGCACATTGTTGACCCGGACTTCGTAGTGAACGTGGGGTCCTGTCGAACGGCCGGTGGTGCCAACGGCGGCAATAACGTCGCGGCGCTTCACGTGTTGACCGACTTCAACGAAGATTTGCGAAGTGTGACCGTAGCGGGTAACCACGCCATAGCCGTGGTCGATGGAAACCAATTTTCCATATCCTGCATCATATCCGGCAAAGCTGACGACACCGTCGGCTGGTGCCATGATTGGGGATCCCGGCGGAGCCGCGATATCCAAACCATTGTGCATGACGGGCCGGTTCGTGAACGGCGAAATGCGGTAACCAAATTTTGAAGTGAACCAGCCGCGAGCCGGACGGATCGTGGGAGTGGCCGACAGCAGGCTTTGATGCTCTGAAAGGCTCTCCCAAAGTTCGACGACCCCTTGCTCATGCATCGTTGTTTCGTGAACGACTTGATCGATACGAATCGCGAGCGAGGCATAGTCGCGCTGACCTTCAACCGCTAACTCGCCATCAAGTTCGTCAACCGGAGGTTTTTGGTAGAAAACGCCATCGTGTTCTTCGCCGTTTGGCATATGGGCGCCGCCAACAGACGCTGGACCCCGCGTTTCGCCGCCCGAATTACCCACCGCTTCGGCAACGCTTTGCCCGGTGCGCGGCAGCGGACCGATCGCAAGTTTCAGCGTGCGGTCTTCAGTGTCTATATTGGTGATCAACCGAACTTTAGTGACCAGGCCTTTGAGACGCTCGAGCCCTGATTCCAACGAGTTGAGCTTACCCTCAACGACCTGAAACTGTTGTTTGAGTTGCTGGTTCTCAGTACGTAGCCGTTTGTTCTCAATCGATTGGGCGAGCAAGCCCAGGTAATCCACAACGCAAGCCGAAGCGACAATCGCAAAGACGATGACGAGACCCAATCCCGCTTTGAGCCATGCCGAAGAAACAACGACTCGCTTCGTAACACCTTTACGATTGCTCACCATAAGGAAGGTTACGGTTTTTTTATCCAAATGTGACTCCTCGTCAGAGCGCCCTCGACACCGATCTCTTCAAACTCTTCGAACTCTTCGAACTCTTCAAAACGTCGAAAATCCATTAGTGTCTTGTTTTAAACTATCGGCAGAACATGCAAAAAACGTGAATAAGTGACCAATTAATCGCCAACTCTCATTAACTGCGGCTCAATTCGACCTGCAAATTCGACCTGCAAATTTTACTCCCAAAATTTTACTAAGAGCAGCTAATCGCGTCAAATGTAAAATAGGCCTTATCCTTATAGAGACTTAGCATGAAGAACCATGACCGTCACATTGTCGTCTCCGCCATTTCGCTTGGCCTCTTCGACGCATTTGGCCACAGCCTCAGATGGCTTATTTCCCCTTAAAATCTCTGAAATACGTTCGTCCTCGACCAGACCACTGAGCCCGTCTGAGCAAAACAGGTAGACATCCCCGGCCTGGACCTCACGCTCGATCACGTCGACCGAGACCTCGGCCTCAAACCCAACCGAACGGGTAATCACATTCTTACCGATAAAACGCCCGACTTCTTCATCCGTGATGAGCCCTGCTCGGAGCTGTTCGTTGACGAGGGAATGATCCTCGGTCAACTGCCAGAGCTTATTGTCGCGAAAAAGATAGCCCCTGGAGTCCCCGACGTTGGCGATAAAGATCGTGGTCCCATTGAAAAAAGCTGCGACTAAGGTCGTGCCCATTCCCTCGAGTCCTGCGCCGGGTTTTTTGCTCGTATCAAAAACGCGCTGACTGGCCGTCTCGTAAGCGGTGGTCAAAATTGTTCGCGGATGTGGCTTGCGGCTGCCCTCTTTTTTTGAAAAATCGCGAACCACCTGAACAACCGTTTCGGCTGCCAAGCGTGACGCCACTTCGCCGCCGCTGTGTCCACCCATGCCGTCGGCGACAACGTAAATTCCAAGATTTTCAGCAAATTCTTCGAAAAGAAAAAAATCCTGGTTATTTTCGCGGCGCAGGCCGACATCGGTGATGCAGGTAACCTCGAGCTTCATCATCCTATTGTATGTAACACCTTGGCTCGGGCCAATGAAAAAAACCAATCTGTGTCGAGTCCAGTCGAGAAAGCCACTCGGCTAAAGGCCAGCCTTGGAGAGACGAAGAAATTTCTAGTCCTTTTCAGGCCCCGCAAAACTTTCTCAACGTATGAAAATAACTCAATACCAGAGCGGATCTTACCGATCTTAAGCTTATGGGAATGAAGGCAACACCGAGAAAGGTGAAGCGTGAAGTTCGACTGGAAAAAGAGTTTTAAAAAGCAAAAAGGTCCTTTTGCCAAGATGACTGAAAAGTCATCTTGCAAGCGTCGCTATCTGGCGAGTGCCGCATTTTTGCTCTCCTTTCTTTTTCACGGCTTTGCCGCACTCGTTCTCTTGCTTTCGCCGCGCTTTGCAAGCTTCAAAATAGCCGAGCATAAACGCGTGAGCGAAGTGGAGCTGATTGATCCCGATCAGCTTCTCAAACAGTTGCAAAAGATGAAAGAGCCAGACGGCCAAATCGTCGATCAGGATGAAAAAGCGATCAACGACGAGACCCCGAAGGAAACGAAGTTCCTCTCGCGCCACAATCAAACGGTTGTTCAACAGTCGCAGGCCGATCTGCAGGGCAAATTTCGCAATACAGATGGTGCAAGCGGCGCGAAAACTCCTGAGCGCCACACCGGTAAAGTCGACGACCAAAAAGGTGTCGAGGGCAAAGAGGATCAAGTCGTTTCGCAAAAATCTGAAAAGCCGAGCGAAATCTTAACTGCCGACGACGGTGTCCCAACTAAGAGACATCCGACGCTGAAGGACCTCGTACCGAGTTTCAAACCGCAGCCCCCGCCTGACGATACCGATAGCGTGGCCCAAGGCGGCGGCGACGGACCGAGCACGAGCGATGACCATCTCAAGGACGTGAAAACGGGAATGCAGACGCTGCTCTCAACGCGCGAGTTCGTTTATTATTCCTACTACAACCGCATCAAAGACAAACTCCGCCAGTATTGGGAACCCAAAATCAAAGAGAAGATGGAAAAAATCGTTCGGCAAGGTCGAACCATCGCCTCGAGTGCGGACCGCATCACCAAAGTTGTCATCATTCTCGACAATACCGGAACGTTAGTGCGCGTGCAGATCGTTGGTCCGAGTGGCGTGAATGATCTCGATGACGCCGCAGTTGAAGCGTTTCGGGCCGCAGCACCGTTTCCAAATCCGCCGCATGGAATTGCCGACCCCGATGGAACCATTAAGATCCGCTGGGACTTTATTCTCGAGGCCTAAGATGCTCGCACACAACGCCATCATCATCACAGCTGGCCGAGTTCAAGGAAACATCGCTGAGTTTGACCAGCTCGTTGCGACTCTTTGCTCGCAAGGGAAAACTCCGATCGCCATCCTCGGTCCCGATGGCGACGATCTTCTCGGCTCAACACGGGAAATCGAACGCATCGAAATCATTTTTGACCCGAATTTTGAAGGCGACGTTTTTTCTAGCGTCAAAGCGGGACTCGAACTCACCGAAAATCCTGCGTACGTCTTTGTCCTCGGTGAACGACACTTAGACCAAAAACAGTGGGCACGCCTTGAAGACTCGCTCCGTGAAACTGATTCCCAGATCCATCGGCTCATACCGGTAACGCAAGACAGCGAGACTCACTATCCTCAGCTTTTGACAAAGAATGGGGTGAGATCGCTTCGGCACCTTGCCGCAAGTACCTCGTGGTCAGATTCGCAGGCCTTCTGGACTTCCAAAATCGACCTTTCAATCGGAGGCTTCGGCCACCATCCAGACGGACCAGCAAATCCCTGACGCCAAGTCCTAGTGCCAAGTCCTGAACGCCCCCCTTGAGCTGCGGCCTGCAGGCCCGAAAAAGGGATACTCATCAGCATTTCAGCCGTGCTAGATCTTGTACCTTGGAGCCCGCCTGCGTGGCGGGACCAGACAGGATGATGAAGTGAAAAAAAAGAAGAGCAGCCAACCACCGCAGTACGACCGCGCCCGCCTCGATCGCATCTGTCGCCGAGTTCATTATATGACAACCCAGATGATTTATCTCGCCAACCACCGCGACGATAAGGAAAAGGGCGATCCCAAAGTCGGCGGCCACCCGGCCGCGTGCTCGAGCGCTTTGCACATTACGGGCGCACTCTCGCTGTTTGTAAAATCAGGCTTCGACTTCATCGCCAACAAGCCACATGCGGCGCCTGTCGATCACACTTGGAATTACCTGCTTAATCTGCTCATGCACGAAGACCGCACGCGCTTCTCCCAGGAAGAGGCCAACCAAGCGATGCTCGGCCTCCGTCACTTTCCGTTGCGAGGCGAAGCCGTGTTTCAATCTTACCACTCGGCGTATGATCCAGATCATCACGGGTTCTTACCGACTGGAACAGTCGGCATTCCGCCCGTGAACTTGGGTTACCTCGCGCATGCTTATCGTTTTGCAAAAGACCATGGCTACGAAGTTCCCGATGCACATTTTTGGGCAATTATCGGCGATTCTGAATTCCGCGAGGGATCACTTTACGAAGCCGTGCCGGATTTTGCTGAGCGCGAAATCGGCAACCTCACTTGGATCGTCGACTACAACCGCCAATCTCTCGACGGCCACCGGATCACCAACAAAGAAATTATGAACGGTACCGACGACAAACGGATCGAGCGCACCATGACTGCTAACGGCTGGGAAGTCATTCAAGTGCGACACGGAAAAAAACGCTTCGAGCTCTTTGCCAAGGCCGACGGCGCACAATTTAAAAAATTCCTCGAAGATGATTTACAGGATTACGAACTCCAAGCGCTGCTCCTCGTTAAAGACATGGCTCAACTCAAGAAGGGTCTCGAAAAGGCACATCCGAATCTCAAAAAATTCTTAAGTTCGGTCAGCAACGAAGATCTCTACCTCGGGTTACGCGATCTCGGCGGCCACGATATCGTTTCGCTCACCGAAGCGATGCTCAAGAGCAAGGAAAGCACGCGTAAACCGACGTTGATTATCGCCCACACGCTCAAAGGCTGGGGACTCAAAATCGCGGCTGCTCCTGGAAACCACTCAGCACTTCCCGCCGAAGATGAGATGAAAGAGCTCCAGAAAGCTCAGAAGTTGCCCGACGACCGCCTCTTTGCCAACTTCGACAAAGGAAGCGAAGAAGAGAAATTCCTCACGGCCCGAGGCAACGAGCTGTACTCGGAAATTAACGAACATTATGCACTTCGCGACCGCAATCGCGAATTTTTCTCAAAACGCTATCATGAAACCGGTGAACTCCCGACTTCGATGGGAATCAATTTGAAAATGGCGAGTTACCCTCACACCCAGTGGATGTTAGGCCAGTGCACGGCAAAACTCACGCGAATCGCCAATAGCACCGGAGAGCTTGCGCCGGAAGAGCGTGCCTTCCGGGTTCCTGGCGAAATGCTCGTCTCGATGGCTCCTGACGTCGGCACTTCGACCAATCTGAATCCGGCGATGGATGGAAAAATCTTCGGTGTCGCCGTAACACCTGACTGGGAAATCGACCTCGGCGTCAAGGACAAGAAAACGCCCGACCTCGTGCCCGGTGAAGAGAAATCTGATCGGTTCCTGCGCTTTGAAATTGCCGAAGGCAACGTCATGTCCTGCGTTGGTTCGTATGGAAAAATGCGCGATATTCTTGGCATTCCGATTCTGCCTCTCATGACGGTCTACGACTTCTTCATCAAGCGCGCCCATGATCAGTTCTTTTATGACCTCTACTGGAAATCAAGTTTCATTCTCGTCGGTACACCTGCCGGAGTGACGCTTTCGCCTGAGGGTGCACAACACGGATGGAAATCCGATATTCAAATTCCCAACCAAATTGTTTGGGAGCCTTTTTTCTGCCAAGAACTCGATTGGATTTTGTGCGAATCGATTCGCCTGCACATGAGTGGCGAAAACGAAGGCCGCAGCGGTGTTTTGATTCGCGGAGTAACCCGTGGAGTGGAGCAGAAAATGTTCGCCCACTATCTACGCCGCCAAGTGCGCTTCAAACGCGATCGCTCACAACTTCTCCAGCCGTCAGGTATGACGATCGCCGGAGCCGTTGATGAATCGACAGTAGAAAACCTCGAAGAAGCCGAGATTTTTGAACAAATTCGCCAAGACACCTTGGCAGGAAGCTACTACCTCATCGATTACCGTGGTTACGCGGGTTACGAGCCCGGCGATAACGTCGTGAATATCTTCGCGATGGGCTCTCTCGGGACCGAAGCGATCAAAGCCTCGGACGATCTTTTGAAACGCGGCATTTACGCCAACGTCATCATCGTGACCAGCCCCGATCTGCTGTGCGGAGTCCACGCTCACAATGACGGCTATAAGTTGCTGCGTGAGCGCCTGGGCATCGACGGATCGTTGGTTTTACAGCCGACAGGTTCAGAGCTCGCAAGCTCAGAAATTCTGACCCTCGCGGGCCGACGCGTTCCGATGGTCAGCGTGCACGACGGCGAAGCTGGATTACTCGACAACCTGGGCTCGATTGTCGGCGTTCGCCACGAATCGCTCGCCGTTCGCAAACACTCGCGTTGTGGTCGCCCCGCCGATGTTTACAGTTATCACCACATCGATGCCGCCTCAGTCGTTGAGGCTTGCGGAAAAGTTCTCGCCGAGACGGCACTGGAGAATGTTCGTCTCGGTTATCGCGTGATCGCTCAAGTTGCGAGCGAGGGCGCTGCGGTCAGCGGCACTCAGTTTGTGAACTGGCGCGAGTTGTGGCCCCCACAGGATCCGAGCGAACACCACTGATGCTAGTGGTTTGACAATTTCGCGGAGTGACATTATTTCTTCGGAGCAGTGAAGAGGGGTAGTAAATGCTGGATTTTTTTCGGTTTGATCAATCGTCTATGATTTCGAGGCGATTGCTTGTTTTGCTTTTGGTCCCTATCTTTCTCTCTTTTACTGGATGTACGAAAAAAGTTTCCGATTCGGATAACAGTCTCAACGTTGTTTTAAAAGCCAACGTGAAAGGGCTTGATCCGATAAATTCGAACGATCTTTACTCGACGACCGTTATCGCCAACCTGTTTGAGGGATTGCTTGAGTATCATTACTTAAAGCGGCCCTATAGTTTGCAGCCGGCGCTTGCCGACGGCATGCCTGAAGTGACCGACGGTGGCCTCACCTACACGTTCAAAATTAAAAAGGGCGTTAAGTTTCACGACAACAAATGCTTCATCGGCGGCAAAGGTCGTGAGATTACCGCCGACGACTTCATCTACAGCTTTAAACGCCTCGCCGACCCGGCAAACGCCAGCGATGGATTTTGGATCTTTGATGGCAAGGTCAAGGGCATCAATGCGTGGGCCGATGCGGTTAAGGCAAAAAAGGCCGACTACACCACGCCGATTGAGGGCCTGCAGGCACCCGATAAATACACTTTGGTGATCAAGCTCACCAAACCTTACTACCAACTTCAATACGTGCTCGCCATGACATTTGCTTCTGTCGTTCCGAAAGAAGCGATCGAGACCTACGGCAAAGAATTTCTCAACAACCCGGTCGGTACGGGTCCGTACATGCTTGAAAAACCGACTGACTGGATTCGCAATTCGAAAATCACTTTAAAGAAAAATCCCACTTGGCGCGGTGAAACTTATCCCAGCGAAGGCGAGTTTGGCGACCGCGGCGCCGGTTACCTCGCCGACGCGGGTAAATCATTGCCTTTTGCCGATCAGCTGACGTTCACTGAATTGCCTGAAGATCAGCCACGTTGGCAGAATTTTAAAAAAGGCAATTTCGATTACGCCGAAGTTCCGAAGGATAATTTTGATTCGGCGATCAAAGATGACAAAGTTCTTCCAGATTTGGCCTCTAAGGGGGTGATGCTCGACGCCAGCATCGCCGTCGAAGTGACTTACATCGCCTTCAACATGAAGGATCCAATCCTCGGCAAAAACAAAGATCTTCGTCATGCGCTTTCACTGGCAATCGATCGCGAGGCCGAAATTAAAAAATTCTGGTTTGGCCAGGCGATCGCGGCGCAAAGCCCAATTCCACCGGGGCTCGACGGTTTTGATCCTGGCTACCGCAATCCCTGGGCGCAGTTTAGCATCACTAGGGCTAAAGAAGCGCTGACGAAGGCGGGTTTTCCTGACGGAAAAGGCTTACCTGAATTTACCTTGGACATGCTGTCGGACTCGAACAGTCGACAACAGGGTGAGTTTTTCGTGCAATCGTGGGCTGCAATTGGTGTCAAAGCCAAGATCTCTGCCAGCACCTGGCCGCAGTTCCAAGAAAAAATTAAAAACGGCCAGGCGCAGCTCTTTGGTCTTGCTTGGGGCGCTGATTACCCGGATGCACAGAATTTCTTGCAACTGTTCTATTCAAAAAATGTAAGCCCAGGCCCGAACGACTCAGATTTCGTAAATGCAGAGTTCGACGCTCTTTATGAAAAGGCACTCAATCTTCCTCCTGGCGTCGAACGCGACGAACTCTATAAAAAAATGCGCGACATTACGGTTGAAGAATCGCCTTGGATTTTCAACCTGACGCGAAAGTACTATCGCCTCTACCACGGTTGGCTGAGAAACTTTAAGTGGAACGAAATGGCGCCCGATGTATTCAAATACATGCGCGTTGCTCCAAAAAAACGCGCCGAGCTTAAGCCTGAACTTTAGGGAGTAAGGTATTCTTAGCTACATCGTTCGCCGCACGCTGTTTATGATTCCCACTCTATTTGGTGTGACGCTGCTGACATTTCTGCTTTTCAACGTCTTGGTCAAAGATCCGGCGTCACAGTTTGCGGGACGCCACGCCACCGTGGACCAGGTCGAAGTCGTCAAAGCGGAACTGGGTCTCGATCGATCGCTTCCGCAGCAATATCTTTTTTTCATTAAACAAGTTCTAACGCTCGATTTCGGTCGTAGTTGGTCGACCAAACAAACCATCTCATCGATGATTGACAGCGGAATGAGCGCCACCCTTTGTCTGACGGCGCCACCCTTTTTGGCATCCGTGGTATTTAGCGTATTTTTGGCAATGATCGCGAGCTACTTTCGCGGCACGATTTTCGATAAGGGAATCGTCGTCTGCTGTCTCGGCCTTCTCAGTGTCAGCTCGCTTGTTTATATTTTGGGATTACAAAACATTCTAGCTTATCAGCTGGGCTGGTTTCCAATCTCAGGTTGGGATCCGACCTGGGCCGGAAGGTGGCAGTATTTAGCGCTGCCATGGATAATACTGTTTGTCCTTTTGCTCGGCGCAGACATTTTAGTTTACCGCTCGGTCGTGCTCGATGAGTGTTACCAAGATTACGTGCGCACGGCGCGCGCCAAGGGGCTCACCAACCTTGCGATCTACAGCAAACATATTTTGAAAAACGCGATGATCCCGATCGTGACGTTGGTGGTGATCGAGGTTCCGTTTCTCATCACTGGATCGGTCTTGATCGAAAATTTCTTCGGTATTCCAGGCCTCGGCGGAATGTTGGTTTCGGCCTTGAACTCCTCAGATCTTCCGGTGATCAAAGCAATGACGGTCATTGTTTCGATCACCTACATGATTTTTAACCTCATCTCCGACATCCTTTACAGCGCGGTCGATCCGCGTGTCAGGCTTGGCTGAGAGATGGCAACCATTGCTGCGGCCGATATCGCGACACTCACGCCCAACACTCGAACCTCACTCTGGTGGGACAGTTTTCGACGTCTTAAGCGCGACCGGGTGGCAGTCGCAAGCTTTTTAATCATCGCAGGCTATGTGGTCGTGGCCCTTCTCGCCTGGGCCGGCGTTTTGTATCCCGATGTCGGCCAATCTGTCGGCGATCAGTACCTGCCGTTTTCACTTCAGCATCCGTTCGGCACCGACATCCAAGGCCGCGACATCCTTGGCCGAGCCATCCACGGAACTGTCACCGCACTTTCGGTTGGTCTCATTTCATCGGGCATCTCGCTTGTGATCGGTACATTTCTCGGGGCGGTAGCGGGCTATTACGGCGGCGCGATTGACGCTTTCGTCGTGTGGATCTACACGGTGGTTGATTCCATCCCCTACATTCTTTTGATTCCGTCGCTGACGCTAATCTTGGGACGCGGCCTGATCAACGTGTACATCGCGGTTGGCGTCACCAGTTGGGTGACGCTCGCTCGCCTCATCCGCGGTGAATTTATGAAGCACAAGGATCGCGATTACGTGCTCGCGGCCGAAATGATCGGTTGCTCCAATTTTCGTAAGATTTTCCACCATATACTGCCGAACGTGACTCACCTCGCATTTGTCCAATTTGGCCTCGGCTTCGTTTCAGCCATCAAATTTGAAGTGATCTTGAGCTATCTCGGGGTCGGTGTTGACCCAAGCACGCCGTCTTGGGGAATCATGCTCGATGACGCCAAACTTGAACTTTCCCGCCCTTTTTGGGGAAATATGCTGGCCGCAACCGTGTTCATGTTTGTGCTGGTTTTAGCTTTTAACCTGTTTAATGACGCACTTAGGGAGTCGCTGGACCCCAAACTTAAGAACAAGTAGCGATCTGTCAGCAATTCTTGAAGATTTCATGTTTTTTAGGGTATAAGGTGTGCCCCAATCGATTAAGCGAGAGGACAAGGCGTGGGTCTGCTTTTAGAAGTTAAAAACCTCAAGACTGGTTTCAAAACCGACGACGGTGAATTCCTAGCGGTCGATGACATCAGCTTCACGCTTGAAAAAGGTAAAACTCTCGGCATCGTCGGCGAATCGGGCTGCGGAAAATCTGTGACATCGCTCTCGATCATGCGCTTAATCCCGACACCACCTGGAAAAATCGTCGGCGGCGAAATTACCTTCTATCCCGAGCGCGCTGGAGAAAAAACCAGCCCTATCAATTTGCTGAAAATTTCCGAAGAACAGATGCGGCAAATTCGCGGCAACGAAATCGCAATGATTTTTCAAGAACCCATGACGTCGCTCAATCCCGTGTTCACGATCGGCAATCAAATCTCCGAGGCTATTGCTCTTCATCAAAAAGGTCTCACCAAGCAACAAGTTCGTGCCAAGACCATCGAGATGCTCAACCTCGTCAATATTCCCGAGGCTGCAAAGCGCGTTGACGATTACCCTCACCAGCTCTCGGGTGGAATGCGCCAACGCGTGATGATTGCCATGGCTTTGAGCTGCAATCCGCAACTTCTGATCGCCGATGAGCCGACGACAGCGTTGGACGTGACGATCCAGGCGCAGATTCTTGAACTCGTGCGAAGGCTGCAGCGCGAGTTTGGCGCGTCGATGATTTTGATCACCCATGATCTCGGCGTTGTCGCCGAAACCTGCGACCAAGTCGCCGTCATGTATGCCGGAAAAATCGTTGAGTACGGAACTGTCGAAGACATTTTCTACCGACCGAAGCATCAATACACCAAGGGTTTGCTCGACTCGATTCCGCACTTCGAAACGGGTCATCGCAAAGAGCGCCTCGAGACAATCAAAGGCTTGGTGCCGAGCATGTTCAATCTTCCCCCCGGCTGCCGCTTCAGTGACCGCTGCCGCGCAGTTCAAGAAGATTGCCGACTGAAGCAGCCAGATCTCATGCAGCAGGCGCCCAATCACTACGCCGCATGCATTCACCCCGTCAAAGAAGCTCGGCAGTCGGTTCAAGAACCGACCGTGCGAGCTTAAGGAGCAATGGTGGAATCTCCATTTCTTGAAATCAAAGACATCACCAAGAGTTTTCCCATCAAGGGCGGCCTGCTCTCGCGCGAAGTCGCAAGCGTCAAAGCCGTGCAGGGAGTTTCGCTGACCATCAAGAAGGGCGAGACACTCGGTCTCGTCGGAGAATCGGGTTGCGGAAAATCGACCCTCGGCCGCTGCATCATTCGCCTGATCGAGCCGACCTCGGGGCAAATTTTCTTAAACGGCCGCGACGTCACCAATCTCGCCGGCGAAGAATTGCGTGCGCTCCGACGCACGATGCAGATTATTTTCCAGGATCCTTATGCCAGTCTCAATCCGCGCATGACAGTGGGTTCAATCATCGCCGAGCCGCTGGAGATTCACCGCCTTTTTGATTCACGCAGTGACCGCATGGATCGCGTGAAGCAGCTCATTGAGCTCGTCGGCCTTCGACCCGAGCACATCAACCGCTATCCGCATGAATTCTCCGGCGGTCAACGCCAGCGAATCGGCATCGCCCGGGCGCTTGCGGTCGACCCGAGCTTCATCGTTTGCGACGAGCCGGTTTCAGCGCTCGATGTTTCAATTCAGGCGCAAGTGATCAACTTGCTCATGGATCTTCAGCAGAAATTAGGACTGACCTACCTCTTCATCGCCCATGATTTGAAAGTGGTCGAGCATATCTCGAACCGCGTCGCCGTCATGTACCTCGGAAAAGTCGTTGAACTCGCCGAAAGCGAAGAGTTGTATCGCCATCCCACACACCCGTACACCCGCGCGCTCTTATCGGCCATTCCGGTGCCAGATCCGCACGGCAAAGACCAACGCATTATCCTCAAAGGCGACGTGCCGAGCCCGATCAATCCGCCCACCGGTTGCCACTTTCACCCACGCTGCCCAGATATGATCAATGATTGCAAATCGGTATGCCCAAATTTGCATGTGACGCGTCCAGAGCATACGACATCTTGTATCCGGGCCTGATACCGCTCTTCTCGCAGCAAATGGCGCACCGCTTCTGCAAAGGGAACCGGGTACTCTCATTTGTTTAACTTCAGTAACGTATTCACAGTCTTCTTCATCTTATCAATGTCGAAGGGCTTCTTAATGTAATCATCGGCGCCGGCTTCGAAACCGCGCTTGACATCAAACTCGCTGGTCTTGCCGCTCACAAAAATCAATGGAATATGTTTAAGGTCTGCGTGCTCTTTGAGGAGTTTCGCAAGCTCAAGGCCGTTGATCCAAGGAAGTCCGATATCGAGGATAATTAAATCAATTGGATTGTCGTCGAGAACCACGGTGAGCTGAGTGCCATCAGCCGCCGTTTTCACGTACATACCCTCAGCTTCGAAAATGCGCTTTAAGGCGCTGCGCATAGTCTCGTCGTCTTCGATGACGAGGATTGTGCGCGGAGTTTCCTTTTTCTTGAGGTCGCGGAAAGAACCGAGGTCGACCACGCTCTCTTTCGTCATTCGCTCTTTGGTGATCTTTTCGATTTTAGTGACGAGATCTTTAGTATTGATGCGTGGTTTGGACATAGGATCAAAGCCCTTTCGTTTCAAGCCATCTTTCCGCATCGATAGCAGCCATACACCCAGAACCTGCAGCCGTTATGGCTTGGCGATAAACGTGATCTTGCACATCACCGGCCGCGAACACTCCATCGATCGAGGTGTAACTCGAATGCGGTTTTGTCTTAATATAACCGGTTTCATCGAGATCCAGCACGCCGTTAAAGAGTTCAGTCGTCGGTTTATGACCTATGGCTAGGAAAAATCCTGATATGGTGAGATCCCGTTCAGCCTTGGTCTGGGTATCGCGGAGCTTTAAGCCAGTGACAAACTGCTCACCGCGAATTTCAGTTACTTCTGTATTCCAATGGACTTTGATCTTGGGATTCTTAAGTGTTTTTTCGACCATGATCTTTGAAGCCCGAAATTGATCGCGGCGGTGCAGGATGTGCACCTTCGTTGCAAAGCGAGTGAGAAAATTGGCCTCTTCCATTGCGGTATCCCCGCCGCCGACGACTGCAACTTCCATATTGCGAAAGAACGCTCCGTCGCATGTCGCGCACGCCGACACGCCCTTGTTGTAGAAGGCTTTTTCAGAAGGAAGCCCCAAGTACTTTGCACTTGCACCCGTCGAAATGATCAACGAATGGGCTTGGTATTCTTTGTCGCCATCCCAAACTTTAAACGGTCGCGATTTCAAATCGACGCGAGTCACGTTGCGGGTTTCAAAGCGCGTTCCGAAACGCTCGGCCTGCTTGCGCATGTGTCCCATTAAATCCGGACCCGTCACGGCTTCGGGGAAACCCGGGAAATTCTCGACATCACTGGTGATCATCAACTGTCCGCCCGAATTCTCACCCTCAAACATCAACGGCGAAAGTAAGGCTCGCGACGTGTAGATTGCGGCTGTATAACCGGCCGGGCCGGAACCGATAATAATGACCTTTTCAACTTTGCGATCCTGGCTCATAGGGCCCCCTTATTAGGTGATGCATACTAGCCAATGAGTTTGGTAAAGACAAACAGTGGCACCTGGGCGCCGCGGCTGGTAGCATTGACGGATGGCGCAAGGACCTCCCCAGATCAGTTTTCGCAAACCTCGGCCTGCGATCCCGTCATCCCCTGACCAATCGCTCATGCAAGCGCTTCTGGCCGGAGGCCGGCCAGTCGCTTCATCGTGCGGAGGCGACGGCGTCTGCGCCAAGTGCCGCATTCGTGTGCTCGAGGGCCGCGAAAACTTAAGCCCGGAAAACGAAACCGAGAAGTTTCTGCGAGCGCGCCACGAACTTGCGGCGGATGAACGAATCAGCTGTCAGACTTACGTTCACGGCGATATTCGAGTGGATGCCCCGTACTGGTGAGAATCGAGTCCCGATCTTGCTTTCTCTACTAGAAATTGGAGGAAGTAATCAATGAAAACAGGTTTTACCGCTTTTGCGGTTAGTTTCATTTCAGTTTTTCATGCTTATCGGAAAAGCGTACCCAGTCAGCCAAATGTGATATACGCTATCTCAAGGGTGAGAAATGGCGTACGTCAGACTAAGTCCGGGTGAG
>JAYTRM010000265.1:0-6549 GCA_043746165.1 Bdellovibrionales bacterium | reverse complement strand
CCCTCCCCCGCCACGATGTTATGGGGAAGGGGTCAGCAGCAGGGGTCAAAGACATGGGTGGTGGTGGTAAAGGAAGTTTTATGAATGAAGAAAATATTTTAAAAAATAAAGTAAGAGAGAATACGGAACAGAAAAAGATCCAAGATGAAATAGTGAAAATTACGATTAGCAAGGAAGCCGAATTGCGAATGGCAGAGGTATTGGAGCGAATTAATGATGGGTTTGCGGCGGGCAAAGTGAATCGGCAGGATCTGGCAAGCTGGGCGCTCAAGCGATTCGCAGAAGATTGTAATGCCGATTTAATCAATGCCGTCCGTCAAGATCACTTCAACGAATTCGCGCTTCTGGAATCCATTTTACGGCGTGGCAAGGAAGACGGTAAGTTGCCTGCAAGTCTGAGTGCGGCCCTCAAGCAATGCATCGGCGTGGACGCATCAAGCCGGAAGGCGCCCAAAAAACCATTGACAAAAAACTACATCAATGATGTAGTTTTTGCAGAGGGAGCGCAGAACACTGGCAATGGAGACGCTTGATGAACGGCGATGAATTTCGGGCAGTGCGCGAACGCCTTGAGCTGAGTCGCGAGGAAATGGCGGAGTTGTTGGGGCTATCCGGCTACAACGCCGTTTCCAATATTGAGCTGGGCCTACGGAACTCCAGCAAGCTCGCGCAGATGCTTTTACGGGCCTTGAATTCACTTCCGCGTAAGCAGGCAAAGTCTTTGATCGAACTTTTGAGGAGGTATCGAACATGAATTTACGTTCTCAAAAGGCGATCACCTATGGCCAGACCTCGCAAAGACTTCCGTCTTGGAAAAGACGGCAAGGAACTTTCCGTGGAATTGACTCCAATTCCGGCGAGAACAGACGAGGAACGAAAACGATTGGACGAATCCTATGAGCTGGTTGCGTATTTCATCGGGCTTGCAACACAACGACATAGTAAGCCGAAAAAAGGAAATCTAAGAGATGCAGCTTAACGTTGGCGCGTACATCAGGGTGTCTACGGAAGAACAAGTCCAAGTGCTTGACGGATCATTAGATTCGCAGCGGCATCGCTTGAATGCTTTCGTCGAGCTAAAGAATTTGCAGGAGTCTGGGCGGTGGGGAAAGATTGTCGAGGTTTATGCCGACGAAGGTTTTTCCGCCAAAGACACCCGCAGGCCCGCGCTGCAACGGCTTCTTTGTGATTTGCGCGCAGGGAAAATCAATCTGATTCTTATTACCGATTTATCTAGGCTCTCAAGGAACATCTTGGATTTTTGTTTGCTTCTGGAAGACCTGCGAAAGCACAACGGCAAGTTCCTTTCAGTCAAAGAACAGTTCGACACGACCACTGCTGCGGGCGAAATGATGGTCTTCAATATGATTAACCTCGCCCAGTTCGAGCGCAAACAAGTGGCCGAACGGGTATCGCAAAATTTCTTTTCGCGCGCATCACGGGGGCTGCTGAACGGCGGCCCCGTGATTCTTGGCTACAATAAGAACCCGGAAAGGCCGTCCGAATACATCGTCAACGATCAAGAGGCCCCGTTGGTCCGCGATATTTTCCGAATGTTCCTGGAAGAGGGCTCGCTGTTTCGCACAGCACGGCGGCTCAATGAATCAGCGATCCCGCGAAAGCTCGGGATCGAAAGAAAATTTCGACTTGCCTCGGAGGGAATTTGGACTCCGGATGGCTTAAGAAACCTTCTAGAAAATAAGGCCTACATTGGCATTCGCGAGGTCAACAAAAAGTACAAGGGCCGAGAATCCCATTCCTTGATGCCGTGGCAGCAGCACCTTGAAAGCAAGGCAGCTTGGCCTGCGATTGTCCCCTTGGAGACCTTCGAGAAAACCAGACGAGTGCTTGAAGCTGGACGCAAAATCGAACGTCCAAAGTCGCGGCATAAGAACGGAAGCCCCTTTTTAATGACCGGTAGGCTCAAATGCTCAGAGTGTGGCGCCCCCTTTGTCGGAGAAACCGGGCATGGCCGCACGACGGATGTGCGCTACTACGGGCATAAGCAATATCAGGGAATTCCATTCCGTTGTTCAGTCCGTCGTTTCCCTGCGGTGATAGCGGAAGAGGCCGTGGAAAAGCATTTGGCGTTCATTGCTCTAAATCCAAAGGGCATGAAAGAGGTCGAGATCGCCATTGGCGACGGAATTGATTTGGAAACGGCTGATATCCGCGTGGACAAGGAACGGTTGCAAGTTCGTCTATTAGAGATCGAAAAGGAATCGCACGGTATTTTCCGCGCCCTTGGCGATATGAGTGATTCAGCTGGATTGGGTCTAGTTAAAGAAAAGATCGCAGCCCTTGGAGCCGAGAAAGTCGCGACAACGGCCCGCCTGGAAGATATTGCGGACCGCCTGCTGAGAACCGATGACAAGAAAAAGGCCGTGGAAAGAATCGAGAGCCGCGTTGTTGAGTTCAAAGCTGGCTGGAAAAAGGGCAGCGTTTCGCAGAAAAAGCGGCTGATCCGCGCATTGATTGAGAACATCGAGGTTCGGCCTGGTGCCCTTGGGCTCTTCTATCTAGTTCATGAGGATGACCCAACGGGTTCCACCGAGGCAAGGGTTCATAGGCCGACGTTTAGGCCTCAGCGGGAAACGGCGGAAGCCGCGGATTTCCAAAATAAAAAGGCCGTCGGGAATTTTGTGATCCCAACGGTCGGTTTTGATGTTGTTGAAGTAAATGGGGTGACCGACGGGGCTTGAACCCGCGACAACCGGAATCACAATCCGGCGCTCTACCAGCTGAGCTACGGCCACCATAATGTGAAGTCATTGCGACGTTTTACTCGGGAGCACACGAGGAAAATGACCGCTCTTTATTGCCCGCAGTGCTTACAATTGCAATCTGTTTTTGTCGACAAATAGAAGGGGCAAAATAACAAGGGCCCCGAGAGAGGCCCTGGCGAGGAACATGCGACTGTGGTGCAGTCTGTTTTGAGGGACAGCTTACTCAAGAATGACGATCGGCTGAAATTCGGCGGTCTTGTAGGTGATTTCTGCCAATTTGCCCTGAGCACTGATGATTTTCTGATCCCGAGTGCGCAAAATTTGAACTGGGAACACCTGACCGCCATCATCGCTGCCGATGAAAAAGGTCGATTTGCTCAAGCCCGACAGTAGGAGCTCAAACGAGTCCGAAGTTTGAACCACTCTGAAAGCCTGAACCTGGCCATCGGTCAGTTCAAACGACATTGCCAAAACCCCCGCATCTGTCGGAGTCAGGCTGAGCAGACCGATGCAAACTTTGCTGACCGCAACGCTTTTTGACATTTCAACTTCAATCAATGCCGCCGGAGATGATGCTGATCCAGCTGCCTCGATTGCGGTGCCACATTCCGAAGCAACAAACTGGCCCGGTTGCGGAACCACGGCGTGAGCTACTGATGCCATCATGACAGTCGAGAGAATTGAAGAAGCTAAAACTAAGATTGGGTTGGTGATTTTCATGGTGAATTCCTCCGGGAAAGTGTGCAGTTGCGCGAGACTCCTTCCTCTTATTCAAGATTTGGGCCAATCGAAATCTTCAGTTACCAACGCTCAGATCTTTGCAAACGACTTCAAACACTTAAATACAACGAGCGGTTGCAAATTGGGTGGTTCCAAACTCAATTTAGAACCACATTGCTTCGAACCAGATTGGTTGGAACGAGAGTGAAACTCACCAGTATTCGCCACAGTCACGAACGACGGTAGTTGGACTATCGCATTGACCGGCTTCATTTGCCGGGAGCCGCGTCATTTCTGCCCAGACACCATTGGCCCGGCAGAGTCTCCTGACGCAGGTCACCCCTTTTTGGTTGGTCCGACAGTGCTTCTCGCCTTTCGGATTCCCTTCGCAAGTGTAGCTGCACTGGTTGAAGCGACCTTGCGGCGCGCCACAAAGGCTGTCGCTGGCGACCGCCGACTTTTTTTCCGGAGGTTTAGTGCTCGGATCCGGTACGGCAGAAGGAAATTCCGTCGCCTCATGGATACGTCTGATCTCTTCGGTTTTTAAGCTCGTGGTCGGAGTGAAAAATCCGAGCCCAATAGAAGCGTTGAGGGCATCAGCGTTTTCCATCTCATCGCCCCCTTCATCTGGTGACTTGACGACAAACGCATTTGAAGTGCCGGCTGCGACATCGACACTGCGATTGGGTTTGTCACCCTTTGACGGAGCAGCATCTTCAAAGTGAACAAGGCCTTGCAGAGTTCTAACTTGGCTGATCCATTCCTTTTCGCCGGGTTCAAAACTCACTTCGAAATCGGTACCACGCACTCCCGCGACGGCGGTTGGAGTTTTCACGGAAAAACTATTTTCACCCTCGTATTTTTTCTGCACGTGATTGCGGATTTTTCCGCGAATGAGATTCAGCGTGATATTGCGAGTATCGCGTTTCTCATCGACTTTAACTTCTTCGATGGTGACGCTCGAATTGGCTTCCACGGTGAGCTCTGATTGATCGCGCAAACGAACCAATGCTCTTCCGTCGCTTTTTGCGTCCAACCGATCGCCGTCGTGCAGAGATTGGTTGGCATGAGCGATCTCGACAGCGCCACTCGCTTTGACCAGATTCACATTTCCCGAAAGTCGTTCAATCGTTCCGTCAAAATGAGGCACCTCAGCCGTCGAAGCCGGACCGCGTGTTGCTGGCCCCGGGGCCCCTCGTTGCGCCGCATTTTTCAAGGCGGGTGATTTCAAAAGAGCTAAACACTGTTTTTGGTTTTCAACTGGTTCACACTTGGGTTTTTTGCACGACTTGATCCGAACACCGTCGTCGCACTTGTCGGTGTAGAATTCGATACCCACTTCGCTCTCACAAGGCGCGCAGGAAATCGCTTCACAGGAACACGCCGGTGCCTGAGCCATAGCCGCAGGCGAGGTCGACACCGCGATCCACAACGGCGCAAAAAATGTGTATGCCCAATGAGCCAAGAATCGTCACCACCCGTAAGAGTGACTTACTCTTCGGCAGAATCAGTGACATTCCCCAGCGCCATTTTGCAGAGACGTTTCGGTGGCTGGTCTGTGGTTTATCCGTGGTTTATCTGTGGTTTACTTGTCGTTTACTTGTCGTTAACTTGTCGTTAACTTGTCGTTAATCTGTGGCTGATTTATGGCTCTTTTTGCGTCGCGAGTCCATGGTCGTGTCGAGGCTGGGCTGTTTCAAGCTGAGCCGGACCATCAGCGGAACCAAGATTCGGGCCTGACCCGGTCTTTTGTGACCTGGATCTGGCTTCAATTTCCCAAAGTTTGGCAAATTTCAGAAACACCGAATAGCTCGCGCTGACAGAAATGATAAATCCAGCCAGGCCGTCTCGATAGCCTGATTTGACCACGTAGGTCTCGAGAAATTTCGAGATCGGTTTGCTGAGGAGTCGCCCGATCGAAAATCGGGTTCCTTTTTTTTGCAGTTCGAGAGCGCCGAGCCCCGAGTAGCGATTGTTGGTTTCAACCTGCTCGCTCAAGCTCTCGAATGGCCAATGGAGAATGGGATGCTTAAGCAAAGAGACGCGCGTCGCTTCGATACGTTCGTGAACTTGTTCGCCGCCCTGCCAATTGGCGCGACGCCGATGAAAAAGTCTTGTTTGTCGATCGGGATACCACCCGCCGTGGCGAATCCACCGACCGAGATTCCAAGTGAGGCGCGGCGAACTGGCCGCATCCCACGCATTGAGATCAACCGTTTCAAGCCAAGTCCGAATTTCACTTGCTGACTCTGAACTCAACGCTTCGTCGGCGTCGAGAGACAGAACCCAATCGTTTTGACAGAGCTCCGCCGCGTGTCGCTTTTGATCTCGAAAGCCCTTCCAGGGAACTTCGAAAACTCGCGCTCCAGCTTTCGCGGCTAACTCGCGGGTTCGATCATGGCTCCCGCTATCGACCACCACGACATCGCTTGCAAACGGAACCGAGCGTAGGCAACGCTCAATATTTTTTTCTTCGTTGAAAGCGATAATGGCGAGGCTTATTTGGACTTTGAATTCTACCGTAGAATGATTTGGCGTTTTTTCCAGCACGGTCGTTAAGTTCCCAGGAATAGGGCGCCTTGTCAAACGCTGCGGCCTTTGTCTCCAATCACTAGTAGACGCGGAGCCTTGATTTGGCATATCAATGACCCACAAAGTTTTCGCCTCTCAAGTTCACCGCGAGGAGATATTATGTTTCACTTCAACCACCACCTCAATCACAGCCAGATTTCTTCATCAATATCAGCTGCTGTTTTGGCGGTGCTCCTGGCGCCGATGACCGCGAATGCGTATTATTCTGTCATCGATACCGGTGAAATGATCACGCCACAAACTTATCAGGTGAGCCTTGAGCCACAGCTCATCACAAATCGTTATGCCGGCGGCCAGGCCACGGCTCGGTTTGATGCCGGTCTCAATGAATCATCGAGCGTAAGAGGCCTTTTGGGAGTCGGCACCGTGAATTTTGAAGCCGGTGGTTTCTATAAAGTTGTTCCGTTCCCGGACGTCGGAAATCAACCGGCCTTGGGAGTCGACTTGGGCGCGATCGTAGCCCAGGTTCCTCAAACTCCTTCAGGCACCGAGGTCAGCCTCCGTGTTCACC
>JAYTRM010000264.1:0-7266 GCA_043746165.1 Bdellovibrionales bacterium | reverse complement strand
GTCACAGCGCTCGTACCGCCGTGACGAGCTTAAGATGTGCCGTGTTCACGAAAAGATGGCCGTCAATTTAATCTCAAAAATGCAAGTGAAGATCAAGTCGGGACGCCGCTAAGTCGCCCGTTCAATGCAACGGCGAGCTCCCCAGAAGCCGTTGCAAATCCTTATTTAATCACTATTTTTTTAACTTGATGCTGGCGGGCAGCGGAGCTTTATCTTTGGCGTCGTCTTTGTAGACAATGATCGAGCGCTGGCCGTATTCCGGAATCCTCGAGTTTTTCTTTTCAATGTTGTACCAAATGTCGCCAACGATCCACCACCAACCGAAGGTGTGTTCGTGCGAGCCTTTGTACCACCGCCCGCGCTGCCAGGATTCCGGCGAGCATTCTGGTCCCGGCACACGTTTCATCAAACGCAGTTTTTGAACTACTCTGGTGGTGGAGTTGCTAACGCCTGAACTCGCGCTCTGTTGTCCCTGAAATGGGTCGGCTGGACGGTCGTAGCTCATGGGTGGCGGCGGTGGCGGCGGCATTTCAGGCGGGGGTGGAGCTGGAGGCATAGCGGATTGAAAAACCGGTTGGGGCGGAACGCTTCCGTCCATGACCGGTTGGGGTCCGTTAATCGGTGAGGCCTCTTGTGCTTTCGCAAGCGAAAACCAAAATAGCGTCGCGCCAAATATCAAAGCAGCGAGAGTTCCTGGAAAATTAAAAAGGTGCTTGAACCGAGCCATCACCTTACTTTTCGGCAGATCTTCAAAAAATCAAAACCTGAAGATAGCTCCATGTCGACTCATCATATTTAAGTGCAGGCAGGGCCAAGCTTCCGCTGCCAACATGAGCCTGGGTGACGATGTCGCGGACCAGTTGTGTTGCCGAGTCTTCCATGTTGAACCTCAATGATATAGGACATCGAAAGCTTAGATTTGAGCGGGGTGGCGTGGCAAGGGCCAATCTCAGGCTTTCGGCCAATCGTGAGGCACCGAAAGTTCCCAACGATTGCGGGGTGTTAGATCTTGAGGCAGAAATAATTCAAGAATGGGAAATATTTTCCTCATATTCCCGGATTGGGTCGCCGATGAGTATGTGTGAGTCAGGACGGCTCGGGTTGGGAGGGCGTCGCCTCGGCTATGTTGGCCTCAAGGTGGCTCTAGATAAATTCCCTGATGCGGTATCGCTCTAATGCATCAGATTCAATGGAGGTCGGAAATGGTACGTTCTCTGCTCATCGTCGTCACTGACGATCAATTGCTGCAACAGAAGACGCAAACTTTTGCGCAAGGTTCGGGGCTCACCTGTCAGGTGATGACGCCGGAACAATGGGAAAGTTCCCAAAATCAAAAAGGCACCGAAGTGCCGTCGCTGGTTTCAGGACAAAACACTTTTGAAACGGGCAAAGTCTTGCAGTTTCCGGGTGTGAACAATCCCCACGCTGGTTCGAGCGACTCGCGCCGCGGAGTTGCAACAATCAATCAACTGGAAGCGAGTGCGATTGAAAACGCTATCTCGGCTTTCAAAGGCAACCTTACGGAAGCTGCAAAAGCACTCGGCATTGGCCGAGCGACCTTGTATCGCAAAGTGAAGCAATACAACATCGATCCGTCTGTTGCCCGCAATAAGAAAAAAGCAGCCTGATTTCAATTCCGACCCGAAAAAACGAATTGAGGTCAGACACAATCGAGTGCTGACTTTAAGGGCGAAGTCCGATTGATTGAGAGCGAAAGATGAAAAGGCTGGACAACGTCCGGCCTTTTCTTTTGGGGGACGGTTGAAGCCGGCTGGTGGTCTAGTTTTCCTTCTGATTGTGGCACTCGTGACTGCGGAGTTTTGTCTGCGACATGACTACACTCGGGTTTCATTCGAGGTCTGCGATATCGTACGCGAAAACTATTATCTCGCTTCTCAAGATCGCGCTGTGGAATTTGATCGCCTTTGCCACGAAGCCGCAGAAAACCAGGTTTTCTGGATTTCCAAATCGCGCAACATTCGTCGAATCAATGCTCGTTTGTCAGCGCTCCGCACTTCACACTTAAATCTTTACGATCGGAGCGAGTCTGCACAAATTTGGGACAACGTCGGATTTGAAACGGGCATCCGTGCGCGAAGGATTGAAGGTCAGTTAGTCGTCGACCATGTCTTGTTACCTAGTCCGGCGGCGCGGGCAGGTATTTTAGCCGGCGACAGCATTTTGTCTTTAAATGACGATGAATTGGTCACGACCATGGACGTGCAGATGACCTCCGGGCATTTTCGCATTCGGCGGGGCACAGACGAAATGAATTTCGACATCAGGGTCGAGAAGCTTGTCGAAGATCTTGGGCCTCGGATCGATGATCTCGGCCAGGGCATCGCGAGACTCAATCTCGGCAGCTTTTTACCTCAGTACTTCGATGCTGAAAAGTGGCAGGGAGTCGTCGAGCGTCTCAATCATTTTAAAAGTGTCATCATCGATTTACGAGGAAATTCCGGTGGGAGTTTTCCCGCTATGCTTCGAGCTGTTTCGCCTTTTTTTTGCTCTCGCGGGTCTGGAGTGCTGATCGGAAGTCTCTATCACTTTACCCGTAAAGGTGAAGGCTATTCCATGCCTCACCGAACCGTCGTACTCGACGACGAACTCGACAACGAAAAGCAGCTGGATCAGCTTGGTCGAGCGACATGGATTGAGCTCAGAACTTTTTCAACTTATGGCTGCTTCAAGGGTGCTGCGGTCGTTTTGACTGACGCGGGCACGGCCTCAACGGCCGAAATATTTGCCTCGATTTTTCGCAAGCGTCCTTTGTCAAAAGTCATGGGCCAGAGTACAGCTGGTGAAGTCGTGATGGCCCGTTGGTTTGAGGTTGATA
Organism: Bdellovibrionales bacterium; assembly: GCA_043746165.1. Lineage (GTDB taxonomy): Bacteria > Bdellovibrionota > Bdellovibrionia > Bdellovibrionales > JAMPXM01 > JAYTRM01. Next base: position 4,430 of record JAYTRM010000264.1, on the reverse strand, counting down.
CTCTCGGTGATGGCTATCTCTTATCAGTTCCCGTCGCGGGTTTTGTCACACCCGATGGTGAAGAACTTGAAGGGCGCGGCATTCAGCCGCAGAAGCTGCTTTACGACAATCTTGCCTTGGCATTGCGTGGTCAAAATTCTTGGGTTGTCGAAGCCGAGTCAGCGCTCCGCAAAATGGCGCGCTAGATTCCCGACGACTTTCGAATCATCGCAAATCCAGCCGTCGTCTCAAAGTGAGACGACATTCGCTGACGACATTCGCGACGATCTTCCCAAAGAACGATTACTGTTAGACACATGCTCAGTACTTAGACAGATCAAAGGCGCAAAGAGCAAATGCTAGCGGTTCTGGGGCGGCACGAACATCGCATTGTAATCCCTATGAAGCGACAACCTGCACCTTGCCTGAGGAGGCGCGCATGAAAAGCGACATCCGTACTAACAGTTCAAAAGCTCAAATTCTCAAAATGAAACTTGATACGGATCAAGCCAAGGTCGCGATCTCGATGAGTTTGCTGGCGATTGTGTTCCTAGTGACGGTCGCGGACCGTAACTTACTGATGAGTCGAGCGGCTGCTGAAAGCACCGTGGCGATGAGTTCTAGCTCTGTAAGCATGGCTAACTCGCGCGGTATCGCGAGCGTTTCTGAAAATCCGATTGCGCCAGATTCGTACGCAGCTGAAAATCAGGCTTTTGTTCGTGATCTCGCCACGCGCGACCTTGGGCCGAACGCTTCAATCGGACATAATCCTTCAAGTGTCGAAAAGCTCGCCTTTGGATTTCTCGAAGGTAAATATAGCGTCCGACTTCATCAAGGAAAGATCGCAGGTATTGAGTTCTCTGAAGCTAATATCGATGGCGCTAAAAAGATCGAAAATTTCGCTCAATTCATCGAGAGCAATCGCGATCTGCTTCCGGAATTTAAGCTCGACGTGCGGGTCAGTTCGGCTCGCGAAGGTTCTGACAAAGTTGAAAGCTATCAGTTGTTAAACGCGACCGATGTCCCCGTGGCAAACGTCCAGTTCCGCATGGATGAGGCCGGCCACCTCCTCGCGGTGAACGTGGCGCCGCTTCAGGTCGCTTCGAAATAAAAATCCAGTCTCGGATTCACGCTCTCTAGTGCCGATACCTTGGCTAGGTATGGTACTCGAGGACGTCTTTCATTATTCAAATCCGAAAAAATCTCCTCATCACGACGAGATTATGGCGTCGCCAATTGATCGGCTAGCGGCACAAGTTGCCGATCTCATCGTTTTCCTTCCGCTCCTGGCACTTGTCTTTGCGCCTTTTTCCAGAATCGCAAAAGAAGCTAACCTTACGGGCGACGAGGCGACCTATCATGCGGCCATGGCTGGAGCGATGATGAGCGGCTACCTCTCTCTTGTACTTTATCAATGGCTTACTGTCGTGGTCTGGGGAGGCACGCCAGGTAAGCTGGCACTCGGTCTCCAACTGCAGTCAGCCCTACGGCGCGATAACCCCACTTCGGGTGAAGCCTTTGTCAGGGCACTCGCGTTTGCGAGTGAGGCGGTCTTTCTTGGAATTCCCTGGCTAGCCGTTTTCACCCACCCCACACGTCGTACCATGCACGATCGAATCGCCGAAACTCAGGTGGTTGCCAAGTCTGGTAAAAGACATGAAAAAAACTCAAAAAAAATTCCCGTCCAGCCGCCGACAATCGCCGAGCGATCATTAGCGCGCGGTTTTCAGGCGGCGCTCTCGGTTAGCCTTGTGACCGTTGCGATTCTCGCGATGAAGCCGCAGTGGGAGTCAGAACAATCTCGCGACCGACGTCTCGCCCACGCCAGAGAGACCGAAGGGTTTCTATGCTCGGAGGTTCGCGAAGAGCTCGACACGGTTCCGGGTCGGAGCTCAAAGGTGGCCGAGGATCGACTGCGCATGGCGCTCTCCCTTTTTGTCACGGGAGATTTGACAGGCGATTGTCTTGATTCGGAAGCAGAATTTGCGTTGTGGAGAAACCAATCGCGTCCGCAGGCGTATCTGGCCAAAGGATTGGCAATCCTTACCGACGGCGATGCAAAATCGAGCCTTTCGCAAGTTCGCAAGCGCGTTGAAAGTTACTTTGCAAAAGCCTGCAGCGAAGATTCGTCGGGAAGCTCAGACGAATGCGTCATGATTGACCTGGTCAATTCTCGCGGACAGCAAAATGCTAAGGACAACCTAGCAGATGGCGAGGCACAAACTTCAGTTAGGTCGAGCGCCAATTTGGATCAGGTGCTCGCTCGAATCACTCCGCAGAGTGCATCGTACCTGCGGCTGCAGGCGCTCCGTTCGTTAATTGAAGCGCACGATTCTGTGCGTGCGCTCGAAGTTATTGACACGATTGAGAGTGGATCACATTCGGTCGTCGAGGGCTCACGCAAGATTGGCGAATACCTCACCCAGGCACGCATCAAAGCACTGTGGGAAAGCGGTGCTAAAACTGAAGCTCGACAGGCTTTGACGGCCGTTCAAGATGCGATTGAGCCCTCAGAAAAACTTGAGCTTGCGCGAAACCTTTGCTCAGCCGAGATTTCTGCGCAGGGGTGTCAGATCGACAAAGCTTCAGTTTGCCGTATTCTCAGTCGCTCAATTGAACACTCTGAAAGCTGGCTGATGAATCCTGAAGTCGCAGCCGTCTACGCCCACGTACAGAGCTGTGTTTCTGGAATTGGCGCCGAAAAGCTTCGTCGCCTGAGAGAAAAAATGCCTTCAGAAGAAGGTCGAGAGTATCTCGAGGCGGTCGCGCTTTTTGCGGAAGGTCAGCGAATTAAGGCGATCGCGTCATTGAAATCTCAAATCGAATCGCCAACACTCGTGCATGGGACATTTCACCTTGAGGCCGCACGCGAGTTGACCGAAAGGGCGCAAACCCGCTCGGAACTTCAGCCGGCGCTCGCGACGTTTGCGCAAATGGATGTAAACGAGGAAAGCCGTCCGCTGCTGGGATTAAGTTTAGTTCGTAAGCTCAATGGACTCAAACGTTTCGAAGATGCGTTCAAAGTTGCTCTGCAACTCAATCATACCGGACAAAATGATCAAGATTTATTGAAACAAATGGTGATCGCGGCAGAAGGTGCCGGACATCACAAGATGGCAAGCGGTTTGATGGAGACCCTCGCGGTGCGCAAGGCTGAACGTGACGATTCCGAAGATCTACCGCTTCGTGAGCCAGCGAGCGCTGAAGAGGAAGTGGGAAAAGCCGTAAACAAACTGCTTGTGCCCGGCAACGTCGAAGGTGAAGGGCCATGATTTTTCCAATCCTTCGCGGATTGCTGACTCCAAAAATGGCGCCGCTGACCTATCTCTTTCTCTTTTTGAATTTACTCGTATTTGTAGTCACGGCCGATCAAGTTGATGACGTCAACGACAAGATGGATCAGATCCTAACTGATAGTCGATTTATGGAGACTCAAGGCTCTGCGTTTGCCTACATGATCCACCATTCGGGCAAGCTTAAAATTTTTTCGCCGATGCTGGTGAACTTGGCAGAAAATGCCCGAAAGGGCGATTCGCAATCAAAGCGCGCACTCGCGAGTCTTGCCATCCGCAACAACGACTTCATGGAAAAAGCCGAAAACTACAAGTTCGGCGGCGATACTGTGGCTCTAGGAGACTGGAAAAAGAACTTTCACCACATTCTTGAGCTCGAGGAAAGCCATCCTTCTTATCAATGGGGGCTGAGTCGCTTAAGACCCGGGTGGATGCAGTATGTAACCTACCAGTTTTCTCACGGCGAATTCATGCACTTGTTTTGGAACATGGTGTTTCTTGTGATCTTTGGTTCATTCATCGAAGTTGAGCTCGGTTCCTCGATCTTTGCCCTGACCCTCATTGGCGGGGGGCTCCTTGGCGGAATCAGTTACGCATTTCTTTCGGGTATTTCGTCATCACCGCTCGTCGGAGCGAGTGCGGGTGTGAGTGCGCTTATGGCACTTGTCGGATTTCATTGGATGAAGAAAGAAAAGGTTCGATTCTTTTACTGGCTTCTTCCGCTCCGCGGTTATTTTGGTTTTGCAAAGCTTTCGAGCGGTTTGGTTTTACTCATTTCAATGCTTCCCGACTTAAGTGGAACTCTCGGCGCCTCGGCTGATTTTGGCGCCGTGGCTTATACGGCCCACATGGGCGGAGCACTGATGGGGCTACTCATGAGTTTTATGATCAGGCGCGGAATTGTCGTAACTGAGCCAAGACAAGCTATGGTGACAGCGAAGAGCTTAAGGCCCTAATTCTGATTTGGTTTCAATTCACAAAATAGATTCCAGTCGACGCTGAGGTAGCCGTAGAGGTAAATCGTCTGGCCGGCTTGACGTAAAAAATAAAGTAAAACCGGTGGCGGTTTTGGGTTTTCGTTGATCCAAACATAGCCATTTTCTGTCATCACGCGCTCGTAGGGCTTATGAGCCGGCGAAAGTTCCTTCATGGCGTCTT
>JAYTRM010000263.1:0-25131 GCA_043746165.1 Bdellovibrionales bacterium | reverse complement strand
TCGCCAATCCGACTAAATCGGGTACGCTTTTCCGATAAGCATGTAAATGTAGAAAGAGCATTGCCGTCTTTTTGAGCGCTGCAGTTTGAGACGAGATTCAGATCAGCGGGACCGACGATGTTTTCCTGATGAATCGCCGTGGAGTCCTGCTGAACGATTTGCGATGAGCGGGCTTCGAGGGTTCCGCAAATGGCAAAGGTTGCGGCTGCGAGAAACAGGCCACCAAAAATCGCGAGCGGAGTCGACATATCAAGTTTCGGGCCAGCAGCTTTGCCACTTTTACCAATTTTGGCAATGTTGCCGCCGAAGGCTTCCGACGTCATTTGCGGAGTGTGCATGAAATGTGAATGCGGTCCGTTCATCCTATTTTCTTTCACGGCTTCGGTTTTGCGTTGCTTGTCAGCGTTAAGCCGCCGTCAAGCCGCCGTCACTCGTCGCGCGGTTATCGTCTCCGATTTTCGCCGTCCGTTGCCAGTACTAGCGTTTTCACGCAACGCCGCTGGCTGGTCAACGCAAAACTTACAGTCGATCTTCGAGTCAGAATTTTTCATTATTTTTATCTGGCCGCAAGATCCAGGCTAGACGGAATGCGGCAGCTGACATAAGGTGGAGGGGGTCTTTTTGCGACCTTATCAGTGAGTTAAAACACCTTTGATATCAGGAAGTTATGAGCAAATCGCCGATCTCAACGCAAGTCCGGTCGCGAACCCTTAAAACCAGTGGACTCGCGCTCGGACTACTGACCGTCATCAATCTCCTCAATTACGTCGACCGGTACATTTTTTCAGCCCTGCTTCCTGCAATTAAGGCGGATCTGCACTTTACCGACACCCAGTTGGGAATATTGGGCACCGCGTTTCTTCTCAGTTACGTGCTGATTACCCCGTTTTGCGGTTATCTCGGCGATCGCGGCAATCGATCGCGTCTTATGGCGGGTGGCGTCGCCGTGTGGAGTGTCGCCACAGCTTTTTCTGGAATCTGCACCTCCTACGTCGGTCAACTGGTGACCCGCGCCATGGTCGGCGTCGGCGAATCGGCTTACATCGTTATCGCTCCCTCGACAATTTCAGATCACTTCTCCAAACGTTCGCGCGGTAAAGTCTTTGCCGTTTATTCAGGCGCGATCCCGGTCGGAAGTGCTCTCGGCTACATGCTGGGTGGTTGGCTCGAACCGCGCTTTGGCTGGCAGAAGTCGTTTTTTGTCGTCGGTGTGCCGGGGCTTATCTTGGCTTTGATTCTCTTTTTTCTCAAAGATCCTCCGCGTGGGCAGAGTGAAGAGACCGAAGCGCAGCGTCGAGAAGTACGAATTGCCAGCTCGAAAATCTACAAAGCACTATTCCGTAACGGCGGCTTTATTTTTACGAGCCTTGGCTACGCGGCCTACACATTCGTGCTCGGCGGGATGGCGTTTTGGATGCCGACCTACCTTGTGCGTTACTTCGATGTCTCTCTCGAGAAAGCCAATATCGAGTTTGGTGCCTTGACTGTCGTGGGTGGTTTTATCGGCACACTCCTTGGTGGTTACTGGGCTGATTACCTCGAAAAGCGCAGCGGCAACGGGTTTCTCAAGGTTTCTTTCATCGCCATGCTGCTCTCGGCACCCTTGTTTTGGCTCGCGATCGAGTTTCACAACTTCAACGAATTCTTAATAGCCATGCTTGCGCTAGAAATTGCGCTGTTTTTGCCGATCAGCCCTCTCGATGCGGCGTTGGTCAGCTACGTTCGTCCGTCGTGGCGCGCGACCTCGACCGCGCTCAACATCGCGATCATTCATGTTCTTGGCGACGGCATTTCGCGAACGCTGCTTGGCGTGATCAGCGATCAAAGCGGGCTGCGCGCGGCGATGAGTATCATGCCTTGGTTTCTGTTACTTGCGGGCGTGCTGTGGTTTGTGGTCTTACTTTCATTTTGGCAGCCGATGAAGTGGCCTGAAGGCGCGATTGAACTTCCAATGTGGCAAGCCCACCGCGGTTTTCGCCGCGAATGGAAGGGCGAACCACCCGCTGTGGAAAACACTATCCTGGCATTTCGCCGCGCCCGCGCATTGGGCGCCACGATGGTTGAGTGTGACGTCCGCTGGAGTGCAGATCGCCAGGTTGTGGTCTTTCACGATGACGATTTAAATAGACTGGGGGGGCGCCCTGACCAAGTGGCGAGCCTCAAGGCTTCAGAGCTCAAAGTAGCGGCGAATATTCCGCTCTTGAGCGAACTGCTGACCGATCCGAAGTGCCCGAGCTACGTTAATATCGAGATTAAAACAGATGAAGGTTTTATCGGCAGCGGACTCGAAGTCGCGGTGGCGAAAGTGGTTGACGAAGCAGCGGCTTGCGGGCGAGTGCTGATTTCGAGCTTCAATCCGCTAGCGCTGCGGCGAATGGCGAGAGCCGCGCCAAATCTTCCGCGCGCTTTACTTGTTACAGAAGAGCCTAGTGCAAAAAATAAAATCTATTTACGTAAAATGTGGTTTGGGTTTCTCGCGCGGCCACACATGTTGAATCTCGATAACGACATGATCGACTCTGGACGATTGGAGCGTTGGGCTGAGCGCGGACTCAACGTCGGGGCATGGACGATCAACGATGCCGCTCGGGCGCGTGAGCTGGTCCAGATCGGCGTAAAAAGTGTGATCTCAGATCACCTTTACGCGGACACTTCGAGTTAATTGATATCGTAAGCATTCCAGCGTAAGCCCGCTGGCGAGCTCGTGCTAAGGTCAAGCGCCTGGCCTTTTTTATCAACTACGGTTAAATGCACGTTTGCCCAACGAGACATCGCTTGCGCTTCGGCATCGGTGATCGGGGTGTGCATCCATGTCGGAAGATGAGGAGCTGAGCGCCTTGCTAGATCCTTGAGCTGATCCAGAGAAAGCGACGCTGACTCAAAGCGCAGGCAGGTATCCGGAGGATTGCTCGCGTTGTCGCTGGAGCAATTCGAATTCCACGGTGCAAAGATCTTAAATGAGATCTCGAGATTTGCGCTGTCCTTAGTGAATTTGAACTCTTGAGTGACGTGAGTTTCGCGCGTGTTTAGGTTCGCCGCAGCTGCGAAATAATCGACCGGAATTTGCATCAAGCGTGTGTGACCGCGGCCTTTCATCTCAGGACTGTGTGAAAGAACGAACGAACGAAAGACCGTCGACATCGTTCTCCAACCATAAATTATGTCGAAAGCGCAGTGGTTTCCACCCGGAATAGTCATGCTCGCAAGATCCGTGGCCGGTGTTCCTGGAGGAGTCCTCTCGCGGGCGAGTATGGTTTCAAGTTCTTTAGCATTTCCGGTCGCAGGGACAATTTTGTCATCATCTCCGGCAAATGCCAAAGTCGGTGTAATCAAAGGTTGTGTGGCGTAATTATTAAAGCGATTCAGCTTCCAGAACTGGGCTAAGTTTGAAGGTGAAATGTTGGTGAAGGGCGCAAGCGCCCACCCTTTACGCAGCCCCTTTAAATGTTCGACGGCCATCGCGGCAACTGCGTCTGGGAGCTCCTCGTTGGGGAGATCAGCGGATGGAAACAACTGCGCAACCGCCGGGTTTTGTGATATCGCAGCTCGCGCGGCCGAGTTGTAGGCTTTACGAGCGAGCCATGTGCGGGTAGAGACCGTGAACTGCGGGTCTGAGAATAATGAACGCATTGAGAGTTGAAGATCAACAACCGGGCACGCGGCGAGCGTGCTTGCGATCAGCGGGGGTTGACCAGCAGGAGTATTGTACGGTGAGAGATAAGCCGCGTACAGACTCGCGTGACTTCCAAGGCTCGCGCCGACCACGTGAATCGAGCTTACCCTGTCGCTCAGTTTACTTTGTTTGACCAATTGCGCGAGCTGAATGATTTGTTGGCCCTCGTAGAATCCACCGATTGCAAGGAAGCCATTGTCCGCAACGAAATTTGCACCTGTGACGTTGCTGATCGCGAGAACATTAAATGGCGACTCATCAAAGAGGTGCATCATCAGAAAGCGCAGCGAAGAATCGCTTCCCGCATCACAGAAAACACCGCACTTGGCGATAACCAAAGGACGTTTTTCGGTGCCCGGTTTGAGAGCCAGATAGCCGCGAAGGACGTCGCCGTTAGCAAGGCGGACAATGACTCTTCGCATGTTGGGATGATCGCAAAAATCATATTCGGTTGAGGCGACTTTGAGCAGGGCAATCAATCCGCGTGGGGCTTCCTCCCGCAAACTCCTGTCGCAGCGGGTGAAGTAAGAGTGCATGCCGCGCGCTTGGTCTTGAATAGATGCTCCCGGCTTCAACAAGCTGTCTTCAAGAGTGTCAGGACCACAACCAGCTTCCGGAACGCGCCCGGCTGCGCCGGTCGGTGTCCAACTGAGCGGATTGAAATTGTAGTGATCAGGTTCAAAAGAAAGTTTCGACTGGTTGCGATCAGTCTTGCCGATGACTGCGAGTTTTGCGAGTTCAGTAGCAAGTTCAGTCGCGGCCGCAGTAGCTTTGCATTGATCGGCACTCAGGAACTGAAAGTTTGGCGTTTGCAGATTCGAAAAGTCAGCGTAGTAAGCTTCGTCGCCTTTTTGCTCGGATACTTCAGCGAACGATCGTTCGTTAAGGACGAGAGTGGTGATCATCAAAGCAAAAAGCAAAACACTAGAGTTTGATAAATAAGAGAACATGATTTCACCGCGCCGGTTGTGTTGGGCGTAGTGCTTAACGGTTTTCCAGCTGGGAGGCAATCTCTTTGCCGCCCGCCTCACAGGCAGGTTTTACACCCAGCGAGGTTGTTAACATTTCTAAAGAACCTCTGAATCAACTGAGCCCGGGCACTTGCAGTGCTGGGTTCTCAGACTCGAGACACTCAAAGCTGATCAAACCCGGATGCCGCTCGCAGGATGCGTTTCCGTCGAGCTGGTGTCGCGGGTCTGAGTGAGGAGTGCTTTCAGCACAGCCCGAGAGATGGCGGCTGCTGAATTTGATACGGCGCTCTGAAGACGTGTGAGCATATTCTTGGGTTGGCGGAATGAAATCTGGTAAGTGTCCGCCTCTTCGGATCGTTGCAAAATATACTCATCACTCGTCAAAATTTCGTCGACTAGGCCCAGTTCGAGAGCTTGGGTTCCGTACCAGTATTCGCCTGTCGCCACGCGCTCGAGATCGACCTTTGGCCGCTGCTGGATGACGAAGTTCTTAAACAACTGGTGGGTGTCTTGAATCTGTTCTTTAAACTTTCGTAAACCCGGCTCCGTAATTTCGCCGAACATAGTGACGGTGCGTTTGTATTCTCCGGCGGTGACTTCGCGAAAGTCGATATCGACTTTTTTAAGGAGTTTATTGAAATTAGGCACCTGAGCAATCACCCCGATCGAACCGAGTACGGCAAAAGGTGCGGCCAGTATGCGGTCACCCACGCAAGCCATCATGTAACCACCTGAAGCTGCGATCTTGTCGACACAAATGGTAAGTTTAATTTTTACCTTTGCAGAATGCAGGCGGGTCAGCTGAGACGCAGCAAGGCCGTAGGAGGTCACAAGTCCGCCGCCGCTTTCCAGGCGAAGCACCACTTCATCATTATCGCTTGCGACCGAAAGAACCGCAGTCACTTCTTCACGCAGGGATTCTGCCGCCGTAGCGCGGATATCGCCGTCGAAATCGAGGACGAAGACACGTGGACGGGGGAGCGAAGTCGCTTCTCGTTTTTTTTCCTTCTTGTCTGACTTCATCCATTTCTTAAACTGCTTTTTATCGAGCAGCTGGCTGAGAAGAAGACTGCGAATGTTTTTAAAACGGACGTTGAGTTTTTCGATTTCGAGCCGGCTCGAAGTCGACCTCGACCTGCTTGCGCCTAAGTAAAAGAGAAAGCCCACGACCATCACAATCGCGCCGGTAAAGAAAACTGTTTTCGCTGCAAAAAGTAAAAATTCATAGACGTAGGTCATAGTGCTCCCGTTCATTTGGGTCCTGGTCGGAGTGCTAGCGTTTCCGAAACCGCTCCAATTTGCGCTCGAATTGGTCGAAGGTCAATTTGAGAGGGAGATTCTTCGTAACTCCATTGGGTCCAGTGTTTAATTTTTTCCACAACTTACCGAAATTAAGGTGATGGCAAAGAGAGTTTGGGCGGCACAGAGTAAACGAAACAGTTGGTTTCACTTCCTCCTGGTGGTTGTCGGCCTTATTTTGGGAATGTGCAACTTTCCAGCGAAAGCTTTCATGACTTCGGACGAAGAACAGTTTCGCGCTGATGAGAAAGAAGCACTCAGCCGCGCCCGAGATTTCCAAAAGACAATTCGGGCTCGGGAGCGCGAAGCGCGCGATCTTGAGGAAGCCGGACACGAAGAGACCGTGAAACGCGAAAAGGCCGAGGCGCGGCGCGAAGCGATCCGTGAGGATTTCGTTCGCCTTCGCAACGAAGCTCCGAGCGAAGATGTAACGAGAGAGCAATTAGAGCGCGAGGACACCGCAGAAAAAGATGCGGAGATCCGCAAGATGGATGAGATTCGGCGTGACTACGTAAAAAAGCGAAATGAAGTGCGCGCCGTGATTGAGCACGATGCGCACATTGATGAGAACAAGGAGTACGGGCTGTAAGAAGGTCCTGTCGGGCATAAATTTTGGCCAGGCAGAGTTTCTTTATGAAGCGAATTAGCGCAAAATCAGGCGACAAGGTAGTGCGATGTGTTGACAACTGTGAATCTGCAAACTGTGTTCCTTCTTTTGGTGATCTTTCAGGTCAAACATTTTGTTGCGGATTTCCCTTTGCAGTTTCCCTATATGTTAAAAAAGCTTAGCCGCGGCTGGGAGTTCGTTCTGCCGCTGTCACTGCATTGTTTCGTGCATGCTGTGTTCACGCTGCTCATTTGTCTGTATTTTTCGCCTTCGCTCTGGTGGCTTTCCATCTTAGATTTTGTCGTGCATTTCATCATGGACCGAATCAAGTCCGGACCGCGCTACTTAGGACGCTACAACGACGTACTCCGGTCGCCTTTTTGGATCGCCCTCGGTTTTGATCAGATGGTTCATCATCTGACTCATCTCTACATCATCTGGATGATTTTGCATCAGCTTCCCGGCTTTCCTACCAACTGAGCACAACGTCTTAAAGCACAAAGTGCAAATACAGCATCGCCTGCTGTTCAATGATGCCGTTTACTTGGCTCCAGTCGAGGCGGAGTTCTACGTTGCGTGAAACCGAGAGGCTTGCCGCCGTCCAAAAGCTCGGGAAGTTTGACGTCGTGCCCTCGACATACCAGCGCTGCTCGGCGCCGGCGTTGAGCCTGAGCCAAGTCCGCGGGCGATAAAGCAACTCGCCCCTTAAGCTCATCCCGAGGCGGTAGCCAAGTGGCAAAACAGGGCCTAAGTCACCGTGGCCTTGCAAAAAGGAAAATAAAGTCAGTCCTCTCAGCGGCTCAGAGGCGTAGCCAACGCCGCCGTTCGTGGTGGTCGCCAGGCCGGCCTGGTTGGGAAGATCTCGCAGGTGGGTAAGGCTCGTGTCAAACCGCCACGTTAGCGGATGAAAAAATCGGTCTGTTGGCGCAATTGAGATGATGTCGAGGATGTTAAATTCTTGAAGCTGAAGCCCGGTCGAGTGGTAAATTCGGAAAGTTGGCCGAATAGCTTCAAGGTGTGAGTTCGGCGGGTAGCCAGTATCACTTGAAAGTAGGTTTTGGTAAGCAAGTCGAAATTGAAATTCGCTAAAACCGTCGCCATCGCGGCTGCCGATGCCGAGGCCGGCCCGGGCCGGATCGTGGCCTTGCTCCGGCCGACTTGCAAGTGGCGTGAGATCCTTTGCTGCAAGGGTGACGCCAGTTTGCGCGCGGATTGTTTTCAAGCGAAAGTCGCGGTCGCGCAAAACTTGGCTGGCCTCATGGTCCTCAGTGCGGGCAACCAGGAGATCGGCAAAGTTGACAGCACTGTCGAGAATTTGTGCTCGCCTAGCCTTTGAAATGAGTTCGAGACGTGCTTGCGCTGGCGTGACGTTTTCAGCTTTGACGAGCTCTTTTACGAGACCCAGCTCCTCTGAACTCAAGTCCTCCAGACTCGCTCGAAAAATGGTCGCAAGGCTTGGGCGATAACGAATCCCTGAAACCAATCCTGGAATTCGGGTCACAAGCCGAGCCGTGTCGGCCGGAATGACGGCGTAAAAGAAATAGTCGGTCAAGTGAAGCTGGGGTCTCGCGACTTCAAGTGCTGCCAAAATTTGGTAAGAACAGTTCTCGTCAATAAAAAAATAATCAAAATAAGTTTGTTGGAGTTCGAGGAGATGGTTGAGCAGGCGCTCGATTTCATGAGGCAGTAGATCGAGTCGGTACTCCCAGACATCGCGTCCTTCAAGGTGAAGGTAGCTCGATAAGGTCTCATGGTACGGGCTGAGCGAAAAAAATCCCGGGTAAACTCCCAAGAGGCCGTACAACGCGAACGCTCCACCACCGTCTCCACCAGTTCGTGCGTAAAAGTTAACTCCGTAATTGAGCAGGTCGCGGTCTGAGGCGTTACCGTGGCTGTGGAACTTAATGAATGTGTGTCCAAAGGCGCTGGCGGCATTGCCTAAGTAAGATGAGGCGAAGACCAACGATACGCCTTCTGCTGCGAGCTTTAGCTTCCAATCGGTGAATTCGCGGCAAGCGAGCTTAGGAAATTCATTTTCGTCGAGGCTAAGGCGCTCATAGAGCCAATCGCGCCGAGCTAAAAAGCGGCACTGGGCCTGTTCGTTTTCGGGCCGACCTGGGCTGGGGGTAAAGAAGCCGTCGATTGTGGCAGAGAGTTCTTGAAGTGGATCGTGTTTGCCATTGGGACTTAAGAAAAACTTAAGCCCGTCAACTTCTGAGACGTAGCCGGTCGTGATCTTACGCCAGTGACCAAGCAGCAGCCATTCGCGTTCATTTTGGAGACCGAGCGTGACGGCTCGCATTTTGAGCGAAGCGACCGAATCGGCCGTTGCAGCGAAGGCGGCCGTGTTCGAGAGATAAAAGAGACTAAGAATCGCAAGGACCATTTGGAAACTAGACAACGACCTTGGAAACCTCGTCAATTGCGATTTCCAAGGCGCAGATAAAAATCAGCCCAAAATCAGCCCAAAATCAGACCAGAATCAGATCGCGCTGCAGCTTTGAACCAGGTCGGGTGAAGTGCTCAGCTCTTGATTGAGGTTGCGAACGAGTTCCGTCGCTTGCACATCAGCACTCGGAACGATCTTGCCGTAAGAGGTTTGAGTCATCTTGGCAAACGAATCGGCGGCGGCACCTTTGCAGCCATAGAGCGAAGCGAGCGTGCTCAGTTTCTCGCCGCTTCCTTGAGCCATTTCGCGAGTGAGATCATCTTTGTTCACTTCGGCGAAGTACTGAACTTCTTTGTCGCGCATGACCAATCCCGAGGCTTTGCAGTCGGAAGTTCCGGTGGTGATACCAAAGTAGTTTGTGAACGTCGTGTCGTTCGTGGTCAAAGCAAAGAGTTGCATGAGTTTTGTGTTCGACTTGATGATCAAAGTTCCGAGACCGCAACCCGAATCGTCGGCCATCGCGGGCGCCGAAACCATAGAAGCAAACAGTGCCACGCATCCCGCAGTCTTTAAAAGACTTTTCATCTCAACTCCCTCTTAAATGCAATGATTTGCAGTATTTATTGGAGCAGAGGAAGACTTCGGGATCAATAGTTTCTGTCGGTTCTCAGGCAAGCCCGAAGTGAACCTCGATGAAGGTCGGGCTGGTCTTTTGTAGCGTCACTGGTCTTTTCACTGGCCTATTGTTACTGGCCTTCGACGTGGACGCGATCGCCATCAAATGCATTTTGCATGTTGATGCCGACATAATCGACGCTGATTTTGAGCGATGGGTCACCTTGCAATTCGAACTCACCGTTGATGAGGATCGATTTGCTGTTTTGATCGTACGTCCATCCGGCGTCGCCGGGAGCTACAATTTGACTGCCGAAGTGAACAACGATGGTGTTGATATCGGGCGTGACTTTCAAAGGAATAATATGCGTCAGCGCTTTTTGTCGAATTGTCGAAGCAATTTTACCTAGCTTCTCGCCGAAACTGGCATCACAGAGATTTAAATATTGCCCTTGAGTTTTATCTACCAACTCGTGAAGCTTGACCGGCGGCCCATCGGCGTCGCGAGGGCAACTGGTATCGGACGCGTCGGCCGAGGTGGTGACGGCTACGACCGAAATGCGATTCAGATTTCCGCCTTTTGCGTCGAGCAAGACCTGTTTCATTTGGTCGGCAGTCATGTCTTGGGTCTCGTCGTCGGCGTCGGAGAGGATAATCACCGCGAGGTGAGCGTCGGGGCGGTAGAATCCAAGGTTTGCTCCCGTCAGCATCGGTGGTGACAGCGCCGCTTGTACCGGACCGAATTCTTCTTCAAACTTGTAGCCACACTTATGAAAGGGCTGTTCACCCAGTTTCAAAGTATCTTTCAAAAAGCCGGCGACGTCAGTATCCTGATTCGAAACATAGTTTCGCATCGGCTGACCCGCTTGCTTGCCGTCAAGAATCTCTTCGCTAAGCTGGTTGGAATTCGGATCTTTCTTGATCATGTGCTTCAGCGGGCGAAGCTGACCATCATCAAAATCGCAATCGGGCTTTCCTTTGACCCAGCGTGTGCGGTCAAAGAGCGAAGTCACCCCGATGTGAAAGTCGATACCCCCGCCGCCTGAAGCATCGGCTTTGAATACGTCGGCGAACTTGTCAATGTTATTACTGAGGTTGTCTTGATGCTTGTTCATTGCTTCTGCGTTGTCGATGACAAATAAAATGTCGAGTTTCGGATTGATGCGCTCTCCCGGACTCGCTTGCGCCTTTGCCGGAGCGGCTGCCGGCGTCGGTGCAACCCAGCGTGGATCTTTCGGCGCGCACGACAAAGCAAAGAGGGCAGCGGAACTTGCTCCAAGGTGAAGGTAGCGGTTCATTTTTGATTTCACTTTGCGGCTCCCGCGTTAGTTTTGGCTGCATGGTTTTTCTTAGCAGCGGGCTTAACCGGAGCTGGAGCCGGCTTCGAGTTAGTGGCCGAGTTAGTCGCTGAATTGACCGTCGGATTGACCGTCGGATTGACCGCAAAGTGGGTGACAATGGCTGGCGACTTAAGGCCCGTGCGGCTGAGCACTTGGAAGGTCGCCTGGTAGCTTAAGTGATTGTGGTCAATCTTTGAGTCTTGCGCGTCGAGGATCAGGTGGTATTCCCATTTGTCGCCGCCAAGAGAAGTGGGCTTTTCGCTTCCATTTTTAAAGCGCAATAAGGTCTGACCATCGGCGTATTTCTGCTGATTGTCGCTCGCGCCCTCGTAGAAAGCGAGTTGCGGTGGAACCGAATTACCAGAACCCGGATCAGTCACCTCAATGGTGACATCGGCTTGTGAGTTTTCATCAACTGATTTAGACGTCTTGATATCGAGTGCACCATTGATCGCCTGGATCACAGGGCTTTGAGTCGTGTGCAACTCAATGCCTTCAACCTCGCTCGTTTTGCTAATCTTGTTCAGCACGTTTTGAGAATTCGGATCGGTTGATGACGCGACATCAATGCGCAGGTGGATAAGAAAAGTTTTCTCCACTTCGTTGTCAACCAAGTCGACTTCTGGAATCTGATCAAAGAGGTCCCAGGTGTCGGGGTCTGAGTCGGACTGTTTGAGATAAGCTGTCGCCGGAGTGCCCTTGGGCGGCTGTGATCCCGCGACTTGGCCCTGCTCAGCCTCAACCCAGACTAAATTGTATTGAACGTTCGGCACCATGAATTTCACGGTGAAGGTGTGATGATTGTTTTGACCTTCGTAAAAGAGAAGATCGTGATTAACGCTCAGTTTATCAACAGAAATGGTGTAGAAGTCATTCGACACCAAGAGCTGCGAAACGGGTTTCTTGGCTTGATCGGCCGGCACGGTTTGTTTGCTTACGACCTTTTGAAAGCCATCGGTGGGGTTGGTGCTTCCCCCACAGCCGATCATTCCAGCAGTCGTGAGAAGCAGACTCGAGAGTACCACAGAGGCCTTGCTAGGCCTGATGGCGCGTATCATGGAACATTGAGAAAACAAGATCACAATAACCCCCAAGTTCTGGTCGATTCGAAGCCGACGTCGGATCCGACGACGGATGCAAAGAGCTGGATCCACAGATAGGTCGCAAACGCTGAAACCCAGGATTGCAATTCGGAAGCCAATTTCTTAAATCGGCAAATTTCTTCCTGCGACACTCTGATTAGAACTGATCGAATTTTCGACGTAGCGAATTTTTTTCAAAGCGCCGAATCTGCGCCTAGGACCTGGGAATATTTTCTCAGTCGTCGAGATCGTCGCCATATTGACATATACATATAGATAATGCATATTAGTAATATGCCGACGATCTTACTTTTGGCCAACATGATTAAAATCACGATAAACCCAAAGGATAAGCATCGTTTTCCACGCGTTCATGTCTTACATGCGGAAAAATCGGCATTGATTGATTTAAACAGATTGGTTGTGGTCGAAAATAATGGCTTTAGTGAGAAGACCCTAAAACAGGTCATAGCTGTTATTGGAGACGAACAGAAATTTCTGCTCGACGCTTGGGAGGAATACAATGGCTAAAAAGGCGATCAAATATGCAAAAAAAGATGATCTTGAAGACTGCAACTTTGCTGTTTCAAAAGTCCGCATCACGACGATGATTGATAAAGATTTATTGGATTGGTTGAAGCATGAGGCCGAGGGACAAAACTCCAAGTACCAAACCTTGCTAAATAATGTTTTAAGGCAGGCGAAAGGTTCTAATCCAGATCGACTCTCTGAACTTGAGTCTCGACTTTCTAGACTGGAAAAGAAAATTTCGTAGACGGCCGTTCTATTAAATAGTGCAAGATCTAAAGATTGCACCTTTCAGTCAAGTGCCGCACTTCCTGGGAAGTTCCAGATGAAAACCGCGGCCACTCAACGACGGCGGCCGGAGCTCCGTCACGAAAGGCGAACGGCAACCGCCCCCAACATCTGCCGCGCACTTAAAAATTCGTCCCAGCAATTTCCGACCCGCCATTTACCGATCGGTCCGGCTTCGAGAGGAAGCCTGCGAATGACCAGCTGATTGGCCACCGCTGCCGCAGCAGCAGCAGAAACCTCGACCGGAACGACGCCTGGATTGTCGCCGGCGACGTCGCCAGTGACGCCGCCGCTTACATCGCCAGAGAAAAAATCAAGTTCGACTTCGCCCATGTGTTCAAACATGCCGGTCGCGAGTGCCTTGACGATTGATTCTTTTGCCGACCAAAGTTTGAAAAAACTTTCAACTCGGTCGGAGGGACCTAGCCGCCGAAGTCGCTCGTTTTCAAAGTTCGAGAAAAATCGCGCGGCAAGGCGATCGACCTGCGTGCCGGCTTTAACAACTTCAATATCGACGCCAATGGAGGGACGAAGCTCCGCGCTTCCATGCACCCAGCCAACCGCCAAAAAGCTCTCGGTTGAAGTTTGAGTATGAGAGATTGAAAAATCTAGAGCCGAATGAGGCAGAAATGGTTTTCCGTTTTTCGTAATCGCAAGCTCTATCTCGTGAGCTCTGCAGCCCAAAACAGACCCCAGAGTGGAATAGAGAACGAGACGCTGAATCAAAAACTCTGTCGCCAATCGAGGGTCAGTTTTTTTCTTCCATCGCAAAAGGTCTTCGCCTTTGAGAAAATTGGCGCCGTCGATAAATTCAGTTTTGGAAGTCGCGGAGAGGCAGGAACTCAAATCAAAAAGAGTCAGGCCCAGTTGAACGGCCGGATCAATTTGAGCAGTCACTCGACCAGCTGACTGAGCCGTGACAAAGGCTTCACAGATGTCATTTTCCAACACTTCTGTTAGATTCTTTGTCGATGGGGCTAGACGTGAGACTGTGATCACGGGCGCTGAAAAAGATCCGTTCATGCTGCGTGGTTATCACACCTTGGTACGAAACTGCAATAAATCTGTCCCATTTTGAGATTTTCGAAACTCAATTCACAAATTTGTTCTATCATATAACCTATAACCTACGCTCTCAGCTTCTGTGTCTCGCTTAGGAGACCTAGTGTCTGCGCGGTGGGCGCGTTCGGAAAGGTAAGGGCTAAGATGAACCGAGAATCACGGAAAAGCAACTCTGCCCAGTTGTTGCAATTGGTAATAGCGATGGGGTTTTCCATCATGTTTTCGTCCACGCCGGTGCGAGCTGAACTCGGCGGCATCGAAGAAAATATTGAGCACGAAGGTCGCGCCATGAACATGGTTCATAAAAAATCCACGATGGAGCAGTATTCGGTTCACGAGCTCAGCAAACCTACCGGAACAATCAAGGAGTTTGCGCTGCCGAGCGGACAAGTCTTTGCTGTGTCGTGGAGAGGTATGAGTCGTCCCGATTTTGAGTTGCTTTTTGGCAGTTACTACTCTGAGTATGCGGGCGCTGAGCAGCGATCGAAGGCGAGTCGCAATCAGCATGGCCGGCAAAGCGTCACCGTTGAATCTCAGCATGTGCGTGTTTCGCGTGGTGGGCACATGCGCGACATCCACGGTCAAGCGGTGATTAAGGCGCTTCTTCCCGACGGAGTTAAAGCTGAGGATTTGAGATAATGAGCCGAAATTTAAATGCCAAAGACGCAACCAGAAACGCATCCAGAGCCCGAGCCCACAGGACTTTTACTAGCATTATCGTGCTGTCTTTTGCCTCGATTTTTCTAGTGCTCTTTTCAAACTGTGGTTCTCCGAAATCTGCTTCGAGTTCCGCAGCCCCAGTCGGCGCCTCGGCAGGTGGTGTCAACGTGATGCCGGTGACCGTTGGTCAAGGCTGCGGCTATGTGAACGAGCCTTGCGTCACCGTGACAATATGTGTGCCGGGCACCAGCAATTGCCAGACGATTTCGAATGTCTTGCTCGACACTGGAAGCTACGGCCTGAGATTGTTTTCACAGGTTGTAACGATCCCACTCACGAACGTCACGGATCCGTCGGTCAGCGGCAATACTCTAGCTGAATGTGTCTCCTACGCCGATGGATCGTCGGATTGGGGGCCCCTGGCTAAAGCTGACATCCAACTGGCCGCAAACGAGACGGCCTCGAACGTCTCGATTCAGATTATCAAATCAACTTTTGCGACAGCGCCCTCAACCTGCACGAATATGGATACGTCGCCAACGGACAATCAATTCAACGGGATCTTGGGCGTAGGTCTCGCGATTCAGGATTGTGGCACGGCGTGCGAGGCAAGCACGACATCGAGTAACGCTAACAATGGTATCTATTTTACTTGCACGGCGGCAGGCTCCTGTAAGGGCTCAGTTGTTTCGGGAGCCTTGCAGGTTTCAAATCCTGTGGCGTCGCTGCCGGTTGATAACAACGGTGTCATTCTGCAGTTACCTTTACTTCCGGGCAATCAAGCGAGTCAGGCTTTGGGAAGTCTGTTCTTTGGTATCGGAACGCAGAGTAACAACAACATAGGCAGTCCCACGGTCTTTCCGGCAGATGCGTACGCAAACTTTACGACCGTGTTCAACGGCGTAACTTCAAACACATCGTTCATAGATAGTGGATCAAACATGCTCTTCTTTGCTGACTCGGCGATTGCTAAGTGCTCGAGCTCGCTTCCAGATTTCTACTGCCCCGGGAGCGAGCTCACCCTCTCGGCCACGCAAAAAGGTGCGTCGGGATCAGCGAGCATGAATGTCAGTTTCAATATCGGTAACGCAAATAACGAGCTGTCCGCTTCGGGCGTTATGGCCTTTAGCGACTTGGGAATGTACACCAGCTCGAGTGATTTTGACTGGGGCTTGCCATTTTTCTTTGGCCGTACGATCTACGTCGGCATCGAGGGCAAGAAATCTCCGCTCGGTACGGGCCCGTACTGGGCTTACTGAGCTTCCTTAAAACTAATTCTTAACGTGTTCGACGGCGAGTATCTGAGGCTGACACCGCGGACCATTTGCCAATCGGGCCGATTAATGGTGACACCATTGAAGGTCGGTGTGAACTCAAAGTGGATCGTCAGTTGACCACTTTTGGCGTAGCCCGCGCACTGAAACTGAACTTGGGTTGACACCTCGAGCGGCTGCGTGTGCAAGGCTGTGTTCCAAGCAGGCGCTTGCCAGTCCCACCCACTGACTGAGAATTGATTTGGTTGCTCGCTGTTGCAGCCAAGTGCCGCTAGGGTTTGAGGTTTCAGGTCAACGCTCGACACGTCATCTAAAATTTCAAATTGGGGCCCTGGACCTAGCCAGAGGGCAAGGCGAACGCGCGGTTGGTTTACGAAATCGGCCGCTGACAAAACCGACCTGTGATTAGCAGTCGCGGCGAGAAGAGATCCGAGTGCGGTAAAATCGGCCGGATCAATATCGGGATGAACTGAAAGCAAGTGTTGAGCGAAAGCCTGAGTGAGTAATTCAATTGAGTGGTAAACAGAGGCTGCGCCAGCGTCGGTATCGATCAAAATATCTGCGCCTGGAGCAGCACCCGTCGCGATTTCTCCACTCCACCCGACACGCGGCGGGAACAGTTCTGGATGGCGTTTTCGGCTGGCAAAGCGAAGTGGCTGAGCAGCTTCGTTTAAGAGAAGTTCATGCAGTTCGCCAAGCCGTGCTGTCTGTGCTTCACTGAGCCCGCACGCCGAGTCTGGCGATTCGAGGCATTGCGCGACGAGGTCGGCATAAAACCCCCAGGCAAGGGTGAAATTTTGTTCGGTCAAAGTGAGCGGCTGTGAGGAAGCGACCACGCTCAACGGGAAAAGCAGCAAAAGGATAAATTTCATAAGGGCTCCAATTGCCTGCGCCGCTGGATGCGCGGGCGTAAATAGAAAAAATAAAATAAAACCCCCGAAAGGGCTCCGCCGAGATGCGCTCCGTGACCGATGGGAAGTCCACCGCCATGTGCCTGCGCCGAGAGTCCCCATAGATCGAGAGCAACGAAAGCCAGCGCGCCAAAAAGTGCGGGGAGGGGAATGATTGCAAAGAGCAGAATTTTTTCGCGCGGAAAAACCAGAGCGAAAACGAGAACGAGACCCGCGATCGCGCCTGACGCGCCGAGGGCCGGTTGTTCGGGATTGCCAAGAATGAGTGTTGAAACCAGACAATGGCTCAGCGAACTGATGAGGCCAGCCGCCACATAAAACACTGAGAATAACCGTGGACCGAGAACACTCTCAAGGACGCTGCCAAAACTCAAAAGAACCAACATGTTCACCAGAAAGTGAAAGAAGCTTTGCTGAGAAAAGACAGAAGTCAGCAAAGTCCAGTAGCGACCGTCCAAGAGTGCTTCCCAGCTCACCAGGAAGTGATTCATCATGAAGTCTTCACGGTCTGCGAATGTCCACGCTAAGTAAACCAGAAGGTTGAGAAAAATAATGCAGTTTACGACGGTCAGCCGCGGACGACGGTTCATGCTGGGATCATGATCTCATTGCTGCGAGGATTCAAGCGACAGTTCGATCAGGCGCACGAGAGCGGCAATGCGCTTCGTCGAAACTGGTGCAACGAAGACGGTGTCGTCGCCGGCGATGGTGCCGAGCACCTCAGCAGAACGCAGCGAATCGATGTGCGACCCGATCAGCGAAGCTGACCCGGGACCCGATCTGACCACAATGAGTGAGCCGTTGTGCGAAATGCTGCGCACAAGATCGCCCAAGCTCTTAACCAATGCCGGTTGTGGTTCGGTTGCGAGGCGGTAAACGATGCGACCTTCAACATCGGACATCTTGATGGCACCGAGGCGTCGTAAGTCACGAGAAACAGTGCTTTGATTGACATCGAAATTGAGGCGTTTGAGCTCCTCGCGGAGTTCGTCTTGTGTGCTGGCGCGCTCCATCTCGAGGAGTTCGCGAAGAACCTGTATGCGATCTTTCGATTCTACCGATGGCACGTTTCAACTCACTTTCTTTGTCATTTAGCGTCGTCATTTAGCGTCGTCATTTAGCTAAGAGTCCCACGAGCAAGGCCTTTTGCGCATGCAGGCGGTTTTCACTCTGGCGAAAGAGAGCCGAGCTCTCATGGTCAACGAGAGATGCCGCGATCTCTTTGTCGCGAATCATCGGCATGCAATGCATGATGAGCGCGCCGGGACTTGCATGACGGTAGAGATTTTCATCGAGGCAGTAGCCAGCAAAGTCGCGGTCACGATCGGTTTCTTCCTGCTCAAACCCCATGCTCGTCCACACGTCGGTGTAGATCGCGTTTGCCGACGTCACGGCTTTGATCGGGTCGGAGTGGGCGACGATAGTTCCGCCACCGTCGCGCGCCCGTCGTGCGGCTGTCTTTACGACGAGGGCACTCGGCTCGTAGCCCTTCGGGCAAGCGTAATGCAGTTCGACCCCGAGAAAGGGCGCAAGCAACAGTAAACTGTGCAGCATATTATTGCCGTCGCCGACGTAAGCGAGCTTGACACCTTTAAGCTGTTTAAATGTTTGCAGCAACGTCAAGAGATCGGCGAGCACCTGGCAAGGATGGTGCGAGTCTGACAGACCATTGATAACCGGCACCGGAGATTTCGAAATCATAGCTTCGAGGCCTGCATGCGCGTGAGTTCGTACCATGACGCCGTGGCAATATCCCCCGAGCACGCGGATGGTATCTTCGGGCGTTTCTTTTTTGCGCCCGAGAGCGTCGATTTCCATGACGTATCCGCCGAGTTCCTGAACGGCAACGGTGAAGCTGACCCGAGTGCGGAGTGACGGTTTTTCAAAAAGTAAAACGATTGATTTTCCGCGCAAGTCATCTCGGCTAAAGCCAGCGAGGCGTTGCTCGCGCAGACGGTCGGCGACGACAAGGAGCTCGCTGAGCTCAGTCCGCGAGAGTTCGCAACCGGTGAGAAAGTGCTTGGTCTTAAGTTTAAGCATGACTGAAACTTCCGTCTGAAAGCAGAGGGGATTGAGCAGCTGATTTGGAGCGCGAACGCAAGCGGCAAACCGTGCCGCTTCCTTGATCAGTGAAAAGTTCGGCAATCAGCGCATTCGGCGCACGCGCGTTGAGCACGTGGACGTCGGTCACTTTGTTTTGAAGCGCGTGGAGAATGGTGCGGGCCTTGGCGAGCATTCCGCCTTTGACGGTGCCATCTTCGATGAGGCTATCAAGTTCGCCGGCATCCAGTTCAGGGATGAGCTGGCCTTGGCCGTTGAGAATTCCATCTTGGTCGGTGAGAAAAACCATTTTGGTCACGCCACAATGGGCGGCAACTCGGGCCGCGACCCAATCGGCATTGATATTGTAGGCCTGACCATCGCGGTCGACGCCGACAGGCGCAATCACCGGAATGCCGCGCTCGCCGAGGTCATCTTTTATGCTGAGCGCATAGTCGATCAGTTGCGAATTGACGCGTTCAATATGGCCCACGAGGCCCAGACGTTCATCAGCTTTTCGGCACATAAGAGTTGTCGCATCCGCCCCGGAAAAACCGATGGCCTTAAGACCCGCAGAATTCAACGAGCGCACAATGCGGCGGTTGACGCTTCCGCACAGAACCATTTCAATCACATTCATCATTTCCGGAGTGGTGACGCGAAGACCATCGACAAAGGACCATTCGATGCCGCGGCGCTTGAGTTCTTGATTGATTGCAGGCCCCCCGCCGTGAACGAGAATGATCGAAACGCCCACTTTACGAATCGCAGTTAAGTCTTCGCAGATCGATTCCAGGAGCTTGTCGTCTTCGAGCACTGAGCCTCCGAGTTTGACGACAATCTGGCTGCCCGCAAAGAGGCGCACGTAATTAAGTGCCGAAATCACATCTTGGCTGAGACTCATGAATACTCCGTGTTGATGTCGACGTATTTCTTGGAGAGATCGCAGCCCCACGCCGTTGCCTGATCGCGACCGCTGCGAAAATCAACTTCAATCAAGATCTTATGTTTGCGAAGCAGAGACTTCACGTGCTCGCGATCGAACTTCACGGGTTGCCCTTCCGTAAAGAGCAAGCAACCTTGAATTGATAAGTTCATGCGCGCAAGCTCGGCGGCACTGACATTTTCAGCGCCAAGACGCGCGACGATTCTTCCCCAGTTAGGATCTTCACCGTGCAGGGCGGTTTTCACAAGGGGGCTTATGGTGACGCCGCGTGCGGCTTTCTTCGCAGTCGCTTCGCTAGTCGCTCCCTTGACCTGAACTTCGACAAGTTTGCTTGCGCCCTCGCCGTCGGAAGCGATCGACTGCGCGAGCATAATCGACAGATTTTCAAGCGCTGAGCGAAATTTAATTTCGTCGTCGCCGTCGTGAACGGTGACGCCCGATGCGCCGTTGGCGAGCAAAAACAGCGAGTCGTTGGTCGAAGTGTCGCCGTCGACTGAAATCATGTTGAAGCTCAAATCAGCGGCCGCTTTTAAGTAAAGCTGAGCTTTAGTCGGCGAAATCTTGGCGTCAGTCAAAAGGTAGCCGAGCATCGTCGCCATGTTTGGATGAATCATGCCCGAACCTTTGCAAATTCCCGTGATCCGCACTGAACCCGTCGACAGTTCAACAACCGTCGTCACAGTTTTGGGAACAAGATCCGTAGTCAAAATCGCGAGCGCGAAATTCTCGGCAGTCTCTTCGATCCGCGAGACTAAATGACTAATAGCTGGCATGATTTTTTCAAGCTCAAGTTGCGGGCCGATGGCACCGGTTGATGCTGTGAGAACTTGCCGTGGATAGCAACCAAGTTCTTTGGCGACTTCAAAGGCCATTTCGCGATTGGCCTTCTCACCCTCAGCACCGGTCGCAGCATTAGCCTGACCGCTATTGGTGATGATAGCGCGAATGCTCTCGCTCGGCAAAAGCTGGCGCGAGTGAATCACGGGTGCTGCAGCCAGTTGGTTCAATGTGAACACGCCGGCTGCGGTCGCCGCTGGTTCGGACACAATGATTCCTAAGTCGGGGCGGTAGCGGCGCACTCCGCAGTTGACGCCGGCGGCGAGAAAACCTTTCGGTAGTGGAGTTC
Source organism: Bdellovibrionales bacterium (assembly GCA_043746165.1). Lineage (GTDB taxonomy): Bacteria > Bdellovibrionota > Bdellovibrionia > Bdellovibrionales > JAMPXM01 > JAYTRM01. Next base: position 4,320 of record JAYTRM010000263.1, on the reverse strand, counting down.
GGCTAATCCCTGGTCCTGGAGTCATAGTACCCCCTCGAGGTCGGTGAGACCCAAGTGTGTCGGCTGCTGGATCAGGCGATTGAAGTTTTCAACAGCCTGGCTTGCGGCACCTTTTAGTAAATTATCGATCAATGAAAAAACATAAATTTTGTTTTGCTGTTTTTTGTCTTCAACTTGAAAAGAGATTTGCGTGCGTGCGCTGCCGACTACTCTTCGCAAATTGAGCAGCTCGGGCCGTACATCGGCACTTGCGCATTCGATAAGAGGGTCGCTGCCGTAGGTTTCTTGGTAGCTTCTTGCGATGGCTTCCTGATTCACGCCGGGTGCAAGGCGAGCGTAGATCCCCGCGATAATACCGCGGCGTACGTTGAGCAAATGCGGAGTGAAATGCGGATCGATCGTGGAACCGCTGTAAAGTTTGGCAAATTGCTCAATTTCGGGTTGGTGCTGGTGTTTGCCGATTCGGTAGGGAAGGCAGAGGCCAGCGATCTCCGCTTGCAGCAGATGCTCTTCGGCCTTTTTTCCGGCGCCGGTTGTTCCAGATTTCGCGTCGATGACGACGCTCTCAAGTAAGATGAGTTGGTTTTTCAAAAGTGGAAGTAGACCCAGCAAAACCGCAGTCGCGTAACAACCCGGGTTAGCAATCAGGCGTGCGCTCGGCTCTCGCTGCTGAGCGAAAGCTGTTGCCCAAGGCACAAGACCGTACTGTGCAATCTGTACCAGAGCCGGTGCGGGATGGTGAAGTTGATACCAGCTCTCATAGATCTCAGTGATGTCGGCGGTACTTCCTGCCTTGAGTCTGAAAGCTCCGCTGAGATCAATCACATCGACCCCAAACTCTAGAATCTTCGCCGCCAAATCGATCGACACGTTCACTGGCGTCGCCAGAAAGACGACTTTGAATTTCAATTGTGCTAGGTCTGTAGCCAAGTCGCTGATCGGATAACTCTGCACAGCCTTTGCCGAGCGTTCAGGAAGTTGCACCGCCAGCGATGCGCTCGGTCCGGTCGTGTAACAGCAAACAAGTTCAGCCCGAGGGTGCTTGAGCAGAATCCGAGCGAGCTCCCGGCCGGAGTAGCCGCTGGCGCCGACGATCGCGCACGGAATGCGCGAGAGCGACTCGGGCGTTTTCTCAAGATTTTCTTTTAGGCTCTCTGTCAAGTTATCTGAAAAGTGCGGCGACAAACCGGCCTCCCGAAATGCATCATTAGGCATTAATGAGCATATTTATGCGGCAATATAGATTCTAAAGCAATATATATCTTTATTTCTCTAAAAAATGCATATATATGCATGACGAATTGGATTAACAGTGAATAGATGTCCCTCTCTTTGCTTTTGCCAATCGTTGAATTCGATGATGGCATGGGTCTTGGGAATCGCTTCATCAAGAATCTGACAGGAATTATCATTAAGCAGGCGCTTTTTGGTGAAATCAGCACTCGCTCACAACGGAACGGGAGAAAAAATGGCGACAGAAAAAGCGGGCAAGAAGAAAGTGGTTTTGGTGTATTCAGGCGGACTCGACACTTCGATTTGCATTCCGATGATGCGTGAAGAGTACGGCTACGACGAAATCGTCACAGTCACCGTCGACGTCGGTCAGCCAAGTGAAGACATCGCGCAAGCTGAGGAAAAAGCCAAGATCATGGGGACAACCCACTTCACGATCGACGCCAAGGATGAATTCATACGTGATTATTGTTTTCCTGCGCTCAAGGCCAACGGCGACTATCAAGGGTACCCAATGAGCACGTCGATCGCTAGGCCGATCATTGCGGCCAAGGCGGTCGAGGTCGCGCGCAAGCTCGGCGCAACCGACTTTGCCCACGGCTGCACGGGAAAAGGCAATGACCAGTTCCGTATCGAGTTCACAATCCGAACGATGATGCCCGAAGCCGTGATTCACGCACCGATCCGTGAACGCAACCTCACGCGGAGTTGGGAAATCGAGTACGCCAAAGAAAAAAACGTTCCCATTCAGCAGAGTCTGAATAAAATTTGGAGCGTTGACGAAAATCTCTGGGGCCGATCGATTGAGGGTGGACGTCTCGAGGAGCCCGACTTTGCACCTCCTGAAGAAATCTTCCATTGGACAAAGAGTCCCGAGGCGGCATCAAACGATAAGGCCTCCGTGGTGATTAAGTTTGAAAAAGGCATTCCAGTAGCGATTGCGGATCGTGCGCTCGCGGCCGTTGAACTTGTTATGAAGGCCAACGAGCTCGCTGGCGAGCACGGCATCGGTCGAATCGACATCATGGAAGATCGCCTCATGGGCCTTAAGGTTCGTGAAAACTACGAGTGCCCGGGCTCGACGCTTTTGCTCAAAGCCCACCAGGCCCTCGAAAACTTGGTTCTCACGCGGGACGAAATCCGTTTTAAAAAAGCGGTTGACCAAGAATGGAGTAAGCTCGCCTACGAAGGTCTGTGGTTTGATCCCCTGAAATCCGATCTCGAGGCCTTCATTCAAAAGACACAAGAGCGCGTGACTGGCGAAGTTCGACTGACTCTCTACAAAGGCTCAGTGGTCGTGACGGGGCGCAAAAGTCCATGGGCCCTTTATTCAGAAGAGCTGGCTTCGTTTGATACGCAAACGTTTGACCAACGTGAGAGCACGGGTGCCGTGAAAAACTTTGGCCTTCAAGCGCGGATGTTTCATCACCTTTCGAAGCAATCGAAGTAAAAAAGCAAGGATGACAAAATGAGTGAGCTTAAATCACAAGGACAAGAAACCCCCAAAAGCGGTCTTTGGGGCGGTCGTTTCGAAAAAGAAATGGACCGGGACGTTCTTGAGTTTTCGAGTTCGCTCGACCTCGATCGTAGGTTGTGGCGCGCCGATCTCGCCGGGTCTGTCGCCCACGCCCGCATGCTCGGCCGGCAGTCGATTATTTCCCAGACTGAGGCCGAGCAGATCATTTCGGGTTTGCAGCAGATTGGCCGTGAAATTGAGGCAGGGCTGACTTCTGGTCGCGAACCTTTCAGTTCACAGGCAGAGGACATTCATTCTGAGATCGAGCGAAAGCTGCGTGAACTGATTGGTCCGGTCGCTGGAAAACTGCACACGGCTCGTAGTCGCAACGACCAGGTGGCAACGGCATTCCGAATGACTTTGTGTGAAGGATCGCTTGCGATCGACCACGATTTAAAGCGACTGCAAAAATGGATCTTGCAAAAAGCCAATGACGAAACCGAAACGATTCTTCCGGGGCTCACGCATTTTCAACATGCTCAGCCGGTCAGTCTCGCTCATCACTTGCTCAGCTACTTCTGGATGCTCGATCGCGATCGCGAGCGACTGACGGATTTTCGGACTCGCGCCATGATTCTGCCGTTAGGTTCTGCCGCTTTGGCAGGCACGTCTTTTCCAGTTGATCGGGAACAGGTCGCCCGCGAGCTTGGTTTTTCGGGAATCTGTGAAAACAGTCTCGACGGGGTTTCAGACCGCGATTTTGTCATTGAATTCTTGGCAGCTTCGTCGATGGTGATGATGCATTTGTCGCGTTGGTGCGAGGAGTTGATCATTTGGAGCGCGCCCGAACACGGCTTTGTTGAACTCGACGAAACCATGACGACCGGGTCGAGTATTATGCCGCAGAAAAAAAATCCCGACATTGCAGAGTTGATTCGCGGCCGCACTGGTCGCGCTTACGGCGCACTTATGGGGGCGCTGACGATGATGAAGTCGCTTCCGCTCAGTTATAACCGCGATTTGCAAGAAGACAAATTTCACGCCTTTCAAGGTCTTGACGTGGTGGTCTCGAGCCTGCGGGTTTTTTGCCCGATGTTAGAGACAGCCGATTTCAATCGCGAGCGGATGGCTGAATCTCTGCGTGGCGATTTCTCCAATGCGACAGACCTGGCGGATGACTTAGCTCGCAAAGGCTTACCTTTCCGCGAGGCCCACGAGGTCGTCGGTAAAGTCGTCAGATTTTGTTTAAAGGAAGCACTTACACTCGAAGATCTCAGCCTCGAGCAGCTGAAGCCTTTTCATCCACTCATTGACGAGACTTCGCGCACTGTCTTGTCACACGACGGTGTGATGCGGGCGAGAACGTCACGCGGCGGCACAGCCCCAAGCGCCGTACTTGCGCAGATCGAACGGGCCCGCCAGAAACTCTAAGGGGCCGTCAAAAAATAAATGCCCGTTATTTTTTGACGGCCCCTAACGGGGGATGGACATAGAACTGGCCATCTTGGGATTAAAAGTGGTAACAAAAGGCGGTATGTTAACAAAGGCGCCTGAGCGGAGAGGGAATACAGTGCAGGGTGAAATCGACCTCGCCACGGCCGAAACGGTTGGCTCTGAATTTAGTCAAGATA
>JAYTRM010000262.1:0-26652 GCA_043746165.1 Bdellovibrionales bacterium | reverse complement strand
TTGAAGTGGGCACTGCTGGCGAGTGCTCTGGCGATGTTCTTTTTCATTGTCATCCGGCCGTTCATGCGCTGGATCACCGACAGCTTCCAAGATTCGGTTGAAGATCTGCTTCCGCGGACGATCGAGGAACTCGAAGAGCTGCAATCCGTGGATAACTCGCTTCCGGGTATGTCGAGCGCGATGCCGGTGCTCGAAGAATCACTCGATCCCGATAAGGCTGAATCTGAGCTTCTCAAAGAGCGCATCATGTCTTTGATGGAGAGAGATGAAGAGAAGGCGGCTGGCGCCTTTAGTCTCTGGCTTGTAAGAAAGGACGGCCCATGAGTAGCGTCGTAAGGCTGCAAAAATCTGAAAACGTCGACTACGATGTTCTTAAAGGTTTTGAAAAGGCCGCTATCTTAATGAATTACTTGGGGCCTGAGGCATGTAAAAAATTGCTCAAGCGTATGGATGATGGCGATATTCGCAAGCTGCTTACAGTCATGGGCAAATTCAGAATCGTACCGATCGCCGTGACCAAGCGGGTGCTCGAAGAGTACTACGAGCTGATCAGCGAATCAGAAGACTACATTTTCTCGGATAACGTGACTTCGAAAGATGTGGTGGTCGACGCCCTGGGCGAAGAACGCGCACGCGGCGTTCTCGGTCACTTAAATGTCTCGCAAAGTACCCGTCCCACGCTCGAGAGTCTCGAAGTCGTCGATGCGAAATCGCTCGCAAACTTTCTGATTCACGAACATCCTCAGACCGTGTCCGTGATTCTTGCCCACCTTGAGCCGGAGAAAAAAGGCGAGGTTCTTAAACGCTTACCAGAAGCCCTACAAGCTGAAGTCGTGCTGAGAATGGCCAACCTCGATCACGTAGCTCCCGAGCTGATCGAAGAAGTTGACCGTGTTCTCAAGGAAGAACTCGCCAATCTCGGAACTGTCGAGCAGGCGGCCCTCGGAGGCGTACAGCCGGTTGCCGAAATGCTCAACGTCATGGATAAGAACACCGAAAAAGCGATCATGTCGCGTATCGAAGAACGCGATCCGATTCTCGCAGAAGAAATTCGCAAACTCATGTTCGTCTTCGAAGATGTCATCAAGATCGACGACAAGGGAATTCAGACGCTTCTTAAAGAAGTGCCGAACGACAAACTCTTGCTCGCCCTCAAAACTGCGAACGAAGAGATCCGCAACAAAATTTTCAAAAATATCTCGCAGCGTGCGGCGCAAATGCTCAAGGACGATCTTTCGAATTTGGGCCCCTCGCGCCTTTCTGATGTTGAGCAGGCACAGATCGAGATTGTCAACGTCGCCCGTAGGCTCGAGGGCGAAGGCAAAATTCTTATTGCCCGCGGAGGCTCTGAAGATGCACTCGTATAATTTGGCTGGGGGGTTATTTTGAAGGCGGTGCTACCCAAAGATGCGGCCGATCGTATCGCCATAAGGCATAGTCCACCGAAGTTTCCGAGGGTGGTCGCAGCTTCAGTGCAGAATTTTGTTAGCCACGGGCTATCGCAGGAAGGTGGCGGATCGTCGTTTCGCCTCGATCCGCTCGTGGCCGAGCAATCGGGCATCGCTGATTTGGAACGACTTTCCCTCGAAGAAAAAGTTGAAGGTGAAGCCTTAAGGCGGCTTAAAGGTCTCCAGGAGCAGGCTTATCACGAAGGTTACCAGTTGGGCCTCGATGAAGGACGCGAAAAAGCTTTCAACGAGCTAAAGCTTGATCTCGCGGGACAAATCGAGAGTCTGGCGAGCGTCATTCAGAGCTTACAAAGTTTGAAGACTGATTTGCTAGCCCACAACGAGCGGCAAATCATGGAATTGGTATTTTACATCGGCAAAAGACTGGCGCTCGATGAGATCTCAACTCGGCCCGAGATTGTTTTGGAGATCGTTCGCAAGGCCGTCGAAAGCACCCAGGTCGAAGAAAAAATCGCCATTAAGGTCTCACCGAGTGATCATGCCTTGATCGAAGCGAGCAAAGAAAAGCTCGGTCGGGAATTTGACTTTTTGAAAAATGCAAAATTGGAAGCTTCCGAACAAGTATCTTCCGGAGGTTGCATAGTTTCGACCGGTTTTGGCGAAGTGAACTCAACGATCGAGCAAAGAGTCGCCAAACTTTGGTCAGTCCTATCAGAAAAGCTTCCGAGGGTTCAGAACATTGAGGTCGGCGACACGCCTGTTGGCGGGATGCCCGAGGGCGAGGAAAAGTAAATGGCTGCCGTGGACAATCTCAATGAAGATTTCTATAACCTGCGATTTGATCGCTATCAGAAATGGCTCGAGCGGGCCAGTCTGAATCAGGATTCCGGAAAGATTACCCAAGTTATCGGCCAAGTGATGGTTGGCTATTTGCCTGGTGCTACAATTGGCTCTGTTTGCGCGATCATTCCACCGCAGGGTGGGCTGCGATTTCTCGCCGAAGTGGTTGGGTTTCGCGATCGAAACGTGCTTCTTATGCCACTTGGCGAAATGCGAGGAGTCGGTCTTGGCTCAGGAATTGTTTTAGAGCGCGAAGTCGCGACAATTCGCGTGGGGCCTGAGCTTCTCGGCCGAGTTATCAATGGCCTCGGAGAACCTCTCGACGGCAAAGGTCCGATCGACGCGGTGGAAGAAAGCCTGATCTACGCGCCTGTCGGAAACCCCCTCGAACGGGAGCCAATTCATCAACCCCTCGATCTCGGCGTGCGCGCCATCAACGGTTTGATTACGGTCGGCAGAGGCCAGCGGGTTGGTATCATGGCCGGTTCGGGCGTCGGTAAATCCGTGCTGATGGGCATGATGGCGCGTAGCTCGAACGCCGACGTTAACGTGATTGCCATGATCGGGGAGCGCGGTCGCGAGGTAAAAGAATTCGTCGAAGAAATTTTAGGACCAGACGGCTTAGCCCGATCGGTGGTAGTCGTGGCGACGAGCGACCAGAGCCCACTTCTTAGAATGCGCGCCTCCTATGTTGCGACCACGATCTGCGAGTACTTCTGCAATCGTGGCGACCACGTACTCCTGATGATGGACTCCATCACCAGGTTCGCGATGGCCCAGAGGGAAATCGGCCTCAGCACGGGCGAGCCGCCGGCATCAAAAGGATACACGCCGAGCGTTTTTGCGGCCTTGCCCAAGATGCTCGAGCGGGTCGGCGCGTTTCAAAATAAAGGAAGTATCACCGGTCTTTACACCGTGCTCGTTGAAGGCGACGACATGGATGATCCGATCGGCGACGCAGTGAGGTCGATCGTCGATGGGCACATCGTGCTTGACCGTAAGCTTGCGAGCCGAGGGCACTTTCCAGCGATCGATGTTTTGACAAGCACGAGCCGGGTCATGAAAAACGTGGTGAGCCGCGAGCATACAAAAATGTCGCGCGCCATTCGCGGCCACATGGCAGTTTATCGGGAGGCCGAAGATCTGATCAACATCGGTGCCTACAAGGGAGGATCGAGTATTGAAATTGATGAAGCGATTCGCCTACACGCTCCAATTAATCAATTTTTGAATCAAGAAATAGATGAAGCCACGGCGCTTGGCGATTGCGAAAGTCTGATGTCAGATCTTGTTGGAAATATGTGAGAAGATAAATGAAGTTTGAGTTTTCTTTTGAAAAAATACTGAATCATCGCCGCGGCCTCGAGGATATTGCGAGGCGTGACTGGCTTGTCGCAAATGGCAAGCTCAACCAGGCGATGAAAGAGCTCGACGCTTTATTTGCGCAAATCGAGGACTCACGCCTTCGCGCATCTAAGATTGAGAGGGGTGGTGGACCCCTAGCCCCACAGCTGGCAATGACGGATCAATTCATCAACGGGCAAAAAATTCGCGTTGAAAAAAAACGCTTGGAAGTTCGCGAATTGATGGGTGAGGCCGAGCGCCTACACGAGATTCTGGTCGAAGCTGCGCGGGAAAAGAAAGTCCTGGAGAAACTAAGAGAACGACGGTTTGCCGACTATAAACTTCTGCGCAAGAAAATGGAGCTCAAGGCTGCCGATGAGCTTACGGTCACACGTGCGCGGATTAAAAATGATGAGTTTTCTTCACCCCACCGTGGTGATGACGATGGGACGGGTTTATGAGTTACGATAAGTTCTTTAAACAAGCACAGAAGGCTCGCGGCCTCGACCGAGGGCCAGTGAAGAAAAAAAACTCAATGTCACTGAAGATTTCTGAAGACCGGCGCACTCCAGAGGGGCGTGTCCGCGCGGAATTGACTGAGCGTATCCAGAAAAAGCGAATGATTCAAAATGGCAATCGCAATCGAGTTCCATGGACTGCGATCGTATTTCTGGGCCTGTCGATCTCGGGCGGAGTCGTCGGCTATTATCGCTACGATCTTCTTGAGAACCTGTTGTCCAAGGTCGAGATTCGAGTTTTCGGCCAGGCGATTGCCGCCGACGGAAATCCCGAAAAGTCGGCCAAAGCTGAGAAGCCATCTTCTGCAAAAGGGGAAAAAAACACCCCTCAACCAGGGGGTGATACGGAAAAACCTGCCGAGACAAAAGATCAGACTGCTGTGGCTACGGCTCCCAACATCAAGCAGTGGTCAACCGAAGAGCTGAGTTTTTTCAGTAAGTTGAACGACCGCAAGAAACAACTCGACCAGCGCGAGAGTGAGCTCAACAAGTTGGAAGCAGAATTGCAAAAGAGACAAACGGAGCTTGATGGAAAAATCAAGCAGCTCGAAACGATGCGCGATGAGATTTCGAAAACTCTCAAGAACCGCGTGGCGCTCGACAAACAGAAAGTGGATAAGTTGGTGGATGTGTACTCTTCAATGAAACCAGGCACGGCAGCGAAAGTGATCGAGACGATCAATGAAGATCTTGCCGTTGAGGTCTTGGATCATATGAAGAAGAAGAACGCCGCCGAGATTTTAGATTTAATGAGTCCGAAAAAGGCACGAAGACTTTCCGAGCTGTTAACGGGATACGAAAGATCAACGGCTTCGGTAGATGACGATGGATCAGGTAAAGGCACTCCGGCTGAAGCCGGCAGTGGAAGTGGGAATTAAGCAGTGACGATCGGTACTGGGATCAACAGCAGATTAACAGCGACTTCGACAGCGGCGCCGATGCAGGCGTCGAAGTCCCCGTCGCCGTCGAGGTCGACTTCAAAGTCGACCTCGCGAGACTCGCGAACCGATAATGCTAACGCCAAGAACGAGCGCTCGGAGCGATCTTTTGCTGATCAAATTCAAGCTTCTGATCCATCCCCAAAAACATTTCAGGAAACAGAGCAGAAATCCCCACGCCAGGCGCCGGTCGGGCGCGAATCTCAAGGCGATCAAGAGCGCGCACGGCAAACGACGGATAGTATTCAGAATCAAACTCGCCGCAAGCCGCTAAGAGAAGTTGATAAAAAAGAACGCTCGACTTCCGATGATGAAGTCGGCGGACTCGAGATGCAACGCGCGCAAATGGCGCAGGTTCCATCGCCCGCGATGGTTCGCCCCCCGCCGCCACCACCGCCCTCAGGTGAAGAGACGACTCAAGACGTTTCCGGTGACCTGCCAGTTGATAAAGGCGGTCCCGATATTTCCCGCGGAAAAGCGATCGGCCAAATTGGCGACCAGACCGATAGCGCTTCGCCCATCGGACTTCTTCCGGCGACGACTTTACAAGCTGCCAAGGCCAGCGATCGCAAGCAGACCGGTGATGTCGAGGAGTCGGCGGCGGCGGTTGACATCGCGATGGCCGAGCAAGGGCAAGTTCGCAAGAAAGCCATGGAAGATTTCATGGCTAGCATGCGCAAAGAGTTCGGTGTTACACCTTCGAAAATCGTCGACGCGTTTTCGAAAATGGATGACAAGTCACTGCTCGCCGCTCCTGAAGAATCGACCCAGAAATTTCTATCAGGGCTCAAGCTTTCTCCACAGCAGCAAACGAGAGCCGCTGACCTTTACAAACAGATGGTCAAAACAACTGGCGATGCCGCACTTAACGAGAAACTGATCGGAGTCGAGAGTGGTCTTGTTCTCGATGTGGTGAGTCCGCGCGAACAATCATTGCGTAATCTCAACGATGCGATCGATCAGCTCGACAATGCTTTTGCGCTGCGAATGCCGCCATCAAACGGAACCGATTTACAACGATTCCGCGCCCAACTCGCGGCCGATAATTTAAATGCCCAACTTGCCAAGCTCGCACAGGGCGGCCGCAAGGTTGAGGGCGGGCCAGAAGCCGCACGCGACGGCGATAAAGATCTTCTCGCAGCAGCCGGTCTCGCAACGGGAGCCGAAGCTGTTGATGCAAACGAGATGAGCGCAATCGCTGGCGGCGCAGCCATGCAAAACGCGGCGTTAACTGGGTTTGAGGCTCCGTCCGCTGAGGCAGCGCCTTCTGAAGGCATTGCCGCCACGAAAGCATCCGGCCCAAGAAGTGGAACATCCGCCCTTCGCGGCACCTCGCTCGCCGGCACGAGCGAAGCACGAACAATGGGCCGCCGCGTGCAAAGTGAATCGAAAGCCCAGACGCCCGACGCGTCGGGTGGTTTCAATAATGGCTCAAACGCGACCGCTGAGTCGGCGATGATCGAAGGACAAAACGCGCCCGCAGCGAAGTCGGCCGCAGCCGCAGGTCCCGCAGGAATGATCTTGGAACGTCCCGTGCCGACCGCAAAAGAGGAACAGGACAACGTTCGAGAACTGATTCACCAAGCACAAGCAGCTATCAAAAAAGGTGGCGGCGAAATCAAGATGGATTTGAAACCCGAAGGCATGGGCCAAGTTCATTTGAAAGTCAGCGTCGAAGACGGCCAAGTGAACGTTCAGATGTTAACCGAAAGTGACGCCGCCAAGCATCTGCTCGAAAAGGGTCTGCACGAATTGAAATCGAATCTAGCCGCGCACCAGCTGAAGCTCGAAGGGCTTAAGGTCGACGTCAGCCCGCTCGCGCAAAAGCACATGGGCACCGATCAACAGGCTGACGATCAGGCGCGCCAACAGACGCGGCAATTTGCTAACGATGTCATGGGCCAGTTGCGCGAAGAGCGCCAAGCGTTTCAACAAGGCTTTATGGAAAATCCAGGGTGGCGGCAGTACAGCCGCCCGATGCCACGTTCGAAAATGGATCCGGCGAGCCAAGCGGCAGCCGTGGCTTCGTCGATTGCACCGCGGCGGTCGCGTGAAAATTCAAGTGGTCTTGATCTCGTAGCATAAAGGTAATTGAAATGTCTGTAATGAACGTGAGAAGAGAAACCAAGTCTGTCAGCCGGTCGGAAGCGAACGCTCCCATCGCGCGTGACAGCGGTATCCACACCACGAGCGCCACCGATTTCAAACAGGCCTACGGCGAACAGAACGTCGGTGAAGTTCTTAATAAAGTGGCTGATCCGAACTACATTGACCCGGCAAAGAAATTGCGCGCGACCGGTAACAACCAGCTCGACAAAGATGCCTTTTTGAAACTGATGCTCACGCAAATGAAGTACCAGGATCCGACCAATCCTATGCAGAGTCATGAGATGGCGGCCCAGCTTGCGCAGTTCACCTCACTCGAGCAATTAAACAATATTCACATGACCCTCGAATCAATGAAGAACCAACAGGCACCGCAATCGAATTTCCAGGCGCTCGCGCTCATCGGCAAAAGGGTCAGCGGAGATTCGTCCAAACTCAATCGCGCCGCTGGTGATACGAAACATGGCATTGCCTTCGAACTTCTCGGCGATGCTGCAAAAGTTAGAGTTACGATTAAGGATTCAACTGGAGCAGTTGTCCGCAAGCTCGATTTCGGCGATTTCAAAAAAGGCGCCAGCACGGTCGAGTGGAATGGCGTCAAAGACGACGGCAGTGCCGCGCGCCCTGGAGAGTACAAAGTGTCCGTCGAAGGCACGTCTTCAGCTGGCAAAAAAGTCTTCGCGAAGACCGACTTCTCAGGACGAATCACCGGTCTTAACTACACTCCCGAGGGCCCCGTGCTTCTCGTTGGCACTAAGACAATCAAGCTCACTGACGTTAAAAAGATTGAAGATTCGCCAGCAGATGATGGCGCAAAGGCTGCACCTGCAGCTGCGACGGCCGCTGGACTTCGGAGTGGGTCTCCTGCAGGAGCGCCGGCCGCTTCAGCAGCGAAAGTGCCGACTACTCCTTCCGGATTTCTGCCGCTCCAGCAACCGGCAGCAGCGGTCGTTCCTCCAGCCACTGTCGCGTCGGCAAACTCAACAGCTGGCGCACCGCGCTCGTCTCCTAAGGTCGCAGACGACAACGTTCCACCAGCCGAGGAAGCTCAGGTCGCTGGCAATATCGACTCAGTTCCAATGGCGAGCGAACTTTTGAATCAAGTGGCGAGGGCCCAGTAAAATGGCGATAACGGGTCTGCCCACCGCAAATCCTCTGCTACCGACCGCTGCTCCGGTTCAAGGGCCGGCCGCGCTCGGTAAGCCAGGTGGTGCCCAGGCTCCAGGAACTGCAGCCGAGTTCAAGCAGGCCCTGGAAAAAGCCGCAACCGACCGAACGACCGCCCCGAACGGAACTGCGCAGATTTCGGGTGTCGAGAAACTTAAATTCTCGAGTCACGCAGTCGATCGCATGCGCTCGCGCGGAATTGTTTTTCAGCCCGAAGAAATGCAGAAGATCGAAAACGCCGTCGCAAAAGCAGCGGCAAAGGGTTCAAAGGATTCGCTGATCTTGTCGGGTGATAATGCTTTAATCGTCAGTGTAAAAAATAAAACCATCGTGACGGTAGTGGATAAATCCGCGATGAAAGATAACGTCTTTACCAACATCGACTCAACTGTTGTTGTTTGATCTTGGTAGACGCGAGGGAGACATAGTTTTTAAAATGACCGAGGCATGAGGCCGAAGTCACTATATTGAGCCGGTCCCAAAATCCTTGAATAGGAGTTTGGGGGGCTCTCCAAAGCTCGCGGCCGACTGATTGACGCTGCGGCAACCTAGGAGGGGTCATGGGTATTCTTTCATCGCTTTACACCGGTGTGTCGGGTCTTGCCGCACAAGGTGAGGCACTCGGTGTAATCGGCGATAACATCGCCAACGCCAACACCACGGGCTTTAAATCGAGCCGTGCTGAGTTTCAGGACATTATCGCAAAATCACTTAAGGGGATTCTTGGCGGTAACCAAGTTGGGCGCGGTGTGAAAATCGGTGCCGTCAACCCGATCCTCACGCAAGGAAATATCGATCAGACTGAAAAAGCCACCGACTTGGCGATTTCAGGCGACGGCTACTTTGTACTGAAAGGAACTGACGGCGACTCATTTACTCGTGACGGTTCTTTTCACTTCGACAAAGAAGGCTACCTGACGACCAACGATAACCAACACGTGCAAGGCTTTGAGTCTGATGAAAAAGGCAATATCGTCAACCGCCTTACCGATGTAAAATTTCCGCGGGCGCTTGTTCCCGCCAAAGGAACATCCAAAGTTTCAATGGACCTCAATCTCGATTCGAGAATTGAAGTCGGCAAAACTTTCAAGCCGGAAGATCCCAACGGGACGTCGCACTACTCGACGGGTGTTGAAGTTTTCGACTCACAAGGTAACAAACACTTAGTTACGATGTACTTCAACAAAGTTGCCGATCGCCAGTGGGACGTCCACGGCATGTGCGACGGTAAGGAAGTCACCGGCGGAAAACCTGGCCAACAATCCGAGGTTTGGTCAGGACGACTCGGCTTCACGGTCGACGGCAAGCTTGACACGGAGACCGTCAGCAAAGAAAGCTTCAACTTCACCAACGGTGCCCTGCAAGGTCAAAAGATCACGTTTGATTTCGGTGATTCGATCACGACCAAAAAGGGCAAAGGCATGACCGGATCGAAGCAGTACGGAAAAGAATCCGATCTGATTTCGTGGAAACAAGACGGTTCAGCCGCAGGCACGATCAATAACTTGTCGTTTAACGACGAGGGCGTTTTGACGGCGCTTTACTCAAATGGGCAAGCGCAAGACTTGGCGCAAGTGGCGATGGCGAAGTTCGAGAACTCCGAAGGCCTCTTTAAAGTTGGTAACAACCGCTTCAAAGAAGCCCGTGATTCTGGCACCGCCGCCATCGGCAAAGCCGGTAGTGCCGGCCGCGGACGACTTTACGCGAAGTCTTTGGAACGTTCGACGGTCGATCTGGCGATGGAATTCGTCGGGCTGATCCAGAACCAGCGCGGCTTCCAAGCCAACGCCAAGACCATCACGACTTCCGACGAGCTTCTGAATGAAGTTATCCAGCTGAAGCGTTAATTCTTGAGGTAGGATTGGGGTTCTAAGCTAGGGCCCCTTCACGTTTCGAATCATATTGATCTCATTGAATTTACGTTGAATTTCTGCGAATCCTCGGTGTTCATGGCTCCTTTGTCCATCCACGATGTTGTCCGTCGGTAAATAGCGGCGGACGCGCGTTACAATTCGTTGCGCCTGTGTCTTAGAAAACCGGCAAGCTCTCCGACAGAATCCGGTGAGCGAACGATCGCCGAAACGAATGTAAAATCTCTCCTGGTCAATCCAGTAGAGGCGTTCGACCAGCAGCTGCTCTTTGTGGTGGATTTCGTGTGCCAGATCTATGGCTTGATTCAAGCTATCGCGTACAGTCTTGGAATCTTTGTAAAACAACTTATGTCTACTCATAGACTCTTCGATGTGCAAAGGCCCAGCCTCGGTCAGATGCAACACCGTCGAACTCGCACCCCTTGTTGATCCGCGGCCCGGACATTGTGCACCCTGCCGACGGCCAACATCGTGGATCGACGAAAGTACCCCGAGGCAATGTTCACACTCCGAGACCTGGTTTTCTAAACCAATAAACTACGCTCCGACTCTTGAGATGTCTCGTTTTGAGTCACTGACGAAAGTCAAGTACAGACAAATTTGACTCTTTTTCGAACATGTTGTTCGATATGATATTACAAGTCGAACATGTCATATGGAGAGGTGTAATGTGAAAAGTACGCTCTTAGCGGTTTTTTCATTGTGGACGGGACTTACGGTATTCTCGTCGCGCGCTGAGGCTGCCTGCAATTGGAATCTTGAAATATTCAAAGCTAAAATTAGTGACTCCTGCCAAGCGGAGTTCATGGGAAAGCTCACCGACGAGCAAGATAGAATCTACTCTCGCCGCATGTTCAAAGACTGGAACTTGCCTAAGGGCACTGAAGTATCGGTTGAGCCCGGCTTTCTGCAAGTCAGTAATACTGAAACTGGTGAGCTTTACCAGGTGGCTTGGCTTTCGGATAAGCCGCTGATGATGTGGATTGACGGCGTGGTGGTGAGCGACGCTTCCAGCGACACATCGATCTTTCGCCGGATTGAGAAACTGTATAAAAAGGCACACGAAGAGGCACAGGCGCGTCGCGATCCAGTGCGGACTTTCTTGTTTGGAAACGACGCGTACGCTGAACTGATGGGCCCAGACCTTCCACTTACCAATCTTTACCACGTCAACGGTTACACAGGTACGGCGTCAGACTTTTTGGCCACGCGCGATCAAAACTTAAAGGGGCTCTTCGGCAATTCGGAATGGGCGAGTAGCTGGTTGAGCAGTTGGACGAGTGGCCGCTCCAACACTTGTGTAGCTAACAAGATCGATGACTTTAAAACCGATATCGACGGGAAGCCCGTCACGATCCATCAAGTTACGAAAACCGAGTTTACCGTCACGGGACTTGTTCCTGGTAAGAGCGTGAAAGTTGATATGAATCCCTCAGCCACGGGCGTGGCCGTTGCGACAGGCTCAGGGAAGTCTTCGAAGCAAAAAAAGAAAAAGAAAAAGAACTCCTACATTGCGACCTATGCGTGCGATGGACGTTACTCTGTGGACTCCGATAGCCAATGTAAGGACGCCTGGACCGATTACGTTTCCAAGCATCCTGATATAAAATCAAAGTTCGATTCCGTATTATCTGCTAATGGTGGCGCGGATAAAGTCAATTACGCGAGTGATGTCACGTGTAGCAAGCTTTACGACAAAGGCTCGGGGCGTGATAGTTGTGTCGAGTATATTCATGATCGTGTCCCGAGGAATGGACACCGCTTCGGCGAGCAGTCGGCTCACTTTCGCATTTGCGAAACTGACGGGACTGGCTGCGAGAGGACACTGAGAAGCGCAGCAGGGCTGTTTAAGAAACAAGAAGATTACAAGAGCACGGTTGATAGCAAAGGCTACGATGAGGAGCAAAAAGCTTACCTGAGCTATCGTGATGCTCTATCAAAAGCCGGAGTCGGGGATGATACCATTGACGGGCTTTGTCCATCTACGGACCTTGCTCAGGTTCCGACTTGTGAGAGATTTACGGGATTTAAGAATTTGAAGATCTCTTCTGCAAATAAAAAGAAGATTGAGACTGCTTACCAGGCTTTAAAAAATCCCGAAAATGAAGTCGCGACCGATGAAGGAAACAGGCGCGAGCATGAGATCGCCAAACGAATGCTCGGCGTGATGATGCTCAGCGATTGCTGCGTCAATAACGAATGTCAAAACCAGATCAAGAAAGAACACGGCATTGAACTTAAGCATGATGGTACGGCTAAATAATTCCTAACTAAGGTAACATCACGCGCCGCTTCTGAAGTAGGTACCAGGTACCTTCTTCACCCACCCAGATACGACTCGATAACTCTCGGGTCGTGAATCAGATCGCGGCCGCTGCCTGAGAAGGTTATGCGGCCGGTTTCAACCACGTAAGCGCGAGTTGAGATTTCTAAGGCCATGCGGGCGTTCTGTTCGACGAGCAGGATGGTGACGCCATCTTTGTTGAGCCCGCGCAAGATGGTGAAAATCTGCGCGACAATCAAAGGCGCTAGGCCCAGCGAAGGTTCATCGAGCATTAAAAGTTTAGGCTTGGTCATAAGGGCGCGCGAGATGGCGAGCATTTGCTGTTCGCCGCCCGAAAGCGTACCTGCTTTCTGGTCTTTGCGTTCGCGTAGGCGTGGGAAAAGTTCGTAGCAGTGGGCGAGGTCTTTTTTGATCCCGTCTCGGTCGTGTCGGGTGAAAGCTCCCATCTCGAGATTTTCAAGAACCGTGAGTGTAGCGAAAACACCGCGTCCTTCCGGTGAGTGGGCGAGTTTGAGCTTCACAATTTCGTGCGGCGGTATTCCGGTGAGAACGCGGCCTTCGAATTTAACTTGGCCGGAGTAAGGCAGAATGCCGGAGATCGCCCGCAAGGTTGTTGTTTTTCCTGCGCCATTGGCGCCGATTAAAGATACCACTTCGCCTTGTTCGACCGAGAAACTGACCGCTTTGAGGGCGTGGATTCCGCCATAATATACATTGAGATCTTGAACTTCGAGAACGCTAGACATGCGCGCCACCCTCTTCGACTGGAGCGCCAAGATAAGCGGCGATGACTTTGGGGTCTTTGCGGATGAACTCAGGGGTGCCTTGTGAAATTGTGACGCCGTGATCGAGTACTAGGATGCGCTCGCAGATTCCCATCACCAATTTCATGTCGTGCTCGATGAGCAAAACGGTCAGGTTAAACTGTTTGCGAATTTTGGCGATAGTTTCCATTAACGATTCGGTCTCGCGATGATTCATTCCGGCAGCTGGTTCGTCGAGAAGTAATACTTTTGGTCCTGTAGCCAACGCTCGCACGATCTCGAGTTTGCGCTGTTCACCGTAAGGCAAAGAGCTCGAGGGAAACTGGGCCTTATGCTCGAGCGAGAAAATTTGCAAGAGCTCAAGCGCGCGAGTTTTGAGACGGGCTTCTTCGCGCTCATGTCGATCGTCGCGCAAGACAGAGTCGAGCATATTGTGGGAAGAGTGCTGCTTTGATGCGATCAAGACATTGTCGAGAACCGTCAGCTCGCGAAACAGGCGAATATTTTGAAACGTGCGCGACAAACCAAGGTGCGAAATTTGGTAGGGCTTTAACGGCCTGACATCGACGCCTTGCAAGCGAACTTCGCCCGAAGTGGGCTTGTAGACGCCGGTCAAAACGTTAAATAATGTCGTTTTTCCGGCCCCGTTCGGGCCGATCAGACCGACTAGTTCTTCAGCCATCAAGCTCAACGAGAATTGATCGACGGCCTTGAGGCCGCCAAACTGCATGGTCACGTTGCGCGCGGCGAGAATTGGCGCGAGAATTGGCGCGAGATCTGCGCCGCAAGGTGGGTCGGAACAGACGTCGCTCATGGCGCATCCTTCGAGCGGCGGGCCTTTAAGGCGCGCCACATATCGGGCCACTCTTTCATGCCGAAAATTCCCTGCGGTCGCGTGATCATGAAAATAATTAAAGTTAAGGAATAGATCACCATACGGAAATCAATGTGAGTGATCTCTTGCAAAGGACGCAAAATAAACTCAGGCAAGATCGTGATGAGAATCGCGGCGATGACAGAGCCGGTGAGACTGCCCATTCCGCCGAGCACGATCATGATGATGGCGTCGACACTTTTTGAAAAGCCGAAGGTCGAAGGGTTCAAGTACTGAGTGGCTTCGGCAAAGATCGAGCCCGCGATGCCGGCAAAAAAGCTCGAAATCACGAACGCGCGAACTTTGACTTGCGTGGTGTTGACGCCCATCGATTGGGCTGCGATTTCATCTTCGCGAATACTTAAAAAAGCCCGCCCGTGCGCAGAGTGAATGAGGCGCCATAACACCGTAAATGTGAGAACCACCCAAAATCCGCTGATTGCAAAGCGTGTGACAAAAGCCGAAACTTCCACAGGACCGAGGTGAAACGCTTCGGGCGCTGGGATATCGTACATTCCGCGCGCGCCGCCAATGGATTGCATATTCAGTAGAGCGACACGGATAATTTCGCCAAAACCGAGCGTGACGATGGCCAGGTAATCTCCGCGCAGACGCAAAGATGGCAAGCCGACAGCGTAACCGGCGCACGCTGCAGCTAATCCTCCTGCAATCGAATAGGCAAAAAAGTTTAAGTTATCGAGCGCTGGCGGAAAAAGCGCAAAATGACTTTGGCCTCCGCCTTCGGGCCGCATACTGAGATAGGCTGAAACGTACGCCCCGATTGCCATGAAGCCCGCGTGGCCAATTGAAAATTGACCTGTGAACCCATTCACCAAATTGAGACTCAACGCCAAAATGATATTCACCGATGCGAAAAGCAAGATTAGCTGCACGTAGCGGTTGGCGCCAAGATCGAGCGCCACTCCGAAGATTATGAAGCCAACTAAGGCCAGCAGTGGGAAAAGTTGGCGTTTGAGAGTAGCCACTTAAACTTTCTCCTGCGTCGGGCGACCGAGAAGCCCCTCAGGACGAAACAGCAAAATAGCGATCAAAATTCCAAACGCGAAGGCATCACGGTAAGTGCTCGAAAGATATCCGACCACCATCATCTCGCAGACGCCCATGAGGATTCCGCCGATGACGGCGCCATTGACGTTTCCGATCCCGCCTAAAACAGCGGCGACAAACGCTTTGAGGCCGATCAGCGTTCCCATGAGCGGATCAATTTTGGGATATTTCATTCCGACCAATACAGATCCGACTCCGGCGAGCGATGAGCCGATCACGAACGTCATTGCGATAATTTTATTGATATCGATACCCATAAGGGCCGCAGCGGTGGGGTTCGTGCTCACCGCGCGCATCGCTTTACCGAGTTTAGTGGAATGAATCAGATATGTGAGCCCGGCCATAAAAATCAGAGTCACCGTAAGAATGGCCACATCAAAACTGCGGAAATCAACACCACCGACGGTGGCTAGCGTGGTGTCTTCTAGAATTGTTGGAAAAACTTTGGGATCAGCTCCGAAAACGATTTGTCCTGTAAACTGAAGAAGAAGGCTGACGCCGATCGCGGTGATCAAGATATTGAGTTTAGGAGCTTTGCGAAGCGGACGGTAGGCCAGTCGCTCAATCAGAAGACCAAGCACGGAACATGTGATCATCGAAACTAAAAGGAGCAAAGCTAAGGTGCCAAAACCAGGCTTGTCGATTAGGCCTAACCAGCGCGCTCCGTAATAGGAGGCGAACGCGCCGACCATGTAAACTTCTGAGTGGGCGAAGTTGATCAGTTGGAGAATTCCGTACACCATCGTGTAGCCGAGAGCGATCAGTGCGTAGATGCTCCCGAGACTAATTCCGTTGATCAGGTGCTGAAAAAACTCCTGCCCCCCTGCTTGTCCGTCCATCAAGCTCCATTCCGCCTGCCGTCAGGCAAGCGCCAGCCGGCTCACCTTACGGTGCAACCGAAGTTACGAAGCGATTGATTGCTCCGTCGACTTTGAGAACCACGGCGGGTTTCGATGCGTTTCTTTGTGCGTCGATCGTAATCCTTCCTGTGACTCCAGGGAAGTCCGAAGTTTTGGCAATTTCGTCGCGCAGGGTGGGGCCCTTGAGGTCTTTGGCTCTTTCCATTGCGGCAAAAAGTACGCGGCCGGAGTCATAGCCGAGAGCAGCGTTGCCGTCGGGAGTCTCTCCACCATAGGTCTCTTTGAATTTTTTGATAAAGCCAACCACGATCGGATCGGTGCTCTCAGCCGTGTAATGATCCGAAAAATAGCTTCCGTTAA
Organism: Bdellovibrionales bacterium; assembly: GCA_043746165.1. GTDB lineage: Bacteria > Bdellovibrionota > Bdellovibrionia > Bdellovibrionales > JAMPXM01 > JAYTRM01. The sequence goes on along the minus strand of JAYTRM010000262.1, from coordinate 10,249 downwards.
TAGCGGTACCGCCGATTTCCGAAAGCTTTGAGCTATCCCAACCATCGCCGCCGAGGAGCGGAACTTTCATCCCTAAAGCACTTGCCTGGCGAGCGATCAGACCGACTTCTGTGTAATAACCCGGAATGAAAATCGCGTCGGGCGCTGAGGATTTGATATGGGTGAGCTGACCTTTAAAATCCATTTCGCCAGATTGATATTTTTCATCCGCGACAATTTGTCCGCCCAGTTCTTTAAATTTCTTGATGAAGAAATCGGCGAGACCGACGCTATAATCTGATTTTACGTCGCGCAAGATCGCAATCTTTTTTGCTTTCAAGGTGTCGTTCGCAAACTTTGCCATGACCGTTCCCTGAAACGGATCAATGAAGCAAACCCGGAAAACGTAATCGCGATTTTCAGTCACCGCCGGATTCGTCGATGCGGGCGAAATCATCGGAATTTGGTTCTTCTGCGCGATGGGCGCTGCGGCCAGAGAGCGCGAGCTTGCGACTTCGCCGATCACGGCAACGACGTTGTTTTGGTTGATCAGGCGGGTGACCGCTGCGGCGGCTTCCTCGGATTTTCCTTGGTCATCAACGGTGATGAGTTTAATTTTCTTACCTTTGATTCCGCCGGCCTTGTTCTGCTCGTCGACGGCCATCTTGAGGCCTTTGTCGACACCTTGTCCGAAGGTCGCTTCACTGCCGGTGAGCGAGCCATATTCGCCGACTAGGATTTCTTCTTCCTTGGGAGTGCAGCTGGCGATCGCGATCACAGAGGAAACTCCGAGAAACAGATTGCAAATTCGTCTTTGATTCATACGTGTCATTCTCCCAATTGAAGGAAACTATATCGACAGGGCCCTGGCGAGATTAACGAGATCGCCGGAGACCCTTTTCTTTTGTCCAATTACATTTGAAAACGGAACGAGAGCGAGTTCATTCGCTTGAATTCCGACCATGGCGTCGCAAACGCCTTCTTTCAACGCTTCGACCGCCCGTGCGCCAAACCGGCTGGCAGAAATTCGGTCGACTGCGGTTGGCGAACCACCGCGCTGGATGTGCCCAAGAATACAGACTTTCGCATCAAAGCCCGATTTTTTACGAATCGCCTCGGCCAGGTCATACGCGCGACCCGGCTTGTGGCCTTCGGCCGCAACTAAAATCGAGCTGCCTTTTCCGCGGGCCATACCGCGCTTGATGCGTTCCACTGCTTGATCGACCGTCGCTGGATTTTCGGGAATGAAAATCTCCTCTGCTCCTCCGGCCAAACCGACATCGACGGCGATGAACCCCGAATCGCGGCCCATCACCTCAACGATGAAAAGTCGGTCGTGGCTGGCCGCAGTGTCGCGAATGCGGTCGATCGCGTCGAGTGCCACATTGACAGCCGTATCGAAACCGATCGTGGTGTCGGTTCCCGCAATGTCATTGTCAATTGTGGCCGGCACGCCAATGATCGGAAACGAATGCTCGCTCCAGAGCAGGTGCGCGGCCGTGAACGAGCCATCACCGCCGATACAGATTAAAGCGTCGATACCCGCCCCACGAATGTTCTGCACCGCCCGAGCTCGGGTCTCAGCTTGATGAAACTCCGGCAAGCGCCCGGTCTTGAGAATCGTGCCGCCGCGCTGAATGATGTTGGCCATGGAATTTACCGAGAGAGGCATGAACTCACCGGCCACCATGCCAGGATAGCCTTGGATGATACCGGTCACTTGCAGACCGTGCCGGATCGACGTTCGGACCACCGCACGAATGGCGGCATTCATGCCCGGTGCATCGCCCCCACTTGTGAAAACGCCGATATTTTTCAACTGACTGCTATCAAACTTCTGCATCATTTCCGCATCAACTTTTAGTTAGTCTTTACTCTATGACTACGGCCGGGCTGGCAGCTTAGACCAGACAAATGGCAAAATAGAAGGAGCGATGCGACTGGTCAGAGCCTACCAGGCAGAAAATCAACGGACGGCGAACCGTCACATGGCAACAGTGAGATAAAAAAAGGACTGCTTTAGCAGCAGTCCTTTGATCTTCAAGCCCACCTGGGCTTTCAGTGCATCGTGCGTTTCGCGATTAGCGAACGATTTCGTTTCGCGATTAGCGAACGATTTCTTTGAATTCAGCGCCCGGGCGGAATTTCGGGAACCATGCAGCCGGAATTTTGATCGCTTTGCCAGTCTGAGGATTGCGGCCCATGCGGGCTTTGCGCTTAGCTTTTGTGAAAGTGCCGAAGCCAACGAGCTTCACTTCGTCGCCTTTTTTCACAGTTTTCTTGATGCAATCGAGGGTCGTGTCGAGCATGCGCTCAGTTTGCGCCTTCGTCATGCTTGTCTCAGTGGCGATCAGCTCGATCAGTTCTGCTTTGTTCATCTTGCCTTGTCTCCCGATCCGCTTCGTGCGGAGTCTGTTTGGGGGAATGCCTTTTTAGAAAGGTCACTCCGGTTGCTAATTCACCCGCCGAACTTTGCCAAAGCTCGCTTTCGCTCGCGATCAGCTAAAATTTCGCTGTGTTATAGCAAAATTCAAACTTGATGTGTGTCTTGGGTCAATTGAAAAAATTCAGTGAGTTTTCGGATTTTCGCCGGTGGCGGCGGTTTTACGAGTTTGTGTTTGATCAAACTCTTCACTGTCGGGCTCGGATGCCGTGTCCACATTGGCTTTCGAGGGTATGGCGTATTTTCCATCAGCCCAGTCACCGAGGTCGATCAATTTGCAACGCTCCGAACAAAAAGGTCGACTCGGATTCTCGGTTGTGAACAATGTCGGTTTACCGCATGTCGGGCATTTCACTGGCCGGGTCATTTCTCTTGCTCCCTGTTTGGTGCGCATTGATCAAGCACACGGTGCCTCTCAAACCGCACCGCTTCAGATAAAGGAGCCTATCGTGCGACTTTGAAGTTCGCAAGGGGAGGCCGGGTCAGCATTTAATTGTTTTGATAAACATAAGTTATATTAATGACTTGTAACGCTGCGCTGTGCCGCCTGTGCGGGCGGCTGAGCCGCTCATAGTGAACACAAAAGGCCCGAAATCTAGGTCAGGTCTATTGAATCGGAGTCAGCGTGACGGTCGCGATTTGCGTATTCTGGTACATCAACGTGCCCTGCATTGGAGTCTGCTGACCAAATTGTCCGGTCGGAATGATCAGGCGGGGGGCACCTTCTTGGTTCACACCATTGTAGACAGAGACGATCTGCATGCCGGCGCTGTTGTTGTAGAGGACTTCCGTCGCCTGAGTGGACCAGGCGATATAAGATTGGGACTGCGCCGTCGGCATGAGCGTTGCCCAGCCAGGTGATTGAGCTGAATTCACCGAGCCGGCACCGATGACCATCGTGACGTTGGTGGCCTGGGCGGTCGTCCCGCCGAGCACTTGAATTTGAACGAAGCCGCCTCCGTTGGTCCAAGTTGCGCAGCTCCAGCTTCCGTAATTCACGCCGACCCAGTAAGGATTACAGAGACCCGCATACTGAAGAAGCTTTTGAAAGGCGGTTTGGTTCGTGATGGTCAGAGCTCCGAAGTAGCTGCCGGTGCCGTTCGTCCCCGAAAGAATTGCGGCGGTGATGAGGGTACCGGGCACACAAGTGTTGGTGGAGGGCGACCAGCCGTTATTTCCGGCGCAGCTTCCCTGGTCAAGGCAGCCATAACTAGGAGAATAAACTTGTCCGAGCGAGCAGCCGGCAGGGTTTTCGGGATTAACTGAACCTGAGACACCTGGCGCGGTTGCAGAAGGGACATAAGTGACGCCGCCTCCGCCTCCACCGCCCCCGCCGCAGGCCGCAAAACTAGCCGCGACGAAGATGACCGCTGTAAGAATAAAGTATTTCATGCCCAACCTCTCAAAACCGAGACTTTGTAATTTTTTTACACCCAATACTCGGATATTCACGACCCGTGCCAGGCCGGGCTAGCCTTTAATTAGACTTGAAGCAAGTACGGCCGGTTTTTGGTAGGCAAACCTCATGCAGAAAACGACGTTTTTGGGCCCATCCTTGGCTGCACATTCACAATTCTCACTGGGCTCCAAAGACACGCTTTAAACTGGTCCCTCACGCTGTTGAAATATCGGGCTTGCTAGCTTTAGCCAGCAATTTCACCGTGGCCTGGGGAGTTTGGAGCGAGGTAAGTAAGCGGTCTCTCAAGGTTTCGGTTTAAACCGAAACTTTTCTCCCAACCGTCCTGATTGACCCAGCCTGCGATTCGGTTCCTGCGGCTGCGACCGATTTACCTGCCTACATATCAAACAGCGGAATCGCTTGATCCGCGTGATGTCATCGCGACGGAGAAAAGTCTCCAAAGCGCTCCACCGTCCGATGAGATCCGTTATCCGGAGGGCTTTTATACTGATGCTCGCAATAGGGGCATTTGGGAAGCGGGGCGAGCTGTCAGAGCAAAAGCCTCGGCAGATAAATCTCAACAGCGTAGTGGGCCAGTTTATGAGCGGCAAAGGCGGTCCAAAAGCTGAAAAAACCAAGCTTTCATCGGCGGCTGGTGTTGGGAAAATCCTTCGAGTAAATCACTCGGTTTTTGCACGAGAGGCCCCGTCGGGTAATCTGGGTCTTCGGCGCATTCCCGCACAAACTCGCTCGTTGACTCAGGGTGAAACTGCAAACCGACGACGTTGTCGCCGTAGGCAAAACCTTGGGTCTGGCTAAATCCATTTGTCGCAATTCGCCGAGCTTGCGGCGGAAGACTGAAACAATCTTGGTGCCACTGAAAAACGCGCAGTGGAAGTTGATCCACAGCCGGATCAGGAATCGGCCCTGACTTGGAATATAAACTAAAAATGTTTTCAACCGTGACATCATGCCAGCCAACTTCCCAAGATCCAGATGGACGAACTTCGGCACCGAGAACTTCCGAAAGAAGCTGCCCGCCGAGACAAAGGCCCAGGCACCGCTGACCCGACGTGATCGCGTCTTTAAGAAAAGATTTTTCTGCAGCGAGCCAAGGGTTTTGGTCGACTTCCCAAACACTCATGGGCCCGCCAAGGATAACTAAAAGAGCGTGGCTGTTTATTTTGGAAAGCCGCGCGCCTTGGTCTAGGCGATGAATTTTTACGTCGATGCCCCGTAAAGAGGCCCATTCCAGAACACTTCCTGGAGGTGTGCCTTCGGAATGCTGGAGAATTTCAAGTTGAGTTATGGCACCAGACAAGTCGTATTTCTCCTGGCTATCGGACGGTCGGGGAAAAGAAGTCACCACGAAATGGGTCTAGGTGACAAATGAAAACTCGAGATTAAGGACAACAGACTTGTGTCGTAGCGGCGAAAAAGCTTATGATTTTAAGACAGTTGCGAATTCGTCGCCACTGTCCGTGGCCCTGGGAGCTGCTCATGTACATTGGAATCGTCTTTACCAAAGATCCTAAGCTAGGGTCGCAGCTTGATTCCTGGTGTCGCCAGCAACTGGCCGGGCACTTGCGGATCGAAAGCTATCCGAATCTCGCGGCTTATAAAGAAATGTTGAAAGTCGCATCTGCTGCAAAGTTATCGAATGAGTCAAAAGGCTCTGCCGATGGCGGAGGGTCAGCCGGCGGTGTAAATGCCGATGCAAACGCGCAGATTAGGATCTTCATTATCGACGCCGAGGTGATGGATCAAAAGCCAGAACCTTGGATCAATGAGCTTCATCAAGTGACCAAAGAAATGGGCTCGGGCCTTTTTACCGTTCAGCCGAGTGTTTTGATGATGGGCTACGAAACGGGCCCACTGAGGCCACAGGTGATGCAAGTCGAAGCGGTTGATGATCTGATTCTTAAGCCTGTGGATAAAGCTGTGTTCCTGCAAAAAGTCGAATTTTTAACGGCAGATGCTGGTGGTAAGGTCACTCCATCTTTTCTTTTCCGAGCCAAAGCCGAGCAGGTTATCGAAGCTGGACGTGATGTCATTGTCGACGAAGTTTCGGAATTCGCTATCGCGATTCGCAGTCCGGGCCCTGTTCCGGAAGGGGCCTTCGCGTCGATCCATTGCGACGTCTTTGGCGAACGGGGAGCAAGGCGTCTGATCGGTCGAGTGTATGAGAGCGTTCGCCACCCCATTCGTGAGGGTGAATACCTCGTGAGATTTGCTTACTTTGGAATCTCGGCGGAGCAACTCAACACCGTTCGCCGCTATATCAAAAATAATCAAATGGCAGTTCGGTCGAAGGTTTGGGGCGCAACAAGCGTTTCGGCAGCCGGGGCGAATTCGGCTGGTGCCGCATCGGGGAGCGCGGCTGCTCAGGCGTCGCTCAATAAGATGGGGCGACCGGCTCTTTCCAAACAAATGCAGGAAAAGATGTCGACCCTCAACAGCAAAAAGCTTGCGGTCATCGATCTCAATATTGACGAACTTTCGGCGTTGCGTGGAATTCTCGAGTCGAGCTTCAAAAATGTCACGGTCAAGGCGTTCCCATCGTACGCTCGTTTTGCAGGGGAGCTTCAGAAACTTCTCAAACCGACGGGCTCGAGCGAGTTTATGGCCAAGGCACCTTCTCACCAGCAAGCCGGCGCGTCGACTTCGTCGGGCCCGGCATTGCCAGGTGGCAAGAACGTGGCGGTGATCTTGCGCGGCAAGAGCCACGATCTTGTAAAATTTGACCCGGAGCTGCGGCCGGTCGATTTGGTAATGGGCAAGCCGGTCAGCGAATGGGTCTCTAAGCCAGATCAGTTTATTACTTCTATCGAGAAGGATGACCGAGAGGCGTTCGAGGAATTCTTGACATTTCTCGAGGCCGGCAGCCGCGGCCAGGCGGTCATTCGTATTCGGGGGCTCGGCGAGCGGAGTGCGTTTTTTTCCGTTTCGGGCCAGCTGGAGCGAGTGGCGACGGGAGATTCTCCGGCGCTCTTGAGAGTCAACTTGCAAGAGATCGATAGCGATCAGTGGGCAAAGGCTATTATTTCCTCTGGAGGCAGTCCGGTTAGTGCTAAGGATCTGGCCGAGTTTCGCTTCGACTCGCTCTTAATTGATGGGACGTTTTTGCGTCCTGATCCCGTGACTTGGTATAAGCAATTTGTTGATCTCTTGCGTTCAACGAAAGTCATCGGGCCGACGGAGATGGGGCCGAAAATCTTTGTGTATTCCGATCCAAAGGGTGGGGCACGTATCGATAGTTTCCGTTTTAAAGAAATCTATGACTTCAGTTACAAGCCAGTTGATCGCCGCTTCATGGTAATGAAATACCTTGCCTTCACACCTGGACTCTTGCCGATTCGCGATCCGGATGCACCGCCTTTTGTTCCCTGCGAGATGAACGCTCAGCTCGGCAAAGACGTGACCATGGATGAGCTGGCCGAGTACGGTTTGTCCATTCTTCATCCGACAGCGTTTAAGGACAAAAGTTTCATGCGCTTTTTCAGCACCCTTTTTGGTGAAGATGGCGCTTGGATATCGGGAAAATGCCATAGCTGCGTGAAGAATCTAGATGTCGAAATCTATCGCTGCCAGTTTATGTTCTTTGGCCCCAACGACGAACTCTTGCGGCGAATTCGCAGCTGGATTCGCGAAGATTATGTCGCCAAAAAGGACACACGGGGCTAAGCGGATGGGGATCACCGGCCTGGTGCCCAGGCCGACCCTGGTTCTGAATTAGTTCAGACTCTCAACTACGGCAATATAAGGAAGGTTGCGGTACCTACCTTGGTAATCGAGGCCGTAGCCGACGACGAATTCGTTGCCAATTTCGAAGCCAACATAATCGGGTTTGAAATCTGACTTTAACGCCTGGGGCTTAAATAGCAGCGCCGCACTCAGCAGTCGTTTCGGGTTGCGGGCCATCAGAGTTTTGCGGACAAAATTCATGGTGAGTCCGGTGTCGACGATGTCTTCAATGAGCAGGACGTTTTTGCCTTCAATACTATGGGTAAGATCGAGAGTTAGGCGCACTTCGCCTGAGGTTTTCATGGCATCACCATAGCTTGCGCAGCCGAGAAAATCGGAGCGAATGTCGGCATCAATCTGCCGAATCAGATCGGAGTAAAAAATAAAAGAACCTTTGAGAATGCAGACAGCGATGAGGTCTTCTTTGCGACAAAATTTGGAGATTTCATCGCCCATTTCCTTGACGCGCTGGACGATCTTTTTTTCATCGATCAAGGGTGCAAGTTTCGGCATCGCCACTCGGGACCTCTCAAACAAAAGAGTTATTCATAATTTCGCCAAAACCGCCGCCACCAGGAACAATGTACTGCTTGTCATTGAGGCCACGCTCTTGGTCCCAATTGGTGCCGGGTATGGTTTTCAAGACTTGCGCCGTTGAAAGGCCGCGGTCGAGACGAACAGCATAAACGACAAGACTGGGATGAGACGCTTTGATCTTTTTAAGGTACTCGGGCGTCACAATCAAGTGCAGAGCGATATACTTAGCAGCATTTCCGCCAACCACAGTTTTGTAGTGGTCCACCGCTGATACCAATGTGTTACCGCTGGCCCCCATCGGATCGGGAAAAAGCACGATTGCACCTTCGACATCGCCACCAATTTTTGCACCACCAAGAGCTGTTCCGGTCACGCGGTCACCCGCATCCGTCATTCGCGAAGCAAGTATATGATCTTGGCGAACCATCTGAGGGTCCATAACGTGATTCAGCAGATCATAGCAAATGTGGCTTGGAAACGTTCCGGCGCGGGCCAGGTTGACGGTCACGATCCGCGTTTCTGCTTTAAGAACTTCGGCCTCAAGAGGTGCTTCTGGGTGCGAAGCGGTCATCCGAGTTGGCACTCGCACGGACTTGAGCGGAAACTCGGCATTCATGACGGTTTTCAAAAGTTCGGAATAGAGATATTCAACGAGCGTGTTGATCTGCGGTTGAAATGTCGCAGGCGAACAAAGTCGTGTGAGCAGCGAGCTCATGCAGGGATCGTTGAGGATATGAACGTTTGACCCGTAGCGATGCTCGACTTCGCTCAATCTAAATTGGATCACAGAAGCTCGAGGCCAGGGTAATGGCTCGTCTTGGAATCTGAGCTGGAAACTGAACCACCGATTGAACTGGCGACTGAACCGGAGATTGAGATATCGGTCTTCGAACCGCGCGAGCTGATATCAGAATCGAAGCAGTGCCGACAGCGCGCTTCGTATGAGGTGTGATCTCCCACCAAAATCGCCTTTTGGTTCGCTACCAGTCGTTGCGTTCGGCTCGCCGACTCGCCGCAGACCACGCAGACGGCGCGTAGTTTTTTAACGGTTTCTGCAATCGCCATCAGTTCAGGCATTGGGTGAAAAGGCTCGCCTTTCCAATTTAAATCTAGTCCGGCGATGACCACGCGTAACCCTCGATCGGCGAGTTCACCAGCAACGTCGACGAGTTCATCATCGAAGAATTGTCCTTCGTCGATGCCAATGACTTTGGTTTCGGGATGGAGGTGACTGTAAATTTCGGCGGCACCGTCAATGACGGTCGCAGGAAGAAGCTGCCGATCGTGGCTCGCGACATCATCGACGCTGTAGCGGTCGTCGATCCGTGGTTTAAAAACTTGAATGGATTGTTTAGCAAATTGAGCTCGGCGGAGAACGCGGATTAGCTCCTCAGTTTTGCCGCTAAACATACTACCGACGATCACTTCAATTGATCCGACAGTGTGCCCGCCTGTGTTGTTGGTTCTCATGATGTCCCCTCGTTTGCTCAACCCTAACTCGGCTACGAGGAGTGGTCTACCGGATTCGGGCGGGGGCCGGGCGACATTTTATTTGGCTTCGATGAAAATCACTAAGTCACTGTTTCCAGAGCGATAATCGTCATTTGAAAGCAGGCCGACGACTTTGAGAGCATCATAAAAATGGCGCTCCGCCTCGGAGAGTTGACGCTTCGGAAGAGTGCCCGAAATAAAGGCGCCGCCGCCGTGCGGGATCACCATGTTTTCGGGGAGGGGAATCGAAAATTCTTCGGCGCTTGGGCCGTTGTCGTGCAGATAACGCCAGCCGCGCACTTGAATATGAGAATCGCCATTGTCATCGAGCTGGGTCGGCGTCAGCTCGAGAACGAAGCCGAAGAATTGCCCGAGAGTTTCTTCGCGTTGACCGCCGTAGAATTCGACCAGCTGATTGAGTTTGATCGGCCGCGTGGTTTGATCGAGAATTGACCAATAGTCGCTGCTCTGGACCGCCTTCAAATGGCTAGCGAAATTACTAAGAATGCCTGAAACAATCGGACCTTGGTTTGAAAGACTGCGCGGGTCTGCACTGGCGACCAAATCTGCCAAAGCCGTGCGGCCAATTGAAGCAAAGATAAGCCGTGCACTGGTGACCGCATGGACTGCCGAATTTTTGGAATCGTCGGTCTGAC
>JAYTRM010000261.1:0-4430 GCA_043746165.1 Bdellovibrionales bacterium | reverse complement strand
AATCTTGACTATGTGAATTTTGAAAGTTAGGTCGTTCTCTACGCCGAAAAAGCGCTATCCCAAGCAGGAAAACTGCAAATCACCTGAAACATACCGAATCGGCTTATATTCGAGTCCTATGGTTTCTCCAGTCGACAGGTTCAGGATCTGGGGTCCTAAACATGCGAACTCCACAAACTCGAGCTTGTCCTCAAAAAGGATCTCGATCCAAGTGGTGACTGTCTTTTTCATTTCGTCAGGGATCAAGAGCACGTCGAGCACTGAACGGTTTGCTGGAGCACACCCCAGCAGTTTCAAACAAGCCGACGAATAGACAGAACTGCATAGCCCGTCGCGACCAAACAGAAAAAAGCCCTGCCCTAGTGAATTGAGCATGGCATCAAAAGTTTGATTGAGTCCGAAGAGCGTCGTATTCGTGTTGGTCAACTCGGTTGAGCTAATCTCAAGGGCGTTCTCCGCGAATGCAACTCGCTCATCATCTTCTTTATAAGCCGCTTCAACCCGTTCAAGAAAGGCTGGAAACGCTGCGAGAAACGAGATCAACTCCTCTGAGTCCACCTTTGATAGTGGTGATTCCGTCAATTTTAAAACGCCCTTCCAATGTACGAGCTTTTCTTCGACATTGACAGCGAACGTTTTTTTTAATTGGCGGCTGACTTTCTTTCCTGACATGAACGTTAGGCGCCCTTCTTTTCGCTAATATAAGTTATCGTCATCGTCTGATTGTGCCACTTGCATGATTTATCGTGCTTAGCCGGACCGATTTCGCCATAGGCATAAAAGCCAGTCATCATCACGTCGCCAAGAACCTCTTTTACCGCGTCGACTTCATCTTCAATGTCCTGCCCTAAGACCATTTTTCGCGCCACACAGCTCACGAGAAGAGCGAGCCCTCCACGTTTTTCGGAGTTCTCCAAAGTGAGTTGGGCTGCGCCCTTAGCTCCGCGGACCAAGGCATCGGTACTTGCCCGCATTAATCGAATTAAGCTGTTTTGTGGAATATCGCCGCCAAAGGATAACGTCTGGAATTTCTCATCGCAGCCAATCATGCCACGTATAACTCCGGTCTTATCTTCATGGCTCGCGAGTAAAGCCACAGGATATCGCTGCCCGGAACCAGGAAGGCCCTTGGCGCTTTCCCCTAAATAGCGTTTATAGACCGTAAGCGCGGGCTCTCCATCGATTTCAAAGATTTGCTTTCCTTCTGAACGCGTCACTCGGCGGACAGGTCCGAAGGGTTCCCAACCCGACAGCGACCCGTACGAAATATCGAGTGAATCACCATAAATACCGACGCCGACGATAGCATGAGTTGAAATCGCACCATTAAACACCGTGAATGTGTTTACAAATTTTCCACCATCTCCGGCCATTCCGCCAGAGATAGGAACACCCTGCCCCAAAGCTTCGATGATGCCGACAAGGATTTGGTCTGAATTATTCTCTAATCCTCGGCCCATATAAAAAAAGGCCTTGAGATCCTTGAGATCAAGTTTTTTTCCAACACGGCGACCGGCCTCGAGAGAGTCTTCTGGGGATTTGATCCGCTCTGTGACAGGTACGACTCTCACGTTCGTATCGAAATGGATCGCTGTGACGACGATACTTCCGTCAAAGACGCCGACCTCTGATATCTCGCCAGCTGTCGAGCAGCCAATAACTGCCGCAGTCGGAAAGCTGCGGCAAATTTCCTCAATTCTCGTCTCATGAGCAAACTCATCGGCCGATCCGAACACAGTCACCAGCTGGGGCTCGATCTGACAAAGGTCTGTCAGCTTACCGCTTATCTCTTCAGATGCCTTAAATTGTACTTGCTTTGATTTCATGGTGAAAACCTTCCTTCTTGCTGAACTCAGAATTCTTGATGAAGACGTATAAACACTTCAATTCGTCATCGGATTTCTTAAGTTTTCTCTCAAAAGAAAAGCCCAGCGTGTCGCCGCTCTATAGAAATGTCCGGTTTTGAGTCGATTGAAACAGTGAGTTACGATTCCCGCCTTGAATGTCTCAAGGAGGGCCTTCGGTCGAGTCTCAGAACTGACCGCAGATGATGTGGCGACAAGATTTTGGGAGTCTTTCAAGAACGTACCAAATGGAGCCATGTTTGACGATGGTTGGAGGGGCTCGGCCCGAGTCACGGGTGGAGTTTGATTACTAGGTATCGCCTAATGCTGCCGGCATTTTTTATCCATGGCCGGGCCCGGCCCCAGTTACAAAAGAGTTGCGTCAAACATTGTGCCACGAGGGCAAAGCCGAAGAAGACGTTTGGCAAATTGACGAAGTGGCCAAAATTATGCTCCATCTGAAGACCAAGATTTATCTGTTCATTGAAGACTCTATTTTCGATTGATGCAAACCTCGCGCGCCCTCCTTGAGCGATTGACTGGTTTTAAGCGACGCACATTTTTTAAGTATCGAAAAGCACTTGGAATCGATGTCGAATGAGAGCCAAACTGAAAATGCCCTATCGAGACTGCGCGCGAGTTACATGAAGAGAGCTTGAAGATCCTCGATTTTCAAACTCTTAAGCAAACTTGACTCTTGAGAGATAATCGCACTTGCCAGTTCCTTTTTTGATTTTTGCAGCTCCAGGATTTTTTCTTCGACTGTATCCTTGGCTATGAGCTTATAGGCGAAAACCTTGTTTTTTTGACCGATCCGATGCGCTCGGTCGATTGCTTGGGATTCCGCCGCCGGGTTCCACCACGGATCAAGTACAAATACGTAATCAGCAGCGGTCAGGTTAAGACCAACGCCGCCGGCCTTTAAGCTCAGCAAAAATAACGGGATCTTGGGATCGTTTTGAAATCTCTCGACTCTCTCACCGCGATTTGAGGTCTGACCATCAAGATACTCGTAGCGAATGCCCTTTTCATCAAGACGCTTCATGAGGAGACCCAGCAAGCTCGTGAATTGAGAAAAGATAAGTGCCTTATGGCCATCGTTGATGACTGAGTCAAGTTGATCGAAAAGAACATCAAACTTTGCCGAAGTCTGAACCTGCCCTGTCGTATCGAGAAGCCCCTGGTGGCAGGCCGCTTGCCTGAGCCGCAGGAGCGCCTCAAGGACTTCAATTTTTGACCTGGCCAGGCCCTTTTCCTTAAACTTTCCAGTGAGCTGGTTCCAGTAAAAAGCTTTAAGCTCCGTGTATTTTCGCCTTTCCGGCGGCGAGAGCTCGCAGTAAATCACCTGCTCTGATTTTTCCGGCAGATCCTTGAGCACCTGCTCCTTTGTTCGACGCAAAATAAAAGGCCTCAAGGCGCGCGACAGTATCTTGAGAGCGTCGGGATCATTTGTGCCGGCCCATTTTTGCGCTTGAGCATCGGTGATAAGACCGGGATTGACGATTGAGAGAATTGAGAAAAGATCGGAGAGAGAATTTTCAACCGGCGTTCCGGATAAAGAGATCTTTCTTTTGGCAGAAATCAGTCGACAGGCCATCGAAGCTTGCGCCACCGGGTTTTTAACAAAATGAGCTTCATCAAGAATAAAAAAGTTGAAAACTCTCTTCTGAAGTTCTTCGATGTCGATACGCAGGGACTGGTAGGTTGTGAGAATAACGTCGTAGGTATCAAAGTTTGCGAGATTTTCTCCGCGATTTGAGCCTGTGAAATTCAAAATCTTAAGTGTCGGCGTAAATTTCTCCGCTTCCTTGATCCAGTTGAAAATCAAGCTCTTCGGCGCGACGATCAGACTCGGCGGACGTTTTCCCTTTTGATCTTTAAAGTGCGAGAGCAGCGCAAGCACCTGGATGGTTTTACCGAGTCCCATGTCATCGGCTAAGATTCCGCCGATCTCATGTTTTGCCACGGTTTGAAGCCAGGAGAGACCATGCTTTTGATAGGTCCTGAGGCGTCCCTTAAACGCTGAGCCAGGGTCAACTGCCTTTGCCTCCTTAAAGTCATTAAGGATTGTTTTAAGGGAGTTGAACTTACGATCAGCCTTGAACTTGTCGTTTTCTTCGAGGCTCGCGCTTAAAAAGAGGGCCTGGACCTTATTGAGTCTAAACCCTGTGTCTGTCGCGCGACCCATCTCAGCGATAGGACCAAATTTTTTGAGCCACTCCGCCGGGAGCATACCAAACGTACCGTCACCAAGACTGACAAGCCGCTGGCCTGATTTGATTGCGCCGATAAGTTGCGGCAAGGATTCCGAAAAGCCATCAAAATTAAACTGAGCGCCGACGTCAAACCAGTCGATCCCAGAAGTGACGGAGATATTGAAGTCCTTAGGGAGCCTTACGGTCTTTGCATGGGCAACGACCTCCCAACCGAGCGCAAGAGCCCTGTCTACGAGCGAAGTGAATTCACGCTCGGGAAAAAGACCATCAGTATCGATGTCCTGCATACGGCCGAAAGTACCTTGAGGATTGAGAGCTTGAAACTGATCCATGATTTTGGCTTCAGCATCGAAATCTCGATTGATCATTT
>JAYTRM010000260.1:0-19872 GCA_043746165.1 Bdellovibrionales bacterium | reverse complement strand
AATTCCTGATTGCGATCTCAATGGGTTTTTTTTTGATTTCGTTTCAGGATGGTACATTTTAAGTGAGCACCACCCCTATAATTTAACTGAGCCCCGCCGAGCCAATCGAACATTTTTTGCCACGTGGTGTTTTGCCGGAGTCTTACTATAGCAGGCAGCCGATTCAAGCTACCGACAAGCCCATCGCGCTGGCAAAGGACTTTAAACCAATCGAGATTAAGGTATTAGCAAGCATTTTCGGCGAAAACTTCGTATCAGCCGTGAAGGAAAAACTGAAAGCTATCGGTGTGCCTGCCACTGTAAGACGGCTGTCGGCACCTGATTTTCTTCAAGTTATTCAGAGCGGCGATTATGATCTGCTCGGAAGCTCGTACATTCTCAATTTTCCAGATGCCGATGCAGCATTAGATCCGATTGACTCGCGATCGTCGGTTCGCTTGGGAAGGTTTGACTCCTCACACCTGATGGCGAAGTTGGACAAATTGCGGTCAAACGACGACAACACTCAGCGATTAGCTCAATACTCTGAAGCAATGGGTAACTTCGAGCAAGAAAACTACATTATACCAATGTTTAGGTTGCGACTTCCCATGCTGCATCGAAGCGACATTCAAGTGCCTGAAAGTAGTTTTCGCTACGAAGCAGAGCTGTGGAAAATATTATGGAAGTAACTGCTTCAAACCAGATAGCAACACGCTCGATCGGATTGCAGAAATTGATTCTTTTATTGAGCGTCTTTTTTTGTGCCGTCGTAGCACTTGCGATCGGGGCGGGTCTTACCCTCTACAGCCACCGTGCCGTAGCTACCTACATTCGAAAAATGTCGGAGTCACAGGTAAACCTTTTCGTTGCGAATATTTCACAAGACATCCTCAGTGGCGCATTCGCGGAGGTACATCGCAAGTGCGGAGTATTCGTCAAAGAGAATTCTCCGGCTTTTTTCGAAGTCAAATTGAGAGATGGACAGAAAATATGCTCTTTCGAATCTGCGTCAATAGAGAAGTCGTCGGCAATTGGTGGCGCTGTTTATTTTGATGAATCGAGATCTAGCCTTGCCGCGACTGTTTCGTTAGCGCCAAGAGAAATTGCGTTCGCAGAGTTTTTTCCGGCCGCCTTGACTTGGGGCTTGGTAATTGCCACTGTTGTCGCCCTTGTCATTGGCCTTGTAGTCTTCGCTGTATTATCTGCAACGTTTAGATCACTAATGGAGGCGTTGCAAAGAATCGCCAGGGTTACCGAAGTTTCAATTGATAGCCTCTCCGATATGACATTTCCGCCGCGAAAATTTCTTGTTCGTGAAAGCGAGACAGTCATTTCACAGTTTAAGAAACTTCTCGAAAAGATTATCGATCAGGAGCGAAAACTTTCTGTAGAGCGAGAAAGAGCGGCTCGCGTGACGATTGCAGCTCAAGTTGCACACGATATTCGATCGCCATTGACGGCGTTGAATGTTGCTGTTGTGTCACTACCAGGAGTTCAGGAAGAACGTCTCGAGTTAATTCGAAATGCCGTTAAACGGATCAATGACATCGCAAATCACCTCCTTCGCCAAGGCCAGCGCGAAACGAAAGCACCTGTCAATCTGATGCGAAAACCTGTTCGTTTAGATCAGTTTGTTCAAAATATTGTTGCTGAGAAGCGGCTTCAGTTTCGCTCACGCCCGAAGGTAGAGATTTGCTGCAAGATTGCATCGGCTTCGGATTTTATGCTTGCCGACGATTCTGAACTGTCTAGGATCGTATCAAACCTTGTTAACAATGCGGTCGAATCGTATGACGATGGTGGATCGATAGAGGTCACTCTTGCGCACAGTGACGACGGGGCGATAATAGCGGTCGAAGACCGAGGCCGTGGTATTCCCGAAAACCTGGTTGGAAAATTGGGCTCCGAAGGCGCTTCGTTCGGTAAAGATTCTGGGGAAAGCGGTTTCGGTCTTGGGCTCTTTCATGCCCGCAAGGCCCTGCACTCGATTGGCGGGAGTCTGCATATAAAATCTGTCGTCAACGAGGGAACAAAAGTCACGATCAAAATTCCAAGGACATCGCTGTCTGTGAACTAGCGGACTACTCTGACCTGAGCGCCTCAATCGGCGAAAGCTTCTCGGCCCGTAGTGCTGGAACAATGCCGCTCAAAACGCCAACCAATAAAATCGACATCAACGAAAATAGAAAGGCAACGGGGTTGAAAACCCACTCAAATTGCAGCTTGGGCACGAGCTTAGAAGCACCCCAGATAATCGCCTCGTAAGAGATCAAGCCGATGGCGAGACCAATGAAGCCGGCGAGACCGCAGAGTAAAATCGTCTCTATGAGAAACTGAGCGCGGATGCTGACGTCGGTGGCGCCCAGGGCTTTGCGGAGGCCGATTTCTCGGTACCGTTCGGAGACCGAGACCAACATCATGTTGGCGATGCCGACACCACCAACGCCGAGAGAGATAAGCGCGACAGCGAGCAGAAAACCGGAGAAGATGTTGAGAAAATGATTCATCTGCTCAATCAGGATGCTGTCGGCATCAATTCTGAACCTGCCAGAGTTACCGTATTTTCGCTCAAAGAACGTACGGATCGCGCGGCCGGTACTTTCGATCGCTGAGCCGTCTTTGAGTTGAATCAAAGCTTGGTGAATCTGTGCGGCCCACCAACTTCCCGCAACCGCTTGGTAATAAGTGAAGGGCACGTAAATTTCTAGATTAGGATTTCTCCACTGGCTCCGCGACGAACGGGGATTCATCACGCCGATGATGTGACAACTATAGCTTCGCTCTTCTTCGCTGACCTTGAGCATTTCGCCGATGGGTTGAGTATGGGGAAAAAGTCTCTCGCTCACCTCGCTACCGATGATGCAGACGGGGCTCTTTGATTCAACGTGGTAGTTGACGAGCTCAGAACCACGCGCGACGGTAAAACCCGAGATAATAAAAGCTTCCGCGTTGATTCCGACAACGGAGCCGTCTTGGTCGATGCTTTTTCCACCAAAGGACAAAATGCTGTTGTAGGACCTGATGTACGGCGATATGCGTCTCACCTCAGGGAAGATCTCTTTAAGCGGAGCCAGATCTTCCTTCCAGCGAAAATCAGAAAAAGCCACGCCGTAACGGTCTGATGCCTTCTGCTGCCAGTTAGGATATCCTGAAAAATTCAGCGTGTTGACCCCGAGTTCGGCGTAGCCGGCGAGAATTTTCTGTTTTGCAAATTCGCCTAGCGTCATCATGGCCAGTACGGCGGCTATGCCGATGCTGACACCAATCATTGTCAGCAATGATCTCGTGCGGTGGCGAAAGAGATTTTGCGTCGCAAACGGAAGTACGGCCAACATTTGTAAAATCGAAAATTTTAAATCGGGGAGATGAGAGGCTGGTTGAAAACTTACCTTAACGCCATCCGCTTGCTTGGGACGAACTTGCGGAGTCGAAGAGACAACCACACCGTCGCGCAGTGAAATAATACGATCTGCCTTGGCCGCAACCTCGTTGTCGTGGGTGATGACAATGACCGTTTTGCCTTGACGCTGAATTGATCTGAGTTCGTCCATCACGATGGCTGAGTTTTGTGAATCCAGATTCCCGGTCGGTTCATCAGCTAATATGATCGGCGCTTCGTTCAGTAAAGCGCGGGCGATGGCAACTCTTTGCTGTTGTCCGCCTGAAAGTTGCTGTGGCAAATGACCCAGGTGACTCGTGAGACCTAGACTGTCTGCGATCTTGCAAGCCCGAGTGTTGAGATCAGCCTCGCTTTTCGGCAATTCAACGGGGTAGACACTCGGGAGAAGGATGTTGTCCAAAACAGTGGTTTTCGCTAAGAGATGAAACTGTTGAAAGACGAAACCAATATATCGATTGCGAAAATACGCGGTTTCTGAAGGGGAAAGACCGGCAACGTCGATTCCGTGAATAAGTAATTTGCCGCTCTGAATTGGGTTCATGCAGCCTAGCAAGTAAAGGAGCGTGGATTTGCCGGAACCCGATGGCCCCTGGATGGCGACGAATTCTCCTGCAAAAATATCGAATGAACAATTCCGTAGCACGGGGACTTCCCCGTACGAAAAGTTAAGATTCCTTACGCTGACAATCGGATCTTCTTTTTGGGTCAATTCGTCTCGCCCATTTTTGAAAAGTCTACTTTGCGGACAACGTCGCCTTCATTTACGCCCTCGACGATCTCACTCATCTCGTCATTTTGCAGCCCGAGGCGAACGTTCTTGCGCTCACCGTTATCTAACGTTACGAAATACTGATCTTTCTCTTGGCCGATGAACTCATGCCGTAACGTGAGAGCCTTTTCCTTTTTATTAGCCACAATGTCGATGAGGACACTCATCCCGGGTTTGAGTTGATTATCAAAATCAGTGAGTTCAAGGCGCACTGGATATTCGACAACGGTGGAGCGTTGCCACTTGTCATTTTCGTTGGCGGCTAGCGCTGTTTCTCGCACGACGGCTTTGTAGGTGCGGTCAAGGATTGCGGAGGCTTTAACTACGGCATCTTGACCAATCTTGATTTTCACCCGTTCCATTTCCGGAACATTGGCCGTGACCAGTAGTTTGCTCAGGTCGTCGATCCGGGCGATGAAATCTGTTGGATCGGCCTCTTTGACAAACTCGCCTTCCGCCTTTGGTAGTTGCACGATTTGCCCTGTGATCGGTGAGCGTAATGGGAAAACTTGTTCATTGGCGGTTAGGCTAATGCCGACGCTTGCGATTGAATCCCCAATCTTCACTTCCTGTCCCAATTTCACGAACAATTTTCTGACGTAACCTTTATAAGCAGCGGTGATGAAAGACTTTCGGAATGGCTGCACATTACCGGCAATGGTCACGCGTTGGGTGAGTGTTTGCCTGATGACTCTTGACGTAGAATTTGCTAGATTAGAATGCGAAGCGTCCATTCGTCTAAAAACAATAAAAATAAAAACGAGAATCACAAGCAGACCGATCGCGTATTTATTCTTCCAAATTGTTTTCATCGAGTGTTCCTTTAAAATACTTCCACTTTGAATACAGAATGAGCGAATCGAAATCGACACGTAACTTTTTGGATTGGGCGTCGAGCACTTCAGAGAGCGCCTGAGTCAAATCGAGGTAAGTGATTTTTCCTTGGCGATAA
Organism: Bdellovibrionales bacterium; assembly: GCA_043746165.1. GTDB lineage: Bacteria > Bdellovibrionota > Bdellovibrionia > Bdellovibrionales > JAMPXM01 > JAYTRM01. Next base: position 14,769 of record JAYTRM010000260.1, on the reverse strand, counting down.
TCTTGTTCAATTTGCCGGTAGTTTGTTTGCTCATTGCTGACGAGTGATGTTGTCACCTCTTGGCGCCTCTGCAGCTGCAACTGATCTTCCTTGAAGGTTAACAAATCTTTCTGATCATTGAGCAGAGTGTTGCGAATATCCTGTTGGGCAATGACCTCTTGCTCAGCCTGAATCTGGATATTCCGATTTCTTACGCCCATATCCCAAAAATTAAACTTAAGTGTAAGCAGCGCGTTCCAACTCGTCTGCTGATTGTCATTCCAACTCTGCCCGGTTTGAAAGTAATAGCTGCTCCCGTACTGAGCTCCTGCCGTGAGAAAGAGCTGCGGAACATCGCGCGACTTGATCAGCGCGACTTCTTTGTCACTAATCTGCCTTCGAATCGAAAAAATGCGATTTTCGATTAACTCATTCGCATCTAGGTGCCAAGAAGAGCTCTGGCTCGGTGCTCTTGGTTTTTCGAGAACTTTGAAACCTCGATTTCGGTTGCTATCTTCAGACTGCGAAAGGCCGATGGTGTTAATCAAAGTGATTCGGCTTGTTTCTACCAGTTTCTCCGCCGAAATCAGGTCGAGCTGACTGCGTTGCACCTGGGTCTGGAATCGCAAATAGTCACTTCGCGTCTTGAGCCCTTGGTGATACTGCGCTGAGGCGAGTTTGAACTGGCGATCCAATTCTGCCGCGTACTGGTGAGTGAAACCCAGTTGTAAGAGCGAGTAACTCCACTCGCAATAGCTCTGCAAAACAGTGAGGAGGACTTGGCCTTTGATCTTCAAATACTGAAGGTGATTTTGTTCTTCAGTCAGCTTTGAGATTTGGTATTGCTTGGCGGTTTCGCCGTTATTCCAAAGCGTTTCGGTGAGGGCGAGTGCGGTACCACTTGTCCACGAGGAGAAGACCGAGCCGGAGTAAGCGCTCGCCGGCACAGTGTTGGGTGAATAACCTTGCGGTCCCAGCGATGAGGTCAGATCCAGAGATGGAAAAAATGCTGCGAAACTGTTTTCTGCTTGCAGCTTGGAAGCTTTGTAGCTCGCTTGCGCCGTCAAAAACGCGGGAGAGTTATCTAGGGCGATCTCGGCGATTTCTTTAAGGCTCAGCTCGCTTGTACCCGGTTCGGGAGTCATGGCTGGCGACTTCGAAAATACCAAAATGACAGCGAAGATAAGCGGAGCAATACGAAAAGGTAATTTAGCTGAACTTTCCAAGTCATAACTCTATGTCAGGTGGATTCTGCAAATCAAATAAATAGGTTGTTCGAGCTGACTCGGACATCTGTTGGAACAAGCGAGCTGATCTTAACGATTGGCATACTGAGAGCCAGTTTAGGCTGGCTCTCAGGGCGGGAACAATTTATTTCAAACAATTGGCCTCGATGTAGCCCTCGCCATTTATGGACTTTGTGACGCTGCAATATTTTCGTCCAACGCCAAAGCGGCATCGACCGATGAATGGTGGATAGATATGATGAACCTGTTCGGTTTCATCCGGCGGGCGACGGAGAGCTGCACCGATGGTGAACGGTGACATAGCGATGGCACCGATAATATTGCCGGCCGTGTATTGCACGATCCTGGTTCCGACCGGAACACCGGCGATGATTTGCCAAGTGTAATCAGTCGCGGGCCCGATGGCTCCGCTAAAAGCTCGGTACTTGGCTCGTTCGTAGCAACGTAGGCCTCTGGCGGTTCCACCTTGTTCGTGCGCCAAAGTGCGTGCGCGATTGATAATCTCGCGATTCGCAGAATTGATCTCGGCGAGTTCATGTGCGTATTGTTCCTGATCTTGTTTTTGGAGTTCTGCTTGGGCTTTTGCAGCGGCGAGTTCGTCGTACTCGTCGGCGTAGCATTCTTGGCTCATGAATGTGAAAGCGGTAACTGAAAGTGCAAGAATCGACATCGTTTTGATCATGTCTGGTCACTCCATCTGGGATTGATATTTTATAAACAATTGTGGTGTGACGTTTATAAGTCGACTTGCCGGTTGTCGCCACTGCAGTGAGTCGATTCCGTTGACCAACGAGGTCAACAGATCGCGGTGAAATTTTTACGAAAAAATTTACACGCAGGCGAACGGTGTCAGTGCGTGCGGCTTATCGAATCCGTCAGGTTCGGCTCGGCGCCAGGCTTCGCCGCCTGGTTCTTATCAAGCGCGTGCACGACCGCAACGCCCTCAGACCTTCCCCAAAATCAAACAACCATTTGTGCTGCCAAAACCGAAGCTATTTGAAAGAACAAAGTTGAGATTCGCCTGCCTGGCTTCGCGAGCGACAAAATCGATGTTGAGTCCGTTCAGCGCCGGATCGACGTGATCTAGGTTCACCGTTGCGGGAATAACTTGGTGTCGAAGTGCAAGAAGCGAAAACAAAGCCTCCGTCGCGCCGGAGGCACCTAGCAGGTGACCGGTCGAAGATTTGGTCGATGACACTGCTACGGGCTGTCGACTTTTGCTGCCGATAATTCGGTGTATTGCCCTCGATTCCTCAAGGTCACCGGCCGGCGTCGAGGTGGCGTGGGCGTTGACGTAGTTGATTTCCGAAGCGTCGAGCTGCGCCTCATTGAGCGCTTCTTCAATCGCTCGCCCCGCGCCTTCACCTTCTGGAGGAGGACTTGCCAAGTGGAACGCATCGGAAGTTGCTCCATAGCCAAGGATCTCTCCGTAGATCTGGGCGCCCCGTTTTTTGGCATGCTCATACTCCTCGAGCACGAGAACAGTCGCCCCTTCGCCCATGACAAACCCGTCTCGATCGCGATCGAATGGGCGAGACGCTTTGGTCGGCTCTTCGTTTCGCGTTGAAAGCGCCTTCATCGAAGCGAAGCTACCGATACCAAGCTCGCAGATCACGGCTTCCGCTCCGCCCGCCATCATGACGTCGACTCGACCAGCCTGAATCAGCCTAAACGATTCGCCGATCGAGTGCGTGCTCGTCGCGCATGCCGTAACGTTGCAAAGGTTCGGCCCTTTAAGTTGCAGCAAGATGCTCAACTGACCGGTGACTAAATTTGCAATCGACTGAAATATAAAAAAAGGTGTGATGCGGCGGTAACCTTTGCTTTGGAATTCCTCGACCGCTTTTTGAATCTCCGGAAGGCCGCCCATTCCCACACCGATGTTAACGCCAATTCGCTCGGGGCGGATGTGCTTGCGGTGGTCTGACAATCCTGAATCTAAGTAAGCTTGAAGGCCCGCGATTACGCCGAGGTGAGTGAAGCGCCCAAATTTTTTTTCATCTTTAGGCGTGATAAAGTGAGTGATCGGATTTGTGATCGCATAGTCTTCGATTGGAGTCTCGAGTGGCACTGTAATCACCAGTGATTTGACTTCGGCAGCAATGCGAACCGGGCAAACCTGGGCATCGAAGTGCGTGATGGGGCCGACGCCAGAACTTCCTGCGAGCAGCGCTTCCCAGCTTGAGGAAACCGAATTTCCCAATGGATTGACGGTTCCGGCACCGGTAACGACAACTCTTTTTTGTGTATTCATAGGCTATTCTTTATAAAACTAAATCCGGTCGCGCAACTGCGATGGAGTTCTATCTGAGATCTGAAGCAGCTGGCTACGTGGATTTGACAAAAGCAAAACTCCATGCCCAGAACCTGAGCGCTTATTGAGAAAAGCTGCGCAGGCAATCGAGGTCTTGAGAAGCAGGCCGATCTGCGGGCTGGGCGAGATTCTTCCGCAGTCAAAACATGAGGTCAATAACGAGTCTCGGCCTCGGTCCGGGCCTTATCTGAAATTTTTCCTAGAGCCTCACCAGTTGATTCATGATGAGATGTGGCCACATCGCCTAGGGACAAAAGTCCTACAAGACGCTTATTTCGGTTCAGTACCAGCAGTCGCCGAACTTGTTTTTCGCCCATATTGTGCGCTACTTCATCAATTGTCTGATCTTCGTAACAGTACAAAATGGAATTCGACATGACGTCACGAACAAAAGTGTTATCCGGATTCCTACCATCCGCGACCGCACGAATCACGATATCGCGATCGGTGATCATTCCAATCAGGCGATCATCGTCACCAATCGGAAGGCTCCCAAAATTGCCAGTTCTCATTTTTTGAGCCGCTTCATGAATCGTCATAGTCGAGGCGGCGAGTTCGACATCTTTGGTCATACAGTCTTTTACGAGCATAATGTCTCCTGTCGTTATCGATTAACTAAAATATGTCCTGTTTCAGGGTAGCAAATTGCGTGCTCCCTGCGACCGAGCCTGAGCGCACTCGAGGTACCAAGGACGGAATGACTGGGAGTAACAAAGGGACTAAAGTGGTGGAATTTAGACCCGGGTCTGATGGATGCATATCTGCAAAAACCGGTATCAACCGACGGGCTTGCAAACGCTGTGACCCACTGGCTGGGGGGCGGCGCCAAGCGCATGACCCGCAAATAGCGGGCGCCTCATCGCGGCCCAAGGTCACCGGTAAACAGAAGTTCTCCTTATCGGAAAGGCCTATAATTCCTCGGCGAAAACTTTTTCAGTGATCTTCCAAAACTTCTCTTGTTTTCGAGCAATCACAAAGGCTGGAAGGCGAAAGAGCTTTTGATACTTCAAAACTTCTTGGGGCGAACTGAGTTCCATCGCCAGTTCAGGCCTTCGAAGATGCGAACGTAGGAAATTGATGTGGAATTTCTTAATCGCAGACGGATGGTTAAAGAAGTGTGCTTCGCTCACGTAGTGGGCGTCGAGATCGTAATACCTGATTTCGAGATAGGGATTAGAGTTCTTATCTAGTCGCTGAGCAAACGTGATCCGATCCGGCCTGAGCACGTGGGCGTTTTTCGATAGCCGGGCCTGTTTAAGTTTGGCGTCTGCATCGATGAGAACCGCTTTGCACTTTTCGCATTCTTTAGCTGCGATGTCGTTTTCACTGCCGCAAACTTGGCAGATTTTAAATCGAAAACGAAAGCCGCACGGCTTGATATTCAGGGTATGCGGATCTTGCGTGGCACCCCGGCATTTTCTTCCAAAATGCTCGAGAATGACCCCGTCGTCATCGGCGTAGCCCCAGAAGGTATTTTCAAATTCACACTGAGGGCACGGGACGGTCACGAGAACAGTGTCTTTCTCAGGCCGCCGATCGGGAATTTCGGGTGCGTAAATATCGTGTCCCATACCCGTGTAATCAAGAATGTAGCATTCGTTTTTATTATCTGAGAGGCGCAGACCGCGGCCGACAATCTGTTGGTATAGGCTATTCGACTCGGTTGGGCGCATGATCGCGATCACATCGACGTGAGGCGCATCGAATCCCGTGGTCAGCACAGAGACGTTGACGAGATATTTGAATTTCTTTTTCTTAAAGTCGCTTACAATTTCATTGCGGTCTTTGATGTCAGTATCGCCGAGGACGATTCGAGACTCATTGACGGGTAGATAGGTCATGATTTCTTCGGCATGTTTGACAGAGCTGCTGAAAATCATCACGCCCTGCCGCTGGTAGCGTTCGGTGATATCGATGATGTTTTTAATGATAAGCGGAGTCAGCCGTTTCTGACCTTTGAGAATTTCTTCGACGTCAGTGCTGCTATATCCGCCTTTTTTTTCAGTCAGCTCCGAGAAGTCATAGCTTGTCACGGGAATGTCGACCTTCACCGGAATTGTGAGGTACCTGTTTTTGATCATGTAGGAAAGCGGCAGATCATAGACGCAACGTTTGAAAAAGCGTTTCTGCTCAGTCTTCACTTCGCCAGCTTGCGAGAATTCATAGATCCATCCGAGTCCCAGTCGGTACGGAGTGGCCGTCAGGCCCAACACGCAAAGCCCGGGATTGCGATCGGTCATCTTCTTGATCACTTCTTGGTACTGCGTCGCGCCCTCTTCAGCCACACGGTGACATTCGTCGATCACGAGTAACGAAAAGTTGTTGAAAAAATCATCTGGCGCGCGTGCGACCGACTGAACACTGCCGAAGATGGCCTTTTCAACGGAGTCTTTTTTTCCGAGGCTCGCCGAAAATATTCCGGCAGACAATCCGTAGCTCTGGTATTTTTCAAAGTTCTGTTCGACGAGTTCTTTGACATGGGCGAGAACCAGCACTCGGCCATTTGCGATGCGGGCGAGCTCGGCAATTACCAGACTTTTCCCCGCTCCAGTGGGTAGAACAATGACGATCGGTTCACGTCGTTTCTGAAAAAACTTGACGGCGCTGTCGACCGCCTGTTGCTGGTAATCGCGAAGCTTATACATCTAGCGTGGGCGCTTCTGCCCTCGCGGTGCTGCTTTTGGAGAGCGCACTTGAGGGCGCGCCGCCGGCTTGCCGCCCACTCGCCCAGGAGTTCGGGTTTTTTCTGGCTTTGCGGGTGATGGCGTTATCGAGCGCGCTGCTGGCGATTTTGTCGGGCGCGCTGCTGATTGCGATTTTGTCTTGACCAGCTTAACTTCTCGACCCTCGAGCCGAGCCATCAGCGGCTCGTCTCGCTCTGTGACGAGGTTGATCACGAGCCCTGAACGGCCGGCACGCGCCGTTCGGCCGACCCGGTGCAGGTAGTTGTCGTATTGTTGCGGAAGGTGGTAATTGATAATGCGGGTGACGTTTTCGATGTCGATTCCCCGCCCAGCGACATCGGTGGCGACGAGCAGTTCAACTTCGCCGCTCTGAAACTTTTTAAAATTCTTGCGGCGGAGATTTTTATCCATTTCTCCTCGGTAGATCGCGCAAGTGTGGCCATTATCGCTGAGTTCCTTGGCGACCTTATCGCACTGCTCGCGCGTGTTAGTGAAAATGATCGTGCCGCCTTCCGCCGATTCCTTGAGAATTTTTTCGAGAAGCGGCCACCTTTTTCCATCTGTCACGGTGAGATTTTTGGTGACAAGCGATTTCACTATCTTGCCACTGCCCAAACTTTTGATGACGTTGACATTTTTAAAGAGCGTTTCCATCATCTCTTGCACGACCGGCGTTACGGTCGCGGAAAACATTCCCAATTGAAGTTCATCTGGGCAGGTCTCGGCTATCAATTCTGAATCGCCTTTGAAACCTTCGTCCATCATTTGGTCCACTTCATCGAAGATCAGACAGCGAACGTCGTCGAGGTGAATTGCCTCGGCCTTGATCAGTTGCACGAGACGCCCCGGCGTCGCTAGCAAAATTTCAAACGGTCCCGATACATTTCGGCGGGCTTGCTCAAGCGCCATGCCGCCGAGAGCGGGTCTTACGCGAAGGCGGGTGTCGTGGGTCAGTGTTTTGAAAACCTTGGCGATTTGCTCGCCGAGCTCGCGGGTCGGCACCATAATGACAGCGCGGGGTGTGGCGTCGTCGAGAACGGCATCGAATTTATTTTCGAGCTCTTTGAGTTGATGCAAGATCGGCAGGGCGTAGGCGAGAGTTTTGCCGCTTCCGGTTTCAGAGATTCCCACCACCGATTCGCCTTTGAGCATGAGCGGAATGATTCCCACCTGGATTTCGGTAGGCCTTTGAAGACCACGTTCTTTCAGAGTTTTTTGTAGCGAGGGCAAGAGTTCAGCATCGGAGAATATTTTCATTCCGCGATCATCCGTCATATGAGCCGAAGAGTCAGCGATTTTGCGGTTGAAGAACCCGGAGTGCGCCGCCTCTTGCGACGCGTCAGAGGCTGCAGCGGCGGCGAAATTTAATCGTCCATTGGGTGAGCGCTCACTAATATACAGCGTGATTCCAAGTCGAGAAATAGTTACGAACATGATCACGGTCTGCGGCAACTGCCACAGTTGCGGTTGGATCGGGAGTACACGCGCAGATTTAGAGGTGAAGCTGCAAAGTCCGGTGACCGAATGGGTAAAAGATAACCTGCTCTAAATCACCTAATTCTAAACCCCCAAATTCCGAACCACGGGCTGCAGACCACGTAATATGGTTGGCTATGAAGGCTGGCTATGAACTCAACAGCTGTCTTGAGATCAAGTGCCGAAAAAGGGAACGTGAACCTGTTTGATTTGAGGTCACTTGTCTTTGGCTCAGGCGTGCTAGCAGTGGAACGCTTTTTGAAATTCGAGCCCGATAGGGACTGAAAGTGTGAAGCGAGTTTCATACTTCGACCAGGGAAATTACAAAGGGGCCTCAAATGTCTTTTTTTTCAAAAACGCCTGCGTTATCGATTTTATTGTTTACCTTGCTGACTGGACCGGCCAGGGCTCAGTACACCGTCTGCAATAACGTCGGCGAAAATGCGGTTGCTGGCGCAGTGATCGGCGGCCTTCTCGGCGCTATCATTGGCGGTCCTAGACATGCCGTGGGTGACGGTCTTATTGGAGCTGCCGCCGGTGCGACTGTGTCTGCATCGTTGAGTTGCCATGACCAGGGTGTTTATGCGCAAACGATAGGCGTCCAAATGGTTCGAACAGATAATTACTGGCTTCCATTGGAAACTCCGACAACTCGATTTGCCCTTCTTCAACAGGGCTATGATGCCGACGGTCGCTTGTGCCGCACTTTTCACTCCGAATTTCTCACTCCCGGTGGATGGATTGGAGAAGAGCAAACAGCCTGCCGGGGATGGGACGGCGTTTGGATGGCTGGCTACAATCCCGGGTTCATTTATGCAACTGTTAGCTGGCATCGCGCCTATCCGCAGCCTTGGTGGCAGCAGCGCGTACCATGCTATGGACCCCGTCCTTACTTTGCGGAATACAATCGGGCACCAGTCTTTTCGGGCCGAATTCAAGTTGATATTTGGGCTCATGAGGGACGTCAGCCGGGCCCGCAGTATCATCAGGTCATGGGCCAGGGTGGACGCGCTGGTCTGCCCTCGGGAGAGAATGCTGGCAGATTTCCTCAGCCGCAAAAGCAACCAGAACGACAACTTGAAAGACAACCAGAGAAACAGCGTTTCATTGCGGCGAAAAGTAATCCTCCACCACCGAGAGAAGACGCGCAGTTTGACCAGAACCCAAAACAAAAGCAAGGCGGCGGTGGCGAGAATCATCGCAAGAACGAAAACCACATTCAAAAGATTTCCCAATAATTAAGCCCCAAAGTGTCCGAGCATTCGATATTTGATGAACCAATGCTCGGTGCCGAGTTGAGCCCGGAGTCCTCGTAATTCCGGGGGCCAAGAGGTCCAATTTGATGTTGAGCGGGTCAACAGCGCTGCGGGAAATCCCACACTAAATCGTCATGGAGATGTGGGTTCTACCACGTTCGTCGCGACGTAAGTTGGGTCAGTAAAACTCTATAGTCCCGTGCGCGACTCGCTCAGGACCGCGCGAGATGGCGATTGCCGAAGTCTAGTTAAGACCTAAGGGTTTTCTTCCGATCGGGAGCCCAGGGAGAGAGTGCTATGGACGACCTAAAAAAGTACACTTTGCTAATCGTGGATGATGAGGAAATGCTTCGAGATGTCCTCGTTTTTGAATTTGAGCGAAAAGGCTTTACGGTCCTTTCGGCTGAAAACGGAGTCGCCGCTTTCGAACTTGTGTCAAAGAATAAAATCGATTTGGTGATATCAGATATGAGAATGCCAGAAGGCGACGGAATGAGTCTCCTCGAAAAAATCCGCAAATTTGATTCGAAAATCCCCACGGTTATTTTTATTACGGGTTTCGCCGACGTGACGGAGGCAGAATGCATCGCCAAGGGAGCCCATAAAGTCCTGGCAAAACCGTTTAACCGCAAAGAGCTGATGGAATGCGTTTTTGAGGCGCTCGGTATCGCGATTTCGAAAGTCGCTTAGCTCCTAAAGGAATACACAAAATGGCCAATGACGAATTCCATGCAAACGACGAACGGAAATTTCTGCACGAACTTTCTACTCCCTTGGGTGCAGCGCTTCTGTTTATGGATTCTGTTCTTGAAGATATACAGAACAGATCTTCGACCGATCCCGACGATCTCATGCGCCTCACCGAAATCAACAAAGCGCTCAATAAAATTAACACTCTGCTCACCGAGCGTCGCGAGACTCTAATCAAGCGTGGCATACCAAGCGGACGCTCTTAAGTCTGATCGTTGAGCCGGATCGTTGAGCCGGATTCTTAAGCCCAAAACATGTGCCGATACCGTGCGCGCTACTGCTACCCTTCATGAGCTCGATGGCAGGCGAAAGATTCAAGTTATGCCATGACGAAACTGAAGAGACCAAGTATACCAATTCCGAGGTGAATTTTATGTACTATCGATTAGTTTTTGGCATTGTGGCCGCTCTTTATTGTGGGCTGGTTCAGGCCGAAATTCGACAAGTTGAGTTCCGCAGCAAATCGCAACAGGTGCTCAAGATCGAAGTTTTGAATGATCAGACTTTCCATTTTATGTATAGCTTTGACCCTAAGGCAGACGCTAAATTTGAGGTCTCGCCCTATATCGCACAAATTCCTAGTGAAAAAAACCACACTGAATACCAAGCTGCCTATCAGGGGCCCGGTGTCTATAAAGCCAATGGCAACCGTGTATCAACCCAGAAATTTCAGATCGAAGTCGACCAAGCGACTCTTTGCCTTTCAATTGCATCGAGCGAAGCCGGATGTAAACAAATACAGTTGACTAAAATTTGTCCGCTTTGGCAAGAGAAAAAAGTAAAAGGGTTAACTCTCGAGCGTGGCCCGATTGAAAATCTCTATGGCCTCGGAGAACAGTTTCTTCCGCAGCGATATGGCAACACGGATGGGGATTGGATGGGGCAGGTGCGTTCGCCGGGGCGTTTTGGCAATGAGATGGTGAATTATCCACCGAATAGTGGCGCGGGCGGCGCCGTAGGCAACACGCAGTTTCCAATTCTGTACGCGATGACCGCGGGAGCATTGGGGTATAGTTTTTTCCTCGACAATATTTATGAGCAGCGGTGGGACTTCTCAGCGGAAGCTTCACGAGGCCCTTGGCGTGTCGAAGCCAATCCGCTCCAGTTGCGCGGTTTTATTACGGTGGCAGGCGGCCTTCCCGAGTTGCGCCGCGCTTACATGGACCTGGTGGGGCACCCACTTGTTCCTCCAAAAAAAGCGTTTGGCCTCTGGGTGTCGCAATACGGCTTCGATGGCTGGACAGAAATTGAAGAGAAGCTTAAAACTTTGCGCGAAAAACATTTTCCTATCGACGGTTTTGTGCTGGACCTGCAGTGGTTTGGCGGCATCCGCGAAAACTCGGAATTGACCCACATGGGAACTCTGGATTTTGACACCTCGAAGGCACATTTTCCTGATCCCGCGACCAAGATTCGCTCGTTTCGTGAAAAGCAAGGCATCGGTTTTATCGCGATCGAGGAGTCATATATTGGCAAAGGACTTAAGGAATTTGCCGATCTGGCAAATCGGGGATTCCTAGTCAAGGCCCCTGCCGCGGATCAGACCCCACTTTACATCAATGAAAATCCATGGTGGGGACTGGGCGGAATGATCGACTGGAGTGTTCCCGGCGCGGGAGCGTATTGGCATCGGACCAAAAGGCAAAACCTGATTGATCTGGGAATCCTCGGCCACTGGACTGATCTTGGCGAGCCAGAGATGTATCAGCATGTCGAGATTGTCGACGGAAATAAAGTTTACACCATTCCAGATAACGAAGCTGAGACGCACAATATTTTTTCGCTCGACTGGCACGAGAGTATTTTCAAGGGTTATCAGGCCTCGGGAAGCAAGCAGCGGCCATTCATTCTTTCTCGTTCGGGTGGATCGGGAATGCAGAGGTATGGCGCTGCGATGTGGTCGGGCGACATTGGCACGAGGCTCGAAAACGTGGCAACTCATTACAATGTGCAAATGGAAATGTCGCTGTCAGGCCAAGATTATTTCGGCGCCGACATCGGCGGATTCCACCGTGAAGATTTAAACAGCGATCTCAATGATCTCTACACTCAGTGGTTTGCCGATGCGTGCGCGTTCGACGTGCCGATTCGCCCGCACACCGAAAACTTGGCGAAGTCGCGCGAAACCGCACCTGATCGTGTGGGTGACTGGGCGAGCAATCTGGAAAATCTGAGGACGCGCTATGAATTGAGTCCATACTATTACTCGCTGGCGCATCTCGCCCACTTGAAGGCCGAACCCGTTGTTCCGCCGGTATTTTTTTACTACCCTTCGTCAACAGACCGCGTGCTTGGGAGCGAAAAACTGATCGGCCGAAACTTGCTTGTAGCCGTGGTCGCAAAGGCTGCAGAGAAAACGCGCAGTATCTACCTCCCGCCTGGAGACTGGATCGATAATCAAACATTAAGTTGGTACCACGCCCCGCTTGGTGGGCACGTTATTGACCTGTATCCATTATATCATGATGGTCGACTGCGCCTACCGGTGTTCGCGCGAGCGGGCGCAATCATTCCTCTTATGAAGGTTGACGATCAAACAATGAATATCTTAGGTAAGCGCACCGATGGGGTGACTCATAACGAGCTTCGCTTTCGAGTCTTCGCGTCGCCTTCCGCGAGCGAATTTACGGTCTTTGAAGATGACGGCGCGACGATCGCTTATCTGAGCGGTTCGCTCTCCCAGACGACGATTTCGCAAAAGCAATCTGGTGGTGAGGTGACGGTCACAGTTGCGCCGACCATCGGGCATTACAGCTATGAAGACCCAAATTCGGGCGTTGTCACAGAGTCGCCGTCTTCGCGTCAGTTCGAAGTCGAACTTGCCATTGAAGAGCTCAGGGATACGAGCAGAGTTCAGGTGAAACTTGACGGGGAGCTGCTCCAGCGGTTTGACAGCCAGAAAAAGTACGACAGCGCTTCAAGCGGTTACTTGGTCATGGATCATCTGATTTATGCAAAATCTGCGCTGCTTTCCGTGCAGAAAAATAAAGTCTTCGAGTTTTTAACGGCGCATGAGAACTGAAAATGAAAAAGTGCGGGGGTTACCTTTGCCGGCGGCGGTTCTGTCGGAGCGGTTTGGGATCAGCACGCTAAAGGTGTTGAATTGTCTCGGGAAAACCCAGATTTTCTGCCCAAAACAGTGATTGACGTGTGGGGTTTCTTTTGTGAGAGATTTGCCGTTTAAGTTGAAAGAAATCCAACAGCTAGGCAAATCTCGCTCTCCGAGTCAATTTGTGCTAGGGTGCTGCTTCCGTAGGCTCCCTTAACGTTCAAAAGAGATCAAATAAGCTATGTCAATTTTTTCAAAGATTCTGTCCCCCCTGAAAACGCCCTCAGAGTCCCAAAAAACGGCCGAGAAAGCTCAGCCGAAAACGTCAAAAATAACGCCGCAAAAAGCGATGCAAAATTCGCCGCTTAAAAAGCAGCTTAAGACGCCGCAACAAGCTGCTTTAGAAAGTCCGCCGGTTGGGCTTTTGGGCGATTTAAAAACCGAGGCTTTTACTTTTGCTGACTTAAATCTTGTTGAGCCCTTACAAAAAGCGATCAGCGAAACCGGCTACACGGAACCGACGCCCATTCAACGTGCGGCAATTCCGCATTTGCTCGAGGGACGTGACCTCTTGGGCTGCGCCCAGACGGGAACAGGTAAGACCGCTGCTTTTGCTTTGCCGATTCTTCAGCGGCTTGCCAAATTCAGCCGTCGGGCCGAGCAGCGGCAGACCCGAACTTTGATTCTGACGCCGACTCGCGAACTTGCCATTCAAATTCACGAGAGTTTTAAGATTTACGGCAAGTACATGAAGCTTCGCTCGGCCGTCATTTTCGGTGGAGTTGGCCAGGGCCTACAGGTCAAAGCACTCGCTGGCGGAGTTGACGTGCTTGTCGCCACGCCAGGTCGCTTGCTCGATCTGATTCAACAAAAACATTTGAGCCTCCGCTCGCTCGACGTGTTTGTTCTCGATGAAGCCGATCGTATGTTAGACATGGGTTTTATCCATGATATTCGCAAAATTATCGCAATGTTGCCGCCTCAGCGGCATAATTTGTTTTTCTCGGCGACGATGCCAACAGATATTCGTCGTCTGGCCGACTCGATGCTGGTCGATCCTGTTTCAGTCGAAGTTGCTCCGGTGTCGAGCACCGCAGAACTTATTGCTCAATCGATTATGTACGTCGACCGCGGCCATAAGAAGGATTTGCTGAGACATGTTCTCAAAGACAAAGCTCTCAGCCGAGTGATCGTATTTACGCGGACCAAACGCGGTGCCAATCAGGTGAGCGAAGTCCTGGAAAAAAACGGTGTCCGTAGCGATGCAATTCACGGCAATAAATCACAAGGCGCTCGCCAGCGTGCGCTTGAAAACTTCCGCAAAGGCCAGATCCGCGTTTTAGTGGCAACCGACATTGCGGCGCGCGGAATCGACATTGACGAGATTTCTCACGTCATCAATTTCGAAGTGCCAAACGTTGCTGAGAGCTACGTTCACCGGATTGGCCGGACTGCGCGTGCGGGCGCGGAAGGAATCGCCATTTCATTTTGTGATGCCGAAGAACGTTCGTTCGTTAGAGATATCGAAAAGCTGATCAAGCAGAGCATTCCCGTCGATCGTTCGCAGCCTTATCACTCGGATTCAGTTGAAAACAGTCGCTTGATGTCTCCGGGCAAAGCAAAAGCCTCGATCGAGCGGAGCGGACGCGGTGGACGGGGCGGTGGCCGAAGCGATAATCGCCGCCGGGGTCCGTCTTCTGGCGGCGGCGGCTCACGCGGCGGCTCGCGCGGCGGCTCGCGCGGCGGTGGCCCTTCGCAAGCAGGCGGCGGCTCGCGCGGCGGCTCACGCGCTGATTCGTCGCAACAAGCACCGGGGCGCGGTCGGCCTTAAGCCAAATCGAAGATCATCACTTCACAGGCCTTCAGCGAGTTGATCTGAATACTCGGTTCATTCGTGACGGCAAGCCCGTCTCCGGCCTCCAAGTGAACCGACTCTGAGCCTATCTTCACAGTCAAATCACCGGCTACGATTTGCAGCCACAAGCCACGGCCTGTGCGCAAGTCGTGGTGAATG
>JAYTRM010000259.1:0-11222 GCA_043746165.1 Bdellovibrionales bacterium | reverse complement strand
CGATCAAGGTGCATCAGATCTGCATATTGTGGCTGAGTCGCAGCCGGCGCTGCGGGTTAATGGACGCATGGTTCGAGTAAAAACGAATGCCTTCACGCGCGATGATACCAGAAAATTGCTCTACTCAATTTTGAGTGATGTGCAAAAGAGCCGATTTGAAGAGCAGCGCGATTTGGATTTTAGCTTCGACGTCAAAAATTTAGCACGCTTCAGAGCCAATTATTTCATGCAGCGCGGAGCGGTGTCGGGGGTCTTCCGGCGAGTTCCCGTGGTGATTCCGCGATTTGAAGATTTAGGCTTGCCGCCCGTGATTGGCGATTTGACCAAACTTCACAACGGAATGGTTTTGGTCACCGGGCCAACCGGCTCAGGTAAATCAACCACAATCGCGACGTTGATTGATAAAATTAACTCCGAAAATTACGGTCACATCGTGACTCTCGAGGATCCGATCGAGTTTGTTCACAATCACAAAAATTGCATCATCAACCAACGTGAAGTTGGCTCAGATACGGCTACTTACAAAACCGCGATGAAATATCTTTTGCGCCAAGATCCCGATTATTGCTTGCTCGGCGAGCTTCGAGATCTCGAGACGATTGAAGCGGGGCTGATCACTGCCGAAACGGGGCACTTGGTATTTGCCACACTTCACACGAATTCGGCGATTCAAACTATTAACCGTATTGTCAGTGTTTTTCCAGGAGAGCAGCAGGAGCGGATCCGCGTCCTTCTTAGTTTCACTCTGCAGGGTATTATCTCTCAGCGCCTCCTGCCGAGTCTTCAAGGTGGGCGAGTCATCGCGCTTGAGTTTTTGCTTCTTACGCCAAGCATTCGCCACCTCATCAGGGAAAACAAGCTTCATCAAATTGCCGGAATGATGCAAGTGGGACAAGAAAATACAGGAATGGTCACCATGAATCAGAGTCTTGTCAGTTTATTGGTAAAGCGAAAAATCGACATTAAAACAGCTTTTGCGGCGACGCCGGAGCCGGAACAATTAGATCAAATGTTGAAGAAGGCGGGAGTCTAATGGCCAAATACTTGTTTGAAGCAAAAGCAGCAAACGGTAAGGACCTACGCGGCGAAATTGAGGCCTTGAGCGAAACTGAGGCGAGGGTCAAGCTGCGCGCGCAGAAGATGGTCCCAATCCGCGTTGTTTCGGGTGAAGGCAAAGCCGCTCCGAAGGCGACGGCCTCGGCTGCGGCCAAGCGCGGAAGTATCAACGCTAAAGATTTGCAGATCTTCACTCGGCAGCTTTCAACCCTGCTGGCCTCAGGCATTCCGATCATGCAGTCGATCGACACCCTGTCATCAGGTTCGAAATCTGCCAACCTGAATGCGGCACTCAAAGGTGTTTCATCCGACATCAGCCGAGGCAAAAGACTCGGCGATTCGATGGCTGAATATCCTAGGATCTTCAATCGATTTTACGTCAACATGATTCGCGCCGGAGAGGAGTCAGGTAATCTCGACTCGATCTTAACTCGACTCGCGATCTACATCGAAAAGTCGGTGAAGATCCAAGGCAAGGTTAAAGGTGCGATGATTTATCCGGCAGTCATCATCTTCGTCGCCATGACGATTGTGACTGGGTTAATGATATTCGTAATTCCAAAGTTCCAAGGCTTGTTTTCGAGCATGGGCGGGGAGTTGCCGGCTCTTACTCAATACGTGATTGCGACGAGTCACTTTTTTGGCAATTACTGGTATTACATTTTCGGCGGACTGTTTGGCGGAGCTTTCGCACTTAAGCAGTACGTCGAGACTCCGGCCGGTAAAAAAGTATTCGACTCGGTCATGATTGATTTGCCACTTTTCGGAAATCTCATTCAGAAAAATGGCGTAGCGAGGTTTACGCGAACATTGTCGACCTTACTTTCTTCAGGCGTCGGTATCCTTGAAGCCCTCGATATCGCTTCAAAAACGGTCGGCAATAACGTTCTCGAACAAGCTATCCTCCGGGCGCGAAACGCGATTACTGAGGGTAAGTCTTTGACCGTACCTCTAGCTAAAGAAAAATATATGCCACAAATGGTGGTTCAGATGATCGGCGTCGGCGAACAGACCGGTAACCTCGATCAAATGCTTGGGAAAATCGCAGATTTTTATGAAGATGAAGTCGATATTGCCGTCGGCGCTCTCACTCAGATCATCGAGCCTCTGCTCATGGTTTTCATCGGAATTATCGTCGCAATCATAGTCATCGCAATGTATCTGCCGATCTTCAATATGGCGGGCCAGGTCGGAAAATAAGGGGTCAGCTAGGGTGTCGGAAGGGGTTGCTACAAAAAAAGATGAGGCTGGCTTTGACTTTACCAACAGTCATGGCCAGATGCTCATTATCGAGGCGATTCGCGTCGGTTTTCTAATTGTCATTTTGGCCGTGACCCTAACATTTCAGGCTATCCAGCCGGAATTTCTCAACATCGAAGTCCTGCTGCCTGTCTTCGTTCTACTTTCCGTTTCGTTCTTTCTCAATGGTCTCTACCTTCTCTTTTTCAAAAACGCTCTCAAAGCTTGGCCGGCGACGGCATTTCTTTTCCTGTTTGAGTCCGTGTTTATCACCTACCTGATTTATTACACGGGTATCAATCAATCGATTTTTATCTTTCTTTACTTAATCAACATTATTCTTTGCGGGTTTGTTTTCCAGCGCCGCGGAGCGGTTGTACTTGCGCTGGTGACATCCATTCAGTTCAGTTTGCTCGTGATCATGGGGCCGGAATTGCATGGGCAGACTTTGTATTTCGCGGTTGGCCTCAATAACTTGGCATTTTTTGCTGTTGCGGCGCTGTCGGGATTCTTGAGCGAGCAGCTCAATTTCATGGGCATCCGACTACTTGCCCAGGGCCGCGACCTGCGAGTCTTGCAAAACATCAACGCGCTGATTATCGACAATATTACCACAGGCTTGGTCACGCTCGACGCGCAGGGTGTGATTTTGGTGGCCAATCGAGCTGCGCTTGAAATTCTTGATCCAATTCCACGTGTTCTTATTGGCCGAAACTTTGAAGACATTGCGCCCGGGATTATCATTCGTCTCGGCCACCTGCTCGAAGTTTCTGAACGTCGCTCGGCAGAACGGTTTGATTACAGTTACTTGGATCCCGGAGGAGAGCGATTAATTCTTGAAATGATTGTCTCTGCGCTGCCCGGAGACAGTTCTATATCCGGCTTTATCTTGACCTTCCAAGACTTGACCAAAGTGCGGCGTTTGGAATTTCAAATGCGACAGAGCGAAAAAATGGCTGCGGTCGGGCAGTTGGCTGCCGGGATCGCACATGAAATCCGCAATCCTCTCGCTAGCATCAGCGGCAGCATTCAACTTCTCGGCGGTTCATTCACGGGTCGTCAAGAAGATGAGCAGCGTTTGATGGCGATTGTGCTGCGAGAAATTGATCGTCTCAACAACTTGATTACCGAGTTCCTCGATTTTGTGCGTCCCGACACGCTCAAAGATGACCCCGTGGATCTCAATATTCTGATTCAGGACGTTTGCGAATTAATTAAATTGAATAAAAACTTGCGTCCTGACATTCGCCAGGAGCTGCAGCTCACAGCCACGCAGGTGGTTGGTGGGCATCGTGACAAGCTTAAGCAGGCTTTGATGAATATCACGATCAATGCCTGTCAGGCGATGACAGAGAGCGCTAGTCCGGTTATGTCCGTGTCTTCGTTTGATGTCGATGGCAAAGTGGTTTTGAAGATTAAGGATTCTGGCTGCGGAATCGACGAACTGGGTTTAAGAAAAATTTTCGAGCCATTTCATACGACGAAACCAAAAGGTACAGGTCTGGGTCTGGCCGTGACTCATAAAATCATCGAAAGTCACGGCGGTCGAATCTTCGTTGAGAGCCAAAAAGGGCTGGGAACCCAGTTCACTCTCGAGTTTCCGGCGCGAACCCAATCAGGCCTAGACAAAAATGCGCTTGCAGATTCAGTCAGGGCATCGGAAAATTTTCAGATAGCATTCAGAGGACAAAAGCGCAACGGGTAGTGTGCGCTGACTCTTATGGTTGTTTGGCGGTTGTTTAGCGGTCGTTTGACGGTTATTTAAGGGGAGAGCATGAAGCCAAGAATTTTAGTAGTCGATGACGAAGAGTCAATCCGCGAATTTCTGGACATTATGCTCCGTAAAGAAGGGTACGAAGTCACCTGCGCAGAGGATGGGCAAAAGGCCATCGAGGTCTTAAAAAAGAAAACTTTCGACATGGTGATTTCGGATCTGCAAATGCCACACGTCACTGGCATCGAGCTGCTTAAGCACGTCAAAGAGACTCACTCTGAGCTTCTCTTTATGCTGATCACCGCCTTCGGGACGACAGAGAGCGCAGTCGAAGCCATGAAGATGGGCGCTTACGACTACATTACAAAGCCTTTCAAAATCGACGAAGTGCGAATCAATATCGCCAATGCCCTTCGTAGCCGAAATCTTGAAGTCGAAAACCGTTCTCTCAAAAAAGAACTCGAAAAAGAATACAGCTTTCAAAATCTCGTCGGTAACTCCGAGGCGATGCACCGGATTTATGATCTGATCAAGCGTGTGTCTGAAACGCCGACCAATGTTTTGATCACCGGCGAGAGCGGTACGGGTAAAGAGATGGTCGCAAAAGCCATCCATTACAATGGGCCGCTGAAAGACAAGCCTTTTGTTACTGTCAACTGCGGTGCGATTCCCGAATCCCTGATGGAATCTGAAATGTTCGGTCACAAAAAGGGCTCCTTTACTGGAGCTATCGTAGATAAATCGGGTTTATTTGAGGTTGCTGATGGCGGCTCGTTATTTCTCGATGAGGTCGGCGAACTTCCGCTGACGATTCAGGTTAAACTTCTGCGCGCAATTCAGGAGCGCGTTATTCGTCGGGTAGGTGCTGTCGATGACACAAAAGTCGATGTGCGGATAATCGCGGCGACAAACCGCGATCTCGAGATGATGGTTAACCAGGGCGGCTTCCGCCAAGATTTATTTTATCGCTTAAACGTCATCAATATTAAGACTCCGTCGCTGCGTGAGCGTCGCGAGGATATCCCACTTTTGGCCAATCACTTTTTGCAAAAGTACAATTCACGACTTGCCAAAAATATTTCTACCATCAGCCGCGAAGCTCTCGATCTGATGAAGAAATACGATTATCCTGGAAACGTTCGGGAACTCGAAAACATTATTGAGCGCACTGTGGCCCTCGAGGGCGGAGCGACGATTCTCCCCGAGAGCTTACCTCCATTTGTTAATACTCCTACCGGCCGTAAGATGGCTTCGTCTGATGGCATCGAGATCACGGATGAAGGTATCGATCTCGAAAAGGTCCTTGGGCAAATTGAGAAAGAACTTCTCATCAAAGCTATCCATACGGCGGGCGGAGTTAAGAAAAAAGCTGCGAAACTCCTGGGCGTTACTTTCCGCTCGATGCGTTACCGGGTCGAAAAATACAACCTCGGAACCATTACCGACGACGAACTCGAAGACGAAGCCGGATGATGCTCAGCGAGGCGACATCGCCGGTGTCGATTGATCAGGTCAGTTGATTATGTCTGTTGAAAAAGAGGCCCTTGAACTGCGGCCGAATTGTCTCGAGTATGATGGCCAGTCGCAGTGGTATTTGATTCGCCGCTGGTCGGGCGGGTCTGATGAGCGGCATCCGATTCCACAGGCATTTAACCCTCTGCTCGATTTGCAGTCCCGCGGAGCTTCCTTATCGGTGATGGCTGGATGGCTCAAAAGCGTTTCTGTGCCTACAGGGCGCTTTCGCCTTCTTGCCGACTTTTTACTTTATCTCTATGAAAATGATTTATTAGTTTCAGTCAAAGCTGTTGAGCTGGCTGAAGCTTTAAGATGCGATTCGCAATGGAATAATTCACTTTTGAATACTCCCTTGGCTGAGCTGGAGCTAGTTCGCTTGCCAGCGCGAAAACCAAGATCTTCTTCTTTGCAATTCATCACGCTAGCCTTCGTGATCTGCGCGATCTGCGGAGTCGTTGGCGCTACTTCAGGTAAGTTGAGCGCGAATGATTGGGGCGGAGATCTCAGCGACACCACACCGCTGGTTACCATCTTGACTCTCGCCTTAGTTTTTTCTGTCTCGCGCAGTTGTCGCTCCTTGATTCAACTTGCTTTGTTTTTTTTCATGACCTCGTTTCCTGCTGCCCTCCGTATTCGGCTTGAGGCGCTTTCTTTAAATTTTTCGACAGATGATGTCTCTCTTGTGCGCCAGCCTAGCGGATTTTTTGTGTTGTCGTCTGCTCTGGCATTGCTGACTTTGGGCGCTCCGTTTCTAGGTTTCGCATTTTGGCCACAATCCATGAATTTCCAGATATCGATTTTTTGCTATTTGATTTTATTTGCAGATCTCTCGCCCTTTCGAAGGGGTCCGTTAACTGAAGTTTTGCGCATCTGGTACTCGTGGATGGATCGACGTCGGCAATTGAGTGGTGCTCAAAATCAAATAGCTGAAATCTGGCTCAGCCGAACTCACAATCTCCTCGGTTCGCTCTGGTGCGGAGCGCTTTTGGGCTTTTTATTTTTTCCTTTTCGCGGCGCTTTGCAAGAGCCGAGTTGGCAGTCTCCTTCGCGCTGGTTTTTCTTCACGGTAGTCATTGTAATTGTCGCTTCGTTTGTCGCTGAAATCGCAGGCTATCTGAGCGACACCCCCGTCGACCTAGCGATGGTTCGTCGCCTTTGGCGCCGCAGACCTTCTGCGGTTCCGGCGATTGACGACCACCAACCGCGCGTGAGTGACTTAGAAAAACTCCCGCTCCTGCGCCAGATGAGTGCCGAAGTTCGCCGGGTGATGCTTTCAGAAAAAAATGCGCGGATCTTAGATGTGGATCCCGGGCAATACGTCATTCGCGAAGGTCAGACAGATCGAAAACTTTATGTCGTTTTGTCGGGCCGCCTTGCCGTGTTGAAAAAAGTTGAAGTGCGTAGGCCCGACGGCCGAGGAGATACCTCGGAGGCAAGCGCTCGAAAAGAGTTAGTGGGTCGCAAACCCCGGCTGGTCACTTATCTTGAACCGGGCGCGGTGTTTGGCGAAGTTTCATTTTTTCTCGGCGCTCCGCGAACAGCTTCGATTAAAGCAATTGAATCTTCGCGTGTTCTGCAGATCCGCCACGATGCCAGAATTTCCGATCTCGATTCGTCCCGCTCTCAGGAGCTGCAATTGAGAATTTGGTTTTTGGCGGCGATGACAAAGAGCGACTGGTTTAAGGACCTTCCGCCAGAGGCCATGGATGCGTTGGTATTTGCCGGCCAGCGATGT
Organism: Bdellovibrionales bacterium; assembly: GCA_043746165.1. Classification (GTDB taxonomy): domain Bacteria; phylum Bdellovibrionota; class Bdellovibrionia; order Bdellovibrionales; family JAMPXM01; genus JAYTRM01. The sequence continues at coordinate 3,963 of JAYTRM010000259.1, read as the reverse complement.
GAAGTGCGGGCCGGGCAGAAAATCATCACCGAAGGCGAGGCCGCCGATTCTTGTTATTTTCTGATTGAAGGTCGAGCTACGGCGACGCAAAATTTTAAAGCGATCAACCGTCTCAAGCCGGGCGATGTCTTTGGCGAAATTGCTTTGCTAGAGCACGGATTGCTGCGGACGGCGACCGTCGTTGCCGATACCCCGCTTCTCACCGTGAAAGTTGACGGCGACAAATTTTGGGCTCTGCTCTGCAACCATCTTCCCTTAGCTGTCGAGTTTGAGAAGCTCTCGATTTTGCGTCGAAGCGCAGATGTCATCCGCGCCAGGCAAAGTTAATTTCCTAATCGACATCCAGCACTGTGCTGAAGAACTGCTTCGATTGTGGTGAAGTTGTGATTGGTAACTCTCAGGACGCCCCAATAGCGAGCGGCTCCATACCAATTTCCTTGTGCATCGCGCTCAGCAATGACGCCGTCTTCGGTGATCCATTTTTCCATGATCATCACGCCACATTGAATATTGAGTTTGGGATTATTGAGATCGTCCTCGACCGAAATTGGGCAGTGGTATCCCTGAGAACTTTCTAAAGAGATTTGCAAAAGTCCGCGGCTGATCACTGGCGCCCCAGCTGTGTTGTTAAATTTCTCTTGATAATGGTCACTGGGTTTGAAATCGCTCTCTGCCTTGGCAACAGCAGAGATGAATTTAACCCAAAAGTCGTAACGCCCCCTCAAGTCGAGAGCGGCATAGTTTGGACAGAATGAAGTGATATCCGTCGGTATGCGTTTGAGCAAATCCGGTCCGTAGCTCGCCAATGCGGTGACCGTTTCGTGTGTCCAATCGGTTCCCTCGCCAGATCTTCCTTCCCAGAAGCCACGAATTGGCGTGACTGGCTTTTGATTCGGTTGATTATTTGCGTTGTCACCTCTGGTCGGCGTGGGGACAGCGGTGTTATTTCGCGCCGGTGCTTCTGGCTTGGCAATTTGCTGAGGCGTCGGACGCGGCGTTGCTTGGGGCGTCGGTTGAGGCATCGGACGCACATTCGGGCGAGCCGTTGGTTGAGGCGTCGGACGAGGAGTCATTTGCGGCGTCGGCTGCGGGGTCTGCTCAGGCGTAGGTCGCGGCATGATTTCCGGAGTTGGCATCGGGGTCGGCGGCAGAGTTGGCGGCGGTGTCCGCACTTGTGTCGGCATTGGTGTCGAATCAGGAATCGATCCCGGTGGCGGCGGCAGATGCGGAGGTAGGTCGGCTCCCGACGTCGGTTCAGCAGATCCGTTGGGTGAAGTCGGCTGATCTTGTTGATTCGTCGGCGAAATCGCAGACGGTGTGGCTGACGGGGCAGTTCCGGGATCGTTTTGATCGGATCGATCGGGGTGAAGCTGATCGAGAAGACCATTTGTCTCCGGATCGAAAATTTTATGAGGATCTTGAGCGGGAGTATGTTCTTTGGCCGCCTGCGAATCTGGAGCATCGTCGCTGGCACTGTAACCGTTTTCGATGTGGGCACCGGTACCTGGCGCTCCGCAACTTGAAATTAACAAAGTTGATAAAGTGAAAACAGCAGCGGTACAAACTAGGTTTGCTGATCTGACCACCCGCGCTTTCAATTCTTCCGACAACGCTTTCAAGAATCAACCGTTCCGGCCGGATGTACGTTCTTTCTGAACAGAGAGACCCGGCCTGCATACGAACGGAGCAAGCCAAAGGCCAGCCTGATCTGCGCGGTAAGCGAGATCACAGGGCTGTTTGCTTTTGTGGAAGGAAAAATTTTCACTTTGAAGCGGAGACACGGCATCGCCCGGGGGCAGGGGGGCTTTTCAAACGCCTTGACTGATCCCGACCGAGAGTCAGTTCTTGAAGCTGGTCTTCGGTCGAGAACCCCAATCCATTTGATATTCTTGGCAAACTAGCCTCAGCACAGATAATTTTTAAGCCGATTGGCTTCCTGGGAAGAGCTCGCAAGGGAAGTCTGCATGGATGATTTTGACACAGAATTAAAAATTGGTTTTTTAGATGAAGCCGCACAGCTGGTTACAGATGTCGAGCAATGCTTTTTGGGCCTCGAATCAAATCCCAACGACATCGAAAATCTAAATAAAATATTTAGACTGGCGCATAATCTTAAAGGTTCATCTAAGGCTGTTGGCTTTGATGCGTTTGGTGAGTTCACTCACGAGTTTGAGTCGTTTATTTTAAAAGTAAAAAATGGCGATCTTACTGCGACTTCGAAAGTCATTAATTTGCTGCTTCGCTCAAATGACCATGTTGCACAAATGATCGACGGTCTGAAAAAAGACCTTTCTGCAACCTTCGACTCATCCGTTCTCTTAAAAGAAATGTCCTCATTTTCTGAACCTGCACCTGAAGCAGGTGCTGAGACAGCCTCAAGTATTTCCGCAGACGTCACTGAAAGTTCGTTTGCAGAACCCCTCGCTGAGGAAGCCCAGGTCGAGATAGTGAGATCTTCACAATCTGAACTGGCGGCCTCACCGATCGCGACAGTTTCGGCGCCCATGGCGCCAGGCAAGGTACAAGAGGGGCATGCTCTGGCACCGGTCAGTAAATCGACAAACCCTCCCCAACATGACGAGAGTCTCAGAGTTTCTCTGGCTAAGGTAGAAAGCCTTATAAATTTTGTCGGTGAAATGGCCATTTTGCAAAGTGTCCTTCGCGAGCAAACTCAGAGTTACGACTCTCCCTTATTGCGAAAAACTGTTCAACAAATTGGGAAAGTGAGTAAAGAAATCCAAGAGGTTTCGATGGGACTGCGCATGGTCCCGGTCAAACCAACCTTCCAAAAAATGCAAAGGATTGTTCGCGATACTGCGCAGGCGCTTGGCAAGGAAGTAGCTATCAATTTGATAGGCGAGGAGACGGAACTCGATAAAACTGTTCTCGAAAAAATTAATGACCCTCTCGTTCACTTAATTCGAAACTCAGTCGATCATGGGATCGAATCAGCGGATATAAGGTTAGCTAGCGGCAAAGAAGCTCGCGGGCAGGTGAAGCTGTGCGCCTATCATCGGGCTGGCAAACTGATCCTCCAAGTATCCGATGACGGTGCTGGACTTAATCCCGAAAAGCTAAAGAAAAAAGCCATTGAGAAGGGAATTGTCAAACCAGACAATCAGTTATCTGACAAAGAGGCCCTGAATCTTATTTTCGCTCCAGGGTTTTCGACAAAAGAAAAGGTCACGGATGTTTCGGGGCGCGGCGTTGGAATGGATGTTGTGAAAACAAATATTCAGGACCTCGGCGGCGAAGTCCTGATTGACTCAAAAATTGGGTTCGGCACAACTTTCAAAATTATACTTCCCCTCACCCTTGCTATCATTGATGCAATGGTTTTGAGATACTCAGATGAAAAATACGTGATTCCTCTGAATCATGTTTTTGAAACACTCAGGCCAAATTCCTCGTCGATTAATTCGGGTCCGCTCGGAGAATTATTGCTTTTACGCGCAGAAACCCTACCGCTCTATCGACTTGGTGATTTTTTTGGAATTAGAAGCACCAGCCTTCAGAGTGACATGATTGCCATCGTCATCAGGTCGGGCCCAGAACCATTCGCGATTCTGGTTGACGATATCCTTGGTCAATTCCAAATAGTAACTAAAATGTTAGGCGCCGAGCTGCAAGGAATAAAGGGCATAAGCGGAAGTACAATTTTAGGTGACGGTAAGCCTGCGCTTATTCTCGAGCCCCAAGAATTACTCACCCGAAAAATCTCGAATAATTTTGTACAAAAAAATGCCAACCAACCCAAAGAAGCTCGAGGCGCTGCATGAGCGGCAAAGAAGCTTCAGAAATCGTTAACTCAGTGGTCGTTCAAGTTTCGAAAGTGGTTTCAGAAATGGCGGGTATTCAATTAGGTGCTAAGGGGCCGCGCAAAAATAAAATCACACGTGCCGGCTTAAATGAGTCATTAACGCATGGACTTTGCTCAAGTCTAATTCAAGTAGTGATCTCAAT
>JAYTRM010000258.1:0-10433 GCA_043746165.1 Bdellovibrionales bacterium | reverse complement strand
CATTCGAACCTGTGCCGTTTTTGCCGTCGCCGGAATTGGTTCTTTCATCTATTGGGAGCTGAGAATCCCCAATCCCATCATGAACCTAAGATTATTTCGCTCAAATGCTCTGCGTTCCGGTACCATGCTCATGCTCTGCCTTGGCATCATGCTCTACTCACTGACTTTTGCGATTCCCGTATTTGTATCGAGAGTGATGCCCAACATGACTGCTACGCAGACAGGTATGCTGTTCATGCCGGGTTCGATTATCACGGCGATCTTCATGTTACCTGTGGGGATGCTGGTGAGTAAGGTGAGTCCCAAAATACTGGTGCTTTTTGGCATTACTATGGGAGAGCTTTCGGTTATCGCCATGGCGCATTTTACTCAAGATTCCGGGCCGAACGACATTTTGATTCCGCTGCTGTTGCGTGGTGCTGGCATGGCTTTTTTGTTTATTCCTATTAACCAGATGGTGCTCGGCCAATTTCGCGGCGAAGAACTCGGGCAAGTTTCCGGAATGCAGAATTTTTTTCGGCAGATGGGCGGTAGTATCGGCATAGCTTCGCTCGACACTTTGCTGACACGATTTGGAGCCCAGCACTACAATGATCTTATGGCCAATGCCAGCGCACTGAACCCTGCGGCCATCGTGACATTTAGGCAGTCCATGGGCGTGCCAATGGGAAAACTGTCGAGCAGCGTCGGTCTCTGGGACACGCGCACGCTCGGCGTGAAAAGTCTTTGGTACCGTGTCCAATCTCAAGTCTTCATCATGAGTTTTGAAAACTTGTGTTGGGTGATTGCGGCAATCATCGCGCTGGGCTTAATACCACTCTATACGATGAAGTACACCCGCAGGGTCGGTGAAAAAGTTGCGGTCGACGCCCATTGATAAAGCCCGGCCGATAATGACCACCGATCGTTCGGCTCAAAACATAATTCAAAGTTTTTTAATTAGGCATCATGAATCTTGACCGCAAAATAGCCCAGGGAGGAAGTAGCTCGATGAGTCGTACCCGAATAGCAGGTATTGCACTTTTGCTTGGTCTGCTGACTTCTCTGCATTTCTTGCGCACAACCCGAAGCGAACTTGCTGATAAACAAAATGAGATTGAAAGTGCTCATGAGAAAATCAGTCAGCTCCGCTCGGATCTTGCAAGCAGTAACGAATTACTCAACAAATTAAAGGGTGAGCTATCGGGAGCTGAAACACGGATTTCAAGTTTGGCGAACGAAGCGGTCGGGCAGGCCGAAGATCTCAAGCGCCTAGAAAGCGAAGTTGGGGAACAGAGAAAGAAAACTGAAGAAAAACGAAAGGCCTATCAGGCGATGCTCGGGGGCAGCGGCGTAAACCCGACTCTGGCGGCCAAGATCAAGAGTTTTCAAGATGACAACCAGATTCAGCAAAACCGGATTGCCGCGATCGACCAGGAACTCTCCAACTCGAACTATGATGCAAACGAGGCTCGCTCCAACGCTCGAAGCTCGTCGACGTTTTCAATGAGTCAAGAAGACAGCCGGGTTCAGGACGCCCAGCAAAATCTCAATTCACTGCAGGCAAATCGTGCGGCGGTCGCTAAGAGCCGCTCGGCTACGAGGGGAATTCAGCTTGGGGAGTTGGATCAACAGATCGTCGTTGCGCGCGGTAATCTAAATGCTTTAAAGGCCGAACGCGGTCAGCTTCAGAACCAAATCAAATCTGGAACGCAAAATCTCGAAACCCAAATTCGACAGAACGCCGATCAGCTCACCCGCGAGAAAAACACAGCCCGCGGTAAAGTTCAGAACAACAACAACGAGATTGTAAAGATTCAAAGCCAGATTTCGGCCCAGGACACTATTTCGGTGGATCGCAAGAACCTACTTAACCGCCTCAATACCGAACTTCAAGAAGAAACCGATAAGCTTAAAACCCTCGAAGCAAAACTTCGAGAGCAAAGGGCGAAGGTCGACAAGGTTAAATAAGCTTTAGGTCTATCGGCGGGTTGGAGGTCGATCGCCACCTTCAAAACGCTTTGGGCGACTTGCGCCGGCAGCAGAGGGCTTTACTTTTTTCTGCCAGCCAGTTTTATCCGACTGCGCGGCCCGAGCCGGCTTGTGGGCAGTCGACGTCGCTGAGGCGGCAAATGTTTTCTTCTCATCTCGCTCGGCACGCTCCGGCCGTTCAGTTCGCTCCGGTCGCTCAGCACGCGCCGGCCGTTCCGTTCTTTCGGGCCGCTCAGCTCGCATGCGGCGACCACCACCGCCTTCGCGGTCAAATCGCTCAGGGCGCGCTGTGCGCTGCGGCCGCTCGGCTCGACTCCTGCTGCCGCCACCGAATCCGCCCCCAAAACTCCCGCCGTCCCGCTCGGGTTGGGCCGTGCGGGCCATTTGCGGACGATCGTTGTCGTTGAAAATTTCAGGGAACAGCATGGCAAGAAAGCGACCGGCGATTTCTTCGCCTGTCATTGCGGCAATGGTTTCTTTCCACGCGGGATCAAGAATTTCGACGGCGCGGAGGTGATTGAGCTGCTCCTGAAACTTCGGCATCACGCGCGCCAGCTTCTTGGCACCGATCTCTCGGCGAGTGGGAACCTTGCCTTCAAGCATACGGCTCTTGGTCATGCGTTCGATCAAGCCGATTTGCCTGCGATTCGAGGCGCTGACCAAACTCATGGCGATGCCGGTTTTACCGCTCCGGCCCGTGCGGCCGATGCGGTGAACATAGTTGTCCAGCTCTCGCGGAATCGAGTAATTGATGACGTGAGTGATGTCTTTGACGTCGAGCCCGCGCGATGCAACGTCGGTGCAAATCAACATGCTCACGTTCTTTTCACGGAAATCATTCATTGTGCGCTCGCGAGCCTTCTGATCCTTATCTCCGTGAAGGCAATCGACCTTGTAGCCGCGCTCTTGCATGTAGCGAGTGAGATCGGTGACCAACGATTTTGTTTGGCAGAACACGAGGCCGTAGAAGTTGTCATAGGCATCGATGAGCTTGCAGAGGATTTCTGGCTTATTGGCTTCGTGAGTCAGAAAGTAATATTGCTCGATTGTTGAGGGCAGCATTTCGGTTCGATTCGACTGAACGACTTTCGGTTTACGCAGGTACTCATCGCTGACCGACCTCACTTCTCGGCTCATCGTCGCCGAAAACAACCAGATATTACTTTCTTCACGGGGAACGGCTTCCAGAATCTTCTCGAGATCTTCTTTAAAGCCCATCGAGATCATTTCATCGGCCTCATCGAGAACGATTGTTTTGACGCCCGCAAGTTTGAGAGTTCCGCGGGTGATGTGATCGATGATGCGGCCGGGAGTTCCGACGATGACGGCAGGACCTTGGCGAAGGCCACGTGTTTGATCTCCGTAGCTTGCGCCGCCGTAGATGGGTAGGGACTGAATGCGTTTAAATTTTCCGAGGAGATCGACCTGACCCGAAACTTGAAGGGCGAGTTCGCGAGTCGGGCAAAGAACCAGCGCCTGAATATTTCGGTCGGTAGCCTCGATTCGCTCAATCAGCGGAATGGCAAAAGCCGCAGTCTTTCCGGTTCCAGTGGCTGCAAGTCCCAAGAAATCAGTCGCGTCGCCGAGCAAGATGGGTAAAGTTTCAGCTTGGATAGGAGTCGGTGAGGTGAAGCCAAGCGCCTCGATGGCGCGCAGAACGGGGGGAGAAAGCTTCAAATCCTGAAAAGTCACCATGCGCGAACCTCATATTTTGGGCCACTAGCCCTTGTGTCTGAATTGGGAGGACAAAGCCTTAGCACAAACTGCGGCCAAAATGCGTTAAATCCTCAAGTTTTTGAGTGCGAAGGGCCTCTCTGCACAGATTACACTGTCCATAAGGTGTAAGACTTGCTTTGATTGGGGTTAAACTAAGGAGGCGGCAATGGATTCGACGTCTAAGGCCCTCGTTATCCCGTTATTGTTGACTCTACTTACGGCTTTGCCCAGTGGCGCAAATGAGCGCATCAAATCACGTGAAGCACTTCTTGCGGAGGGATACCAATACCGGGCCATTTCTTCTCCCTTTGACTTGGTAGCTGACCAAAACGTTCTTCCCGCACCCCATGCGCTCGCGTGGCCAGTCAAATTTCAAGACGAATCTCATTCACTTGGCAACGTGATGGCGCAGTATCAGCCGTTCGGTGCCCCGCCGTACTTTCACGGCGGCTGCGACCTTCGGGTCGATGCCGGAGCCGATATCCACGCCCCGGTTGCGGGGCGGATCGAGGCAGGTCACTACAGTTACACGGCCCTTGAGACCGGCGAACTCCAGAAATATTGGAAACCATGGCCGCAAGAGGGCGACGCCACGTATTTCGAAGTGTCCGTGATTGCCGACGACGGCACTCGTTTTGAATTTCATCACGTAAACGAAACAACCTTGCCTGAAGAAGTGGTCGCGATGCTGAATGCCGGTGGCGGACGTGTGTCTGCGGGCCAGGTGATCGGTCATGTCATCACGTGGCCAGATGGCGATTACCACCATACTCACTACAACATCATTTTGCCGAGTGGCCGACGGGTGAATCCTGAGTTTGCTTCTGTTTTATTGCCTGACCACGTGGCTCCGCGGATTATCGCAGCCTTTGCTGTCGAGGGCGTCCAAGTGGGCGCTTCGCCTTTTGCCGACGGACATTTTACAGTCGCTCCCCGCGAGTTCATTTTTTCAATCATCGATCAACTCGATGGCGGCGTGTACGAGCACCCGCCAGCGCTGGCTGTTTTGCGTTTTGCGTCTGGCCAAGAAGTGAAGTGGGATTTTCGTCAGGTGCTCGCAACGAGCGATGGAAGTTTTCCGGTGCTGAGAGATGTATTCGCCATAGACCTGGCACTTATAGACGGCTCTACAACATCGACCGAAGGCGGATACGGAACAGGCCAATCGCTGATTCGGTTTAAGGTCCCAGCTCAGGCTTCCGGAGCTTTCACTCTGGAGTTCTCAGACATTGCAGGAAACACTTCGCGCCTAAGTGGCGTCATCGATGCGCGGGCTCTGATTTTGCGCTAGTAATTTACGTGCCTCGATCGAGGCGGTAGAAGTCCAGGGTCAGCGCGTGGAGTTCTTCTTCTGGTGAAGCGCGAACGATCTTTCGTACGGCTTCGATTTCTCGAATCAATCGCTCACGAATTTGAGCAGCTGATCAAGATCCCCACTGACCATTACGCGACGTGCAGTTGCTCTGGGCTGTTGAAAGCGACCAATGTCCTGAGTAATAACGAATGAAGCGATCTGCCAGTGTGCAGCTTCCGATCTTTGTCGAATTAGAATTGAAGGCCGCGCACGAAGTCGTCGCGTTGGCTGTGTTACCTACTCCTTGGTACTCCTCACTATTGGCGCCGAAGGACTGGTAGGTTGGATATTCAACTGTCGTGCAACTCGCGCTGTTATTTGAATTGTCGGTAGGGAAATCGATACAGACGACAGGGCTCTGGCCGTTGCTCAATTGGCACACAGCTAGAAACGTGCTCGATGCACCATCAGCTGCATTTTTTTTATTTAGGGCATTGGGGTCTGCGCAGGCAGCCACACCAAGTGCAATTGCGAATGCAAATGATCGATTGAAATTGCGAAACATAATAGACTCCTTGGCCTCTGGGCTAACGCCGAGCTTCACCTTGATGCTAGGCCTAAAGCCAATTGTCACTCAATGATAAATTAAGAAACTGGCCTACGGGTATTTCGAGCTCTCGAAAGTTGAGGTGCTGGTGACTTAAGTGGCCGCTGCAACGTCAGCTGCAGCCGTCGAAGCAGGAGCCTCCGTCGCACGTGCAAATTCCTGCGGAGGCCGAAGTTTGAGCAAAATTAAGAGTCCGGGAATCGAAGCCACCGCACAGAAGACAAACAAATTAGACCAGCCGAAATGTTGGGCGATCCACCCCGAGGGTGCCGCTCCAAAGACTCGGGTCGCGCCCATGAGGCTTGTGAGTAAAGCGTACTGGGTGGCAGTGTAACGCCGATTGACCAGGGTCGCCATGTAGCAGCCGTAGGCGGCGGTACCAAGACCGGCCGCTAAATTTTCGATCGAGATCGCCGACGCAAGAGCTACGAGGCTCGTGGATCCAGTCGAGTGTACATAGTAGCTGAGCCAAGCGAAGCTGAGGCACGCGAGGCCTTGCAAAACTCCGAATGTCCAAAGTGAACGGCGGAGCCCCAGCGCCATAATTGCCGTTGCGCCGATAATGCCTCCACAGATCGTTGCTCCGACGCCGAACACCTTGGCGACTTCACCGATATGCGATTTGCTGTAACCGAGGTCCATGTAAAACAGCGTGGTTGAGCCGGTCGCCATGTCGCCGCCAATTTTGTAAAGCAGAAAAAACGCGAGTATCCACAAGGCCTTTCCTTGGTGAGAACCTGAGGGCGAAAAGAAATCTTTCATCGGCAGCCACACCGAATCTCGCAGGGTCGCTTTCTGGCGAAGCGCCGTCTGATTGATGGGCTCCGGGCCGATAAGCGTGGTCAGGATGCCGATCGACATACACCCTGCCATCGTCAGGTAAACAAGATGCCATGGTAGGTGGTCGGCGAGAATGAGAGCTCCGGAGCCAGTGACAATCATTCCGATGCGGTATCCGAGAACGTAGAGCTGGTTGCCAAACGCGTAAACCTCGGGATCAAGAATTTCAATTTGGTAAGCGTCGATCGCGATGTCTTGGCTCGCTGAAAAAAATGTCACCGCGAGTGCGACAAGCGCAACGACGAAAGCCGAATCTGCCGGATGAACAAAGCCGAGAGACGCAATCGCCGCTGTCAGCAGCAATTGAGTGATGAGAAGCCAGCCACGCCTACGGCCCAAAAATGGCGGCGTGTAGTGATCGAGAAATGGTGCCCAGAGAAATTTTACCGTATAGGGAATTCCCACCAGCGCAAAAAGCGAAATGCTTGAGAGATTGAGGCCCGAATCTTTGCACCAAGCCTGGAGAGTCGAGCCGGTGAGCAGCAGAGGCAAGCCTGAAGAAAAGCCGAGGGCAAAAACCACCGCCATTTTTCGATCGGTGAAAATCTTCTTCAACATCTCAAAGGCTTTTTTCAAAATTGCTCCGCAATCAAAAAGGTCGCTTTAGCCCGCGCAAGTGTGGAAGGTAACCGAGCACCGCGCGATTTTCTTTGATATCGCGGGGGCGTAGCGGCTTTTTCTTCGCGAAGTAATCATAGAGCGCCTCGACTTCTCCCAGACTCAAGCGACTGAAACCCTCGTTGAACGTCACGGGCAAGACGTTGAGAAAACGCTGCGTCTCGCTGCCGTAGACTTTGGTCAAGATCTCCGCTTTCTTTTCAAATTGAGATCGGGTGAGGCGGATTTGTAGTTCAGGATAAGTGTTGTAACTGGCTACAAAAAGTCGTGGGTGAGAGCTAAACGCGCGGTGCACAGCCAGGCTTACGTCTTGATGGTGAGGATGACCATATTCTCCTACGATACCATGGGTAAATACTTGATATGGAGTTGGAAGTTCGCCGAGTCTCGGGACTATTGCTTCGATGGGAAGGCGCTGATCGTAGACATCGGGATACTCCCACCATTGCGTTTCAGTGATTCCGAGCTTGCGGGCCGCGGTGAAAAATTGCTTTTTGCGAACGGCACTACCGTCAGAAGTCATGCAGATCGCGACCCAAGGCCTGCGGCGTTCACTCAACAAAAGTCCACCGAAGAAAAGAGTTTCGTCGTCCGGATGGGCGACGCAGACCAGATTATATTTTCCTTTCGACAGCACTGACTTCATTCCCTAAGATTGAAACATGAAAAACACAATATGCGAAGCCACAATATGTGAAGACGCCGCTGGTCTCGGTCGAGCCGCGTCGAATTGGTGTCGTGAGAAAATCACTCAGTATCGAGCTCGTTCGATATTTATTCCTGCGGGACAAACGCCGGTCGCACTCTATAAACTTTGGCAGAGCGAAAATCCTGAATACCTGCGCGGCCTTGATTTGTTGCAAATTGACGATGTGATGGCGGGGTCAAAAAAAGGTGTTTTCCGGCGGTTTTTCAATGAGCATCTGCCAAGTTTCCAGAAACAAATTTCGCCAATCGAGCACGCCGATCGAGTCGCCGATCTTGCGATATTGGGCCTCGGCCTCAATGGCCACGTGGCCTTTCACGAGCCAGGTCTCGCGCCGTCGTTTTTCAGCGGCTGCGTACCCTTAAGCGAGACGACCGTAAAAAATCTACAACTAGAAAGTGGAACGTGGGGAATCAGCTACGGCGTCGGAGCTTTTGTTCAATGTAAGGCGATTTTATTTATGGTTAGTGGAGCGAGCAAGCGAGATGTCCTGCGCAAGTTTCAAGCCGCAGATCTTTCGCTGCCGGCGAGTTCTTTACTTCGCCATTCCGACATTATGCTCCTCGTGGATCGAGAAGCCCTCGGCAAAGTCGGGTATGGCGCGACCACTAACACTTCGTGCGAGCCGAAAGAAAATGAGATCTCCTGACAGCCGCTCTTGCCAAGTGGTTCTCCAGCAATGGAACAAATCGCATAGCGCATACTATAGACTGTGCGAGGCTGACCTGCGGTGGATCTTGCATGAACAGAACTGGCTTTACTACCGGCCAACCCAGTTGGCGGGTACACACGTTATTTATGCCGTTGCATCGGTCGATGGCATAAAGGCAGGACTTTCCGCGCGAAGTCTTTGGCTAACTCTGTGGGGCGAGATCGCTGAAAAATCTGAAGATCAATTCGTAGCATCTCTTTGCAAGCTCGCGATGAGTGAAGGTAAAACTCGCCTTTCGGTTGGCGGTGACGAGTTTCATTTTACTCCCGGCGTACCACTTGAAAGTGAGGGCGGCCTGCGTTTGGCAAGCGCACTCGCGCGCGCCGGATTCAAAGGCAGTGAAGAGGTCGATTTCGTGGGCGATGTAAATTCGCCCGTTGTTGGGAAATATATCGCTGACGCTCAAACGCTTGCTTGCGAAAAAAACTGGCACTGGCTTGCAGTCAACTCAGAGAGCGAACGGGATGAACTCGAGAGTTTTCTGAGTCGCGAGTTTCCGGGACGTTGGACAAGAGAGTTTCAGTTCTGGAGAAGTCGTGGAGATGTGCGCAGGGCCCTTTGGATGGTCATGAAAGATGGAAATGGAGTTCTGGGATTTTCAAGGCTCGGATTGCGTTCAAGGCTCCTTGACCCCGACCAAGGATGGTCGCCGGCTTCGCTCAAGCTTCCGCTCTCTGATAATTTACAGACGGCACGAAATCCAAATGATTCTTTTCTTGGTCCAATTGGAGTGGCCAGCCACCTTCGGGGCCAGGGTGCTGGTCGAGCGGTCCTAGGCCTGGTCCTAGACTCACTCAAAGGTCTTAATGCAGGACGTGTTTGTATCGATTGGACAAACGCGATTAAATATTACTACCCCCTGCATTTTGCGCAGGTCAGAAAGTTTGGTACAGCCACCATGCTAACCGAAAACTGACAAGCGTTTGGGGGACCAATGTTCCAAGGAGGGAATATGGCTCGTCTTCCATCCGCGATCGCTATCGCGCTTTGTCTCTTCATGTATGCCGAAAAATCTTTTGCTGAAGTAAATGCTCTGCGTGGCAATTCTCAGCATGACGTCCAATTGGTCGGTATACTCAGACCATCTTTTTACTGGGTTTCGCTCGAGACCGTCGATGGCCAAGTCAAAGATCAAAAACTTCTCGACGTCGATGGCAATTTGATCGCTACGATTTCTAAATCCTATTTTAAAAAACTATCGATGGAAGGAACCGGCCGTTTGCTCGACGGACGTGTTGTCAATTTCAAAACTCGCATCACTCATCCCGACGGAACGAAAGAAATTCGTTGGCGCGTTTGCGGGCCCGATGCGCCTTACGGTTATGGTGTCGGCGATGCCACTCTCGTTCCGTTCCGTTCGGTCGCCGTGGATCCAAAGGTTATCCCGCTCGGCTCGAAAGTCTATATTCCCGCCGCCAAGGGTGCGGTGCTACCGGATGGTACCGTTCATGATGGGATGTTCTCTGCAGTCGATATTGGTGATCTCATCCAGTTAAAGAAAATTGATATCTTCACCGGCTTTGGCGACCAAGAAAGTTTTTTTGAAAAAGTCGGCATGCAAACCGGAAAGATGGTAGATGTCTATCTTGAAAAATGAGACGAGTTTTGGTTATCCTTCCCATTTTGGCGTTGATCCTCACCTACCTGGGCCAACGATTGTCATCGGGCTTGGGCTGGCCGATATGGCTCATGGTGGCCGTTGGTTTTGTTGTCCTGATGTGTTTTCCACTTTCGATGTTTTTACGTGGTCGAAGATCGAGTGGAAGCCCCGCTTTTAAGTTTTTTCTCTGGCTTGTCTTTTTCGACATGGGGTTTCTAAGTTTCTTGGCGACTTTCGTCATTGCACGGGATTTGGCTGGTCTCGTTGGACTCGCACTTCCGTCATCCGTAAACGAGACCTTATACAGCGCAAATGCCAACCTACTTCTCATCACCTTTGCGGTCTGCGCGGTTGGCGCTGGCTTTTTTT